>JASJPN010000068.1:3662-6573 GCA_031426635.1 Polaromonas sp.
GGTGGAAGTTCAGCTCGACACCCGGTCTGTGGCAAAGCCGGACGAGGCACGCGCCGCCGCACTGAAGGCCGAGAAAGCGGGGGCCAAAGTCCTGCTCATCAACCTGCCCGCCGAGTGGGTGACGACCGTCGCCGATGCGGTCAAACTGCCCGTGATCAATATCAGCGCCAGCGCCGACAGCTTGCGCGAACGCGATTGCCGCCTCCATGTGTTCCATGTGCTGCCGAGCGAGCGCATGCGCGCCGATGCCATCGCCCAGTCCCTGATCAACCGCAAGTGGTCGCAAGTACTGCTGCTCAGCGGACCCAGCGCGCGTGATGCGGAACGTGGCGCAGCAGCCCTGGCCGCCATCCAGCGTTATGGACTCAAACTGGTGGCCAGGAAAACTTTCAAGCTCTCAGGAGACCCGCGCGAACGACAGCTGGCCAACCCCCTGTTATTAACGGGCGGTGCCAGCTACGACGTCATTTGGGTGGTTGATAGTGATGGTGAATTTGCCCGCATCCTGCCCTACAACACCGCTGCTGCGCGCCCGGTCGTGGGAGATGCCGGCTGGGTGGCACTGGCCTGGCAGGCCCAGTTCGAGCGCTTTGGTGCGCCCCAGGTATCGCGTCGCTTCGCCAAAGCGGCCAGACGGGCCATGACCGACCACGACTGGGCCAGCTGGATGGCCGGCAAGGCCATTGCCGCGGCGGCAGCCGCGCAGCCCCTTGCCGGCAACGCCAGCCAGTTACTGCAAGTGCTGGGCACCGTCCAGCTCGATGGCTCCAAAGGCGTGACCCTGCAGTTCAGGTCCTGGGACCGGCAACTGCGCCAGCCGCTGCTCCTGACCGATGGCCAGGGCGTGCTGGCCATGTTGCCTCTGGAAGGCATCCTGCACCCACGCAACACCCTGGACACCCTGGGCGCCGACGAACCCCAAAAACTGTGCCAGGCCAGACCATGACCACGCCCCCCCCCTTGCGCCCGGGCCACCTGCTGCAGGCCATGTGGGCGGTGATTCAGCGCGAATTATTCAAGTTCTCGCGCCAGTATGGACGGCTGGTGTCCTCCCTGGTACGCCCCTTGCTGTGGCTGGCCGTCTTTGCGGCCGGTTTTCGCAATGTGTTTGGCGTGGCCATCATCGAGCCCTACGACACTTATATTCCCTATGACGTCTACATCGCGCCCGGTTTGATCGGCATGATTTTGCTGTTCAACGGCATGCAGTCTTCACTGGCCATGGTGTATGACCGCGAAATGGGCCTGATGCGCCTGCTGCTGACCGCCCCCGTGCCGCGCTGGTGGATACTGGCAGCGAAGCTGCTGGCCACGGGCATACTCTCACTCGTGCAGGCCCTGGCTTTTGTCGTGGTAGCAGCCTTGCTGGGCACCAGTTTGCCGCTACTCGGCCTCCATACACCGCATGTGCTGCTGGCCTGGATAGGTGCCGCACTGATGCTCGGTGCCCTGGGTCTATTGCTGAGTGTTCACATCCGGCAACTTGAAAATTTCGCGGGCACCATGAACTTTGTGATCTTTCCCATGTACTTCATGTCGACGGCGCTGTATCCCTTGTGGAAGCTCGAAGAGTCCGGGGCCGGGTGGGTCTACCAGATCGCCCGCTTCAATCCCTTTACCTACGCCGTGGAGTGGATCCGCTTTGCCATTTACGACAAAGACCCCGGCATGGCGCCGTGGATCGTTCTGGGCACGCTGGTCCTGTGCTTTGGCCTGGCCTGCTGGGGCTACGATCCGCAGCGTGGCTTTGGCGCATTGAGCAAAAGGGGAGCCACGTGAATGGATTGGGATTGGCTGTTGCCGGCGTTCTGGAAATAACCGGCATGCGGGAAGAGATGATGATCAGAACTTGTAGTGCAGGCCAACCATGAAGGAGCGGGGTGCGCCGGGGGCGATGAAGCGGTTGACGGTAGATGCTACCGCCGAGGAATTGGCATCGAGCAGGTTGCCGGACTGGTCAAACATATTCATCGCCATCATGCCGTAGGTCTCGAAACGGCGATTGAAGACGTTATTGATTCTGACAAAATAATTCAGCCCCTTTGTAGCTTCGTAGTTCGCGTGCAGGTTGAGCAACGTGTAGCCTTTCACACTGGCCTTGGCGGCGATGGCTGCGTTGGTTCCCGGACCGACCAGGCCATCTTCGTTGCCCTGCGTGACCAGATTGGAGGTGGTCATCAGGGTTCCCCCGATGACGAGCTTGGGAGCTGCGCGCCAGTCGGCATTGAGCTTGAGCGTGTGGGCAGGCAGCCCGGCGATGCGGTCGCCGGGCTTGACGCCGACATCACGGTCGCCGCCAAACAGCAGGCCATGATCCTGATAGGTGGCGTGCAGATAGCTGTAGCTGGCACGCAGGGCAACTTGCCCCACGCTGGTATAGCCGGAAAGATCGACGCCCTGACGACGGGTACGGGAGAAGTTGCTGAAGTAGCCCTGGCCGGTGGCTCCGATGGCCCGGAACAGGATGTCATCCCGGTTTTCTGAGCGGTATAACGAGGCCGAGATGCCAGAATGATTCGTCGTGTTCCAGCGCATGCCGGCCTCGATCGTGCGCGCAATCACCTGCTTTAAATAAGGATCCGCCTGTAGCCCTGTTGGCAAACGACAGGGCTCAGCCGGGTCGGCACAGCCAAGTTCGATCACGGTCGGGGCCCGGTTGCTCTGGCCGATGTTTCCAAATATGGTCACCGCCGAACTCAGCTTCTGGCTGATACCGAGTGAGGGATTGAGGCTGTTGTAGTTGAAGCTTTCTTTGAGCCGAAGTGTGCCGATGCCCGCATCGCCAAAGTTGGTAATCGTATTGCTGACCTTGGCATGATTGAAACGCGCGGCCGCAGTCAGGTAGGTGTCGCCGGCTATGTTCCATGTATCTGCCGCATAGAGGCCGACGGCATACGATTTTCCGCTGACA
>JASJPN010000069.1:0-2042 GCA_031426635.1 Polaromonas sp.
TGCAAACCGAAGACTTTGCGGGCTTTGACACCATGTTCTCGGCCGATTACGCCTACTTCAGCTCTTTCTCCAGCAGTTGGCTGCAACACGCCACAACCTACAGCTTGGCCATGACCGAACGTTTCGGGCTGAACGCGCAAAGCTGCGTGGTCGAAGTGGCCTCCAACGATGGCTATTTGCTCAAGAACTTCAAGGCCGCTGGCGTGCCCTGCTACGGCATTGAACCTACCGCCAGCACCGCCAAGGCCGCCAGAGACATTGGCATTGAGTCGATTCAGGAATTTTTTGGCCAAACCCTGGCCCAACGCCTGGTCGCCGAGGGCCGGCAAGCTGACCTGACCGCCGCCAACAACGTGCTGGCACATGTGCCCGATATCAACGACTTTGTCAGCGGGTTTGCGATCTTGCTCAAACCACAAGGCGTCTCGACCTTCGAGTTTCCGCATCTGATGAACCTGGTCACCAACGCGCAGTTCGACACCATTTACCACGAGCATTTCTCGTATCTGTCCCTCACAGCCGTGCGCACCATCTTCAAAGCCAATGGCCTGGATGTGTTTGATGTGGAAGAACTCCCCACCCACGGCGGCAGCCTGCGCGTTTACGCGCAAAAGTCCAGCACCGGCCAACACGCTACTCAAGCCCGTGTGGCCAGCATGCTAGAGCGTGAGCGAGCGGCAGGCATGACGACAGCCGCTTATTACGGTAAAACGCAATCGGATGCAGTCAAAATCAAACGTGATTTGCTGCGATTTTTGCTGCAAGCGCAAGAAGAAGGAAAAACCGTCGCCGCCTACGGCGCTGCCGCCAAAGGCAACACCTTGCTCAACTACGCCGGCGTGCGGGGCGATTTGGTCAAGTTCGTCATTGACCTGAACCCCGCCAAACAAAACAAATTCATGCCCGGCTCCCGCATCCCCATGGTCGGCGCTGACGCTCTGGAAACCACCACCCCGGACTACATGCTCATCCTGCCGTGGAACCTGGAAAACGAGATCAAAGCGCAGCTGGCGGCCAAACACAAGGTGACTTGGCAATACGTGATTGCTGTACCTGAGTTGAAGATCAGCTAATCAACGCCGCATCCAGCAATTCCACCCAATGCTTCACCGGCGTCTCCGTCCCACTCTGCAAATGTGTGATACAGCCAATATTGGCCGACACAATCACCGCCGGCTGCAGTTGCGCCAGATTGCCCAGTTTGCGGTCCCGCAGTTGGTAGGCCAGCTCCGGTTGCAGCACCGAATACGTCCCTGCCGAGCCGCAGCACAGGTGTGACTCACAGCTGGCCACGCTGACCTTGAAACCGAGCGAACCCAGATGCTCTTCGACGCCGCCGCGCAGTTGCTGCCCATGTTGCAGCGTGCAAGGCGGGTGGAAAGCCACCTGTTCGGCCAATGTCACTGACACTTTAGGTCGCAGTTTCTCCACCAAATCGGGCAACAACTCGCTCAAATCTTTCGTTAAGCCACTGATGCGTTTGGCTTTTTCGGCATACAGCAGGTCGTCCTGCAGGATGTGGCCGTACTCCTTGACGGTGACGCCGCAGCCTGAGGCGTTCATCACGATGCATTCGACAAGGTTGGATTCCACAGAAGGCCACCACGCGTCGATGTTGGCGCGCATCTGCGCTCTGCCACCGTCCTGGTCGTTCAGGTGAAACTTGACGGCTCCGCAGCAACCCGCTTTGGGAGCCACCAGGGTTTGGATGTCCGCTGCGTCGAGCACTCGACGGGTCGCTGCATTGATATTGGGGCTCATGGCGGGCTGCACACAACCCTCGAGCATCAACACTTTGCGTGCATGTTCACGGGTAGGCACGATGCCAAATGCCTGCTTGGCGGGCACTTTGTTTTTCAGCGAAGCGGGCAACAAAGGGCGCACCAGTTGACCCAGCTTCATGGCGGGCGCAAAGAGTGGCGAGTTCAAGCCCTCTTTCAAAGCCCAGCGCAGGGCTTTTTCTGAGGCGGGGCGCTCCACCTTGGCGTCGACAATTTTGCGGCCAATATCGACCAAATGACCATAGTCCACACCACTGGGGC
>JASJPN010000070.1:0-1867 GCA_031426635.1 Polaromonas sp.
CCGCCTCAAGCGTGAAACCACGCACTTGGCTGGCCCAGTTTTGAGTGGTTTGAAATTGGGGCACAAAACCCGATGGATGCACCTGCGCCCAGTGGTGACGCGCCAGTGGCATCAACTGTGCATAGGGCAACAACACCACGCAGCGTGTGAGGTGAATCCCACGCGCGCTCGCCTGTTGCTGAATCAGGACGCACAATTGCTGCCAATAGGCTGAAACGCTCGGGTTGCCCTGGGGGCTAACTTGGCGTTGAGGGGCTGAATCTGTCAAAGTAGGTCTGGCTTTCTGTCACAATAACCTTACTCTAATGCATCTAGCGTAGCGGCATGAGCCAACACACCCACATTTGCCAATTTAAAAAAGGAATCCCATCATGGCCAACGATCTCATCAAACATGTCACTGACGCCACATTTGAAGCCAGCGTGCTTCAATCAACCGCCCCCGTGCTGGTGGACTTCTGGGCTGAATGGTGCGGCCCATGCAAGCAAATTGGGCCGATTTTGGACGAAGTAGCCACCACTTACGGTGCCAAACTCCAAATCGCCAAAATGAACGTCGATGAAAATCGCGACATTCCCGCTAAATTTGGTATTCGCGGCATCCCCACGCTGATGCTGTTCAAAGACGGCCAACTCGCCGCCACCAAGGTGGGCGCACTGAGCAAGTCACAACTGACGGCGTTTATTGACCAACAATTGACATGAAACGGGATACCCTCTAGAAACCCTCGGAAACCCTTAGGGCAGACACAGCGAATCTGCCCTAATTCCTGTCATAATCAGCCCATATTAAGTTTTAGCCGCAGGAATTTAGCCTTCTAGAAGCGGCACTTTGGTCAGACACTTTTTGCACCTCATCTAGTTTTTCCAGTTTGAGCTGCCTATCTAGCACACTCAAAACACCCCCCAAATTTTCACTGCGCGCCCACCTCGGGTTAATCTACAAGCCTTCCAACAGGTTTTCAAAAAGTCACTCAAAGACTGACACACAGAGCACCAAGCCCATGCATTTAAACGAACTCAAAGCCCTGCACGTCTCAGAAGTGCTCAAACAAGCCGAAGAACTTGAAATTGAAAACACCGGCCGCATGCGCAAGCAAGAGCTGATGTTTGCCATCATCAAAAAGCGCGCTCGCGCCGGTGAGCAGGTGTTTGCTGATGGCGTGCTTGAGATTCTGCCAGACGGCTTTGGCTTTTTGCGCAGCCCGGACACCAGCTACACCGCCTCGACAGACGACATTTACATCAGCCCGAGCCAGGTACGCCGCTTCAACCTGCACACCGGTGACATGATTGAAGGCGAAGTGCGCACACCCAAAGACGGCGAGCGCTACTTTGCGTTGAACAAGCTGGACAAGGTTAATGGTGGCGGTGCTGACGAGAACAAACACAAGGTCATGTTTGAGAACTTGACGCCACTCTTTCCAAACGTGCAAATGAAGCTGGAACGCGAAGTCAAAGGCGACGAGAAGAACAACGAGAACATCACCAGCCGCATCATTGACATCATCGCGCCGATTGGCAAAGGCCAGCGCGCCCTGATCGTGGCCCAGCCCAAAAGCGGTAAAACGGTGATGATGCAGCACATTGCCCACGCCATTTCTGCCAATTACCCCGACAGCTACCTGATGGTGCTCCTGATTGACGAGCGTCCCGAAGAAGTGACCGAGATGCAGCGCACTGTCAAAGGCGAAGTGATTGCCTCCACCTTTGACGAGCCTGCCGCCCGCCACGTGCATGTGGCCGAGATGGTGATTGAGCGCGCCAAGCGCTTGGTCGAGCTGAAAAAAGACGTGGTGATTTTGCTCGACTCCATCACCCGCCTGGCCCGCGCCTACAACAACGTGGTGCCCAGCTCCGGCAAGGTG
>JASJPN010000071.1:0-3370 GCA_031426635.1 Polaromonas sp.
GTGCAACATTTCCAGACTCAACATGGCGGCAGGCAGCGAGCCCAAACCACCCGCATTGGACACGGCCACAGCCAGGCGGTAATCCTGCACACCGGCCATGGGGGCCTGGATGATGGGGAGTTGCGTACCGAAGAATGTTTGTTGTGTCATAAGTTCACTAAGCTACATAAGCGCCATTATTTACCCAAAAGTTCGGTGACCCGACGGCCCACATGGTCGATGTCGAACGCAAAACGCGCCAGGGCGCGTGGCGGGTGTCTGCAGTCATGTTTGGGTGCAGGCACCCGTTTCTTTTTAAGGCTCAGTCACACATCCGGACTGGCAATCCATCAGGCCGGTGCCATTTCCAGGGTCAGACCAAGCGCTTGGCTGCGCTTTGATGCCGACTTCACAGCCGATACTGTAATGCGGGACGGCTTGAGTGCATAGACCAGTGCGCGACGGTGCTCGGTGGTGCTGAAAACGTCGCAGGTATCCAGCACGATGTCGCGCTGATCGTTGTCCAGCGTGATCCAGACCGAACCTTCAGCGCAACCAATGCGTACATTGGCAGCATCAGGCACGCTGAACATGGCTTGGCGGCGTAAATTCAGGCTGAAGTTGCTGGCAGAGGTTTGGCTGCCGGGGCAGAGAGTGGTGTTCATAACAATCCTTTCACATTCGTGGTGAGAATGAATATACTGCTGTAATTAGCCTTTATAAAACGTTCATTTGGAATCACACACATGCGTACAGAGAATGCCAAAATCATGACAAGCACATTGATTGCACGCCAGGATCTGCCCAGACTGGAGCTGCTGCGCAGTTTTGAAGCGGCGGCCCGCACGCTCAGCTTCACGCTGGCCGCGAACGAGCTGTTTTTGACCCAATCGGCCGTCAGTCGCCAGATCCAGCAGCTGGAAGCCGGACTGGGGGTGCCCTTGTTCGAGCGCCAGCACCGCGCTTTGGCCCTCACCGATGCGGGTCGCACCCTGCGGCGTGCCGTGGTCGATTGTCTGGAGCGCCTGCGTGATGCCACCGTGCTGGTGCGTGCCAGCGCCCAAATTCGCCAGCACATGCGCCAGGTGGCGGTCACCACCACGCCCGGTTTCGCCTCGCTGTGGCTCATCCCCCGCCTGGCCCGCTTTACCGCCAGCCACCCGCAAGTCGATGTGCGTATTTCTGCCTCGTTTGATGTGCAAGACCTGGAACGCAGCCAGCTTGATTTTGCCGTGCGCTTTTGCCCCACCAGCACGGGTGAGGGCGCACCGCTGTTTGAGGAATCCGTGATGCCCGTCTGCTCCCCGCAACTGTTGACCAATCCGGACCATCCGCTGAACACCCCCGCCGATCTGGCCAACCACACCCTGCTGGCCGTGGACATGCCGCAAACGATGGCACTCACGGTGGACTGGGAGCCGTGGCTCAAAGTCATGGGTTTGCCAGAGGTGCGCAGCAAAAACACCCTGCGCTTCACCCAGTACGCCGATGCCATCAGCGCGGCGGTCGCCGGCCAGGGGGTCGCGATTGGCCGCTTCCCGCTGCTCAACGAATTGCTGCGCGACCAGCGCCTGGTCACCCCCTTTGGCGGCGTGGCCGCCTCGCAGCGCGGCTACTACCTGGCGATGGGTTCAAGAGCAGCCAGCAATCCCGATGCGCAGGATTTTGCAGCCTGGCTGCGGGCCGAAGCGCTGGCAGCGGCTGGGGATGTCTAAGGAATTTGGTTGTAGCCGGTGATTATTTGCATTTCCGATAGTTTTGCAGCATTCATTGATATCGTTTAAACTTGTTTAAACATTCGAGTCAAAGGAGTCCATCATGAATGCAAGTATCGCTGTTGATCAAGTTGTCCAGGAATGGGGCAACGGTTTGGGTGTGCGTATCACCGCGCCCATTGCGAAGGCGGCACATTTTGCACGCGGACTGCCCATCAAGGTAGAGGTGGTGGAGGGTGGCGTGTTTCTGCGTGCTGTGGGTGTGCCCAAGTTGACGCTGGAGCAAAAGCTCAAGGCCTTTGACCCAGCCATTCACGGTGGTGAAGTCATGACTACGGGGCGCGTAGGTGCGGAAGTTTTTGAAAGTTAACAAGTAATGACGACCAGCAAGCTGTGGGTGCCAGAGCGGCGGGACATGATCTGGATTGACTTCAACCCGCAAGTGGATCCCGAGATGAAGGACGAGCAGCCCATGTTGGTGTTGTCGCCCAAAGCCTTCAATGAGCGCACCAGCTTGGTCATTGGCCTACCTATGACGCATGCATCGTCTAACGAAACCAATCCATTTGCAGTTAAATACGTCACCCCCAAAGGCGAAGTTTGCTATGTTTTAGCGCATCAACCCAAGTCATTTGCATGGCGCAGCAGAGGAGCTAGGCCGCATCCGTGGAAGCAAGTCCCGCCCGCGCTGTTTGCGCAAGCTTGTGAAGAGTTGAACGGAATTATTGACTTGTGACAGTAATTTGTCGCAATAATTCGATTATTGCCGGCGTATTTATTACCAAATTAGCTACTAAATATATAGCAGACTAATATCAAAATAGATTTCAAAGTAATCCGCCCATGCCCAAACCCAAGCTAAAAGTCGTCAGTCCAGTCGCCAATCCTGCCCCAGATGCAGCAGTTACCGCCGTTGCAGAGGCGGTCGATTTGACCGCGCCCGGGAAGTTCATCAGCTATCCTAATTCTCCATTCGAGCTATACCAACCCTACCCACCGGCGGGGGACCAGCCGCAGGCGATTGACAAGCTGGTGGAGGGGATCAATGACGGCGAGGTGTTTCAGACGCTGCTGGGCGTCACGGGGTCGGGCAAGACGTTCACGATGGCCAATGTGATTGCGCGGCTGGGGCGGCCTGCCATTGTGTTTGCGCCCAACAAGACGCTGGCGGCGCAACTCTACAGCGAGTTTCGGGAGTTTTTCCCGAAGAATGCGGTGGAATACTTCGTCAGCTATTACGACTATTACCAGCCCGAGGCCTATGTGCCGCAGCGCGACTTGTTCATTGAAAAGGACTCGGCCATCAACGAACACATCGAGCAAATGCGGCTGTCGTGCACCAAAAGCATTCTGGAGCGGCGCGACGTGGTGATTGTGGCCACCGTGTCGGCCATTTACGGCATTGGCCAGCCCGAGGCCTATCACAAAATGGTGATGACGCTGCGCCCGGGTGACAAGCTGAACCAGCGCGACGCCATCATCCAGCTCATCCGCATGCAGTACAAACGCAATGATATGGACTTTGCGCGCGGCACGTTTCGGGTGCGCGGCGACACGATTGATGTGTTTCCGGCGGAACATTCAGAGATGGCGCTGCGGATTGAGATGTTTGACGACGAGATCGAATCACTGCAAGTGTTTGACCCACTGACCGGCAAAGTGCGGCAAAAAATTCC
>JASJPN010000072.1:0-1327 GCA_031426635.1 Polaromonas sp.
GCCGCCTTCAAGCTGCCGCCCGAGCAGCACCACAACTGGAAGTACCTGCGCTTCGGCCCGGACGGCAAGCTCTACGTGCCGTTTGGCGCGCCCTGCAACATCTGCGTGCCGCCGACCAACGAGTACGCCCAGATCCGCCGCTATAACGCTGACGGCTCCGGCATGGAAGTCATCGCCACCGGCGTGCGCAACACCCAGGGCTTCGACTTCCACCCCGTCACCAAGGAGCTCTGGTTCACCGACCACGGCCGCGACTGGATGGGCAATGACGGCCCGGAAGACGAACTCAATCGCCTGAGCAAGACCGGCCAGAACTTCGGTTTCCCCTACTGCCACGCCAACGGCATTCCTGATCGCGACATCAAGAAGGACAAGCCCTGTGACGGCGTGACCCTGCCGGTCAAGGCCATGGGTGCCCACGCGGCCAACATGGGCCTGCACTTCTACACCGGCAACATGTTCCCGGCCGAGTACAAGAACGTCATCTTCATCGCGCGCAAAGGCTCGTGGAACCGCGACCAGAAAAACGGCTTCGATGTCGTGACGGTGCATGCCGATGCCGACGGCAAGAACGCCAAGGTCACCCCCTTCGTGACCGGTTTCAAGGATGATGCGGCCAACACCTTCTGGGGCCGCCCGGCCTACCTTCTGCAAATGCCCGATGGCTCCCTGCTGCTCTCCGACGAGCAACTCGGTGCGATCTACCGCATCTCTTATGCCAAACCGTAAATCAAGCAACTTCTCTCGCACAAGCAGGGCCCTGGCAGCAGCGGCCCTGCTTTTTTTCCTGCCCGCCACGCAAGCCCAGCAGCCGCAGCAACTCGAACTGTGCGCCGCCTGCCATGGCTCGCAGGGCAACTCGCCAAATTCCCTGATCCCCTCGCTGGCCGGACAGCCCAAGGTGTTTCTGGAAAACCAGATGGTGCTGATTCGCGAAGGCCTGCGCGACATCCCGCAGATGAAAGGTCTGCTCGATGGCGTCAAAGATGCCGACCTCATCGCGCTGGCCTCTTATTTTTCATCGCAAACACCGATTCGTGCAGCCGTCGGCCCGGTCAACAGCGAGACCTATCTGCGCGGCAAGGTCATCGCCCGCAATATGCTGTGCGGCACCTGCCACCTGCCGGACTACACCGGACGGCAACAAATTCCAAGGCTGGCTGGCCAGCAGGAGGACTTTTTGCTGTTTTCCATGAAGCAGTTTCGTGACCATGCCGGTCCGGGGCGCGACACCATCATGTCAGCCTCCCTGTACGGGCTCAAGGATGCCGATCTCGCTGATCTTGCACACTTCCTGGCCAACTTCAAATAAACGTGTCCCTTCGCT
>JASJPN010000072.1:1427-15543 GCA_031426635.1 Polaromonas sp.
TCTGAACGCCCGACCATGAAAGCCTTTCAAGGACTCGCCTGGATGCTTGCCTTGCAATCAGCGGGCGAGGCGCTGGCGTACCACCTGAAACTGCCGTTTCCCGGTCCGGTCATCGGTATGGTGCTGCTGCTTGGTGCCCTGCGCTGGGCCATCGTGAGGGACAGCGTGGCGGCCGTGGCCGAGTTCCTGCTGGCCCACCTGTCGCTGCTGTTCGTGCCCGTAGGGGTGGGGGTGATGACGCACCTCACGCTCATTAGCCAGTATGGCTTTCGCATGGTGGTGGTCATCGTACTGTCCACCTGGGCGGGGCTGACGGTGACCGCGCTGGTGCTGCGCGCCTTGATGCGCCGCGACGGCCCGAGCGCTGGCGAGAAAGGCTGAGCATGACAGACTTTGTACAACTCTGGGTCTATCTGTCCTCCACCCCGCTGTTCGGTTTGACGGCGACGCTGGTGGTGTACGTGCTGGCGCAGGCCTTCTACGCGCGTATGGGTCAGGCCCCCTGGGCCAACCCGGTGCTGTGGTCTGTGGCGGCGATCGCTGCGGGGCTACTGGCCACCGGCACGGCCTATCCCACGTACTTTTCAGGGGCGCAATTCATCCATTTTTTGCTGGGTCCGGCTGTGGTGGCGCTGGCCTGGCCACTGTGGCAGCGGCGTGTGGCACTGCGCGCGCGCTGGGGACGTTTCGTGCTGGCATCGCTGGCCGGCGGCGCGGCGGCGGCCGGCAGTGCCGTCGGGCTGGCTTGGGCACTGGATCTGCCCGCCGAGGTGGTGTTGTCGCTCGCGCCCAAGTCGGTCACGGCACCGGTAGCCATGGGCGTGGCCGAAAAGATTGGCGGCATCCCGGCACTGGCTGCCGTGTTCGCCGTCATGACCGGGATGGTGGGGGCGCTGAGCGGCAAATACCTGTTCGATGCCTTGGGCATCGGCACCGACACCACGGGCTGGATGGCGCGCGGCTTTGCACTGGGCACCGCCGCGCACGGCATCGGTGCGGCACGCGCGCTACAGATCAACGCGGATGCCGGCGCCTGGGCCGCGCTGGCCCTGGGCCTTCAGGTGGTGCTGGCCTCCATCCTGATTCCGCTGGTCGCCCACTGGTTTTGAGCCATCGGTTTCGCAGGAGTGGGGCGCTTCGCCTTGATCTAGGTCAAAGTCAGCGGCGCCTGGACAACTTATCCTCTCCTGATAGTTTTTTGGAACCTCAACATGCCCCAACTCGAATGGTCAGACGCCTTGGCACTGGATTTGCCTTTGATGGACGACACCCACCGTGAGTTCGTGGACCTCCTGGCCGTGGTTCAAGACGCCACCGACGACACCCTGCTCGCCCACTGGACTGAATTGATCGACCACACCGACGACCATTTTGGCCGTGAAGACGACTGGATGCTCAGCACGCAATTTGCCTCAAGTAACTGCCACACCATGCAGCACAAAGTGGTGCTGCAGGTGATGCGCGAAGGCTTGCAGCACGGCCAAGCCGGTGATTTGGCCATGGTGCGCCTGATGGCGGGTGAGTTGGCCGTCTGGTTTCCACAGCATGCGCAGGCGATGGACGCGTCGCTGGCGCTACACATGCGCCGGGTCGATTTTGACCCGGAGACCGGCATCGTGCGCCGGCCCGAGGCGCTACCGAAAGACGTCATTCATGGCTGCGGCGGCGCGACCTGTTAACTCACTTCTCCACGAACGCCCGCTCAATCACATAATCGCCCGCCTGGCCGATGCCGGCTGAAATCTTGAAGCCCAGGTTGTCGAGCACGACGCGCAAGTCTTTCAGCATGGCGGGGCCACCGCAGATCATGGCGCGGTCGACGGCTGGGTCGAGTTGCGGCAAGCCAATGTCCGCGCAGAGTTTGCCGCTTTCAATCAAGAGCGGGAGTCGGCCGGTGTTGCGGAAGGCTTCGCGGGTAACGGTGGGGTAGTAAATCAGCTTGTTGCTGACTTCTTCGCCCAAAAACTCGTCTTTCGGCAGCTCTTCAGTAATAAACTTGTCATAGGCCAGTTCGCTGACGAAGCGCACGCCGTGCACCAAGACCACTTTGTCAAAGCGCTCGTAGGTGTCGGGGTCGCGGATGATGCTCATGAAGGGTGCCAGGCCGGTGCCGGTGGCAAACAGGTACAAATTGCGCCCTGGCAGCAGGTCTGACAACACCAGCGTGCCGGTGGGTTTGCGACCAACCAGCACCGAGTCGCCGACTTTGAGATGCTGCAAACGCGAGGTCAGCGGGCCGCTTTCGACCTTGATGCTGAAAAACTCCAAATGCTCGGCATAGTGGGCGCTGGCGATGCTGTAGGCGCGCATCAACGGCTTACCGTCCACCTCCAGCCCAACCATCACGAAATGCCCGCTTTCAAAACGCAGGCTTGGGCCGCGGGTGGTGGTGAAGGTAAACAGTGTCTCGTTCCAGTGGTGAACAGAGAGCACTTTTTCGGTTTCAAAGGCAGCCATGGTGCGAGTTTCCAGAAAGGGAAGACGGGAGAGAATGTAAGGGTAAGCCTTTCATTTTAGCCAATCTGCGTTGCTTCTTATGCGGAGTCTTATCCCGCCTCTTGTTCTGGACCTGGGTTGCGCTATAAACTTGGGGGGTTATGACTGAATCTGCCCCACCCGTTCCCCCACAAAATCCACCCCCCGTTTTTCGTCGCGCACTGTCCCCCGGTGCGGCCAAAGCTGCCGCTGGGGGCGCGACGCCCGCCGCCGGAGCCCCTGCATCCAAAGCCACCAGCCGCCTGAACAAACGCATGGCCGAGCTGGGCATGTGCTCGCGCCGCGAGGCCGATGACTGGGTCGAACACGGCTGGGTCAAGGTCAATGGCGTGGTCGCCACCATGGGCCTGCAAGTGCTGCCGACTGACAAAATCGAGGTCGACCGCGCCGCCAAAGGCAAACAGGCCAACCAGGTGACGATTTTGATCAACAAACCGATGGGCTATGTCAGCGCCCAGGCCGAAGACGGCCACGAGCCCGCCGTGACGCTGTTCACCCCGCAAAACCGCTGGATGGATGACAACGCCCGCTTTTTTTGGCATGCGTCGCAACTGTTTGGCTTGGCTCCGGCGGGGCGGCTCGACATTGACTCGATTGGTTTGCTGGTCATGACGCAAGACGGCCGCGTAGCGCGCCAGCTGATTGGCGAAGACTCCAGCATGGAGAAAGAATACCTGGTGCGCGTGGAATATTACGCCGACAACAACATGGCCAGCCCGAACCCAGTGACCCTGGACGTGCAAAGTGCCTTCCCGCCCGCCCTCCTCGCCCGTCTGCGTTACGGCCTGAGCCTGGACGGCCAGCCCCTGAAACGCGCCAAAGTCGATTGGCAAAACCCGGAGCAACTGCGTATTGTGTTGACCGAGGGCAAAAAACGCCAAATCCGCCGCATGTGCGAACAAGTCGGCCTCAAAGTGGTGGGTTTGAAGCGGGTGCGTATTGGCAACGTGGTGCTAGGCAACTTGCCGGTGGGCCAGTGGCGCTATTTGGCGCCGCATGAGCGGTTTTAACGACCGTTAGAGGCTTTCTGGAAAGGGGGGTCTGGCCAAGACACGACGCAGTTCCTCACGCCCCGCCCCGCAGCCGATCAATCAACCCATTCAGCTCCTCCAGTGAGCCAAACTGGATCGCCAGTTCGCCCATTTCCTCAAACTTGCCGTGGCGCTTCACGCGCTTTTTGATGCGGACATCGACTTGGGCGGTGAGCAGGTCGGAGAGCTCTTCTTCAACGCGTTTGAGGTCGCGGGACTTCTCTTTTGTCGGCTTCGGTGCAACCAGGTTGAACTCGGCGCTGAGCTTTTTAACCAGGCTTTCGGCCTCGCGGACGGACATTTTCTTGGCGCTGATTTGGCTGGCGGCGGTGATTTGGGTGGCGCGGTCTAGCGCCAAGAGTGCCCTGGCATGGCCCATGTCCAAGTCGCCGGCCATGAGCATGGTTTGCACGGGATCGGCCAGATTCAAGAGTCTGAGCAGGTTGCTGGCGGCGCTTCGGGAGCGGCCGACGGCCTGGGCGGCTTGTTCGTGAGTGAGCGCAAACTCTCGTACCAAGCGTTGTAAACCCTGGGCTTCTTCTAATGGATTGAGGTCTTCGCGCTGGATATTTTCAATCAGCGACATGGCCGCGGCGGCCTCGTCGGGCACGTCGCGCACCAGGACGGGCACGCTGTCCAGGCCCGCAATTTTGGCAGCGCGGAAGCGGCGCTCGCCGGCGATGATCTCGTATTTGCCGTCATTCGCTCCACAGGTCAGGCGGCGAACAAGTATCGGCTGCATGATGCCCTGCGCCTTGATCGACTCAGCCAGTTCGTACAGCGCGCCCTCGTCCATGCGGGTGCGCGGCTGGTATTGGCCGGCGACCAGGTCGGCCAGCATCAGGGTGGACGGCGTGCCGGAGTTGGCTGGTCTGCCGCTGTTTGTGGCGGCATTTTCGTCAAATGTGGGGCCGAGCAGTGCTTCCAGGCCGCGGCCTAGGCCTTTGGGTCGTTTGGTTACCATGGGGTGTTCTCGTTTGCTTTTAGAGGTATTTAGAAGAGGTAAGAGAGGGCTGGGTTGAAGCCAATGCCGTGAGCAGCGCGCGCCCCGCTGGCCAGTCACCCAAGCCAGAATCGGCATTGATGTGCCCCAGCGCACCTGCGGTCACGAGTTCAGAACCCCAGCTTTGGGCCAAACGGCTGGCGGTGTTGACGTCGCAAAAGGGGTCGTTGGTGGAAGCGACCAAGGTGGTTTTGAATGGTAGTTTGTGCAAGACTGGCTTGCTCCAGCTGTGCAGCTGCGGCGGTAAATGAGGCTGCAACGGGTCGGGCGGCGCGACCAAAAGCGCCCCTGCGACGTGAGCCACATTGGGCGACAAAGCGGCCCACGCGGCGACCAAATGGCAGCCCAGGCTGTGCGCGGCGAACAAGATGCGGTTGCTGGCAGGCTGACTTTTCAGGTGATCTTGAATCACGTCTTCCAGCCGCGTGATCCAGTCGCCGCGCAGGGGCTGCTGCCAGTCGTGTTGCTCGATACGAACGTCGCCAAAGCGGGCCTCCCAGCGGCTTTGCCAATGCAGTTCTGGACTGCCAAGCCAGCCTGGGAGGGTGAAAACGGAATACGCTTGCATGATGGAGGTGATGGAGGTGGCGAATGGAATGAAGATAATGCGAACAGTTTGCTATTAATTTAATAGCTACTTAGACAATGAATATGCCGGCTAAGATCATATTTGGCATGTATTTAACGTCAATCACATGACTTTAATGCGTTCTACTATCTCATTGGCAAATTCGACAAAGGCCACGCTGCCGCGCGCGGACGGGTCAAACACCACGCCGGGCAGCCCGTAGCTGGGCGCCTCGGCCAGGCGCACGTTGCGCGGGATGACGGTGTTGAAGACTTTGTTGCCAAAGTGGTTTTTGAGTTGCTCGCTGACCTGCTGCTGCAAGGTGATGCGGGGGTCAAACATGACGCGCAGCAGGCCGATGATTTGCAGATCGGGGTTCAAATTGGCGTGGACTTGCTTGATGGTGTTGACCAAATCAGTCAGCCCCTCCAGCGCAAAATACTCGCACTGCATCGGCACAATCACGCCGTGGGCGCAGCACAGGCCGTTGAGCGTGAGCATGGACAGGCTGGGCGGGCAGTCAATCAACACAAAGTCGTAGTCATCTGCCACCGCAGCCACCGCCGTCTTGATGCGCCGTTCGCGCCGCTCCACATCGACCAGTTCAACCTCGGCTCCGGCGAGTTCGCGATTCGCACCCAACACGTCGTAGCTGCAGCCAGCGGCAATCAGTTTCTCGCTCTGGACGCGCGCCTCGGCAATCGACGCATTCTCTAGCAACACGTCATAAATCGTCAGATCCAGCGTGCGCTTGTCCACGCCCGAGCCCATGGTGGCATTGCCTTGCGGGTCGAGGTCAATCATCAGCACCCGTTGACCGATTTTGGCCAAACCGGCGGCCAAATTGACCGTGGTGGTGGTTTTGCCAACGCCGCCTTTTTGGTTGGCGACACAGAATATTTTTGCCATATTGTTCTTTTACTTTGGTACGGTGAATCGGCGGGTTAGATGATGAGACGACTTGTTTGCCTATTTGCTCAGCGCCAATTTGACGCCAAAGCCGATCAGAAAAACACCCGCCAGCTTTTGCAAGACACTCGTCACGCGCGGGTTGGCGCGGATGCGCTCGGCCATGAAGTGGGTGACGAGCACCACCGTCAAACCATAAGCCAAGGTGAGCGCCGCAATAGTGGCGGCCATCAGGCCAAATGTGAGCAGACCCTGGTGTCGCGCGGGGTCCACAAACAGCGGGAAAAAGGCCATGTAAAACACAATCGCTTTGGGGTTGAGCAAGGTGATCGCCATGGCCTGACGGAAATAGTGACGCGGCAGGATGTTGAGCACCGGCTTGTCGCCCGGTTTGGCGGTCAACATTTTGAAACCCAGCCAGGCGAGGTAGGCGGCACCCAGCCATTGCACCGCGTTGAAGGCGGCGGGGTAGGTGCTGAGCAGCGCCGCAACGCCGGCAACCGCCATCCACATCAGCACCTGATCCCCCGCGATAACACCCAGGGTGGCGGCCAGCCCACCGAGCATGCCGCCTTTGCTGGTGGAGGTGATCAAGGCCAGGTTACCGGGACCGGGAATGGCTAAAAAGATGATGATGGCGATGACGAAGGCACTGTAGTCTGCGATACCGAACATGTTCTTGTAGCTCCCGCACGTAAAACGTAAGGGTTGAGTTTACGCGACATTCGGGAAAGTCAATGGCCTCTAGTCCAGCTTCATCCAAACAATGCATCGCTCGGCCTCCAGCCCCGGAACCGTCAATTGTTCCACGTGAAACACCTTCACATCACCAGGCAATGCGGCCACCTCGGCAGACGTGTCCCGGCCCTTCATCGCCAACCAAACTCCCGTTGCGGGTTTCAGCGCCGCCCGCGAGCCTGCCACAAAGTCAGCCAACGTCGCAAATGCCCGTGACGTGATCACATCAAATCCTTGCGTCAGGCTCTCTACCCGAGAATGAAGCGCCCGCAAATTGGGCAATTTCAATTCGGTCGCTACCTGCTGCACAAACGCCATCTTCTTGGCCACCGCGTCCACACAAGTCACCGACACCTGCGGGCAGCAAATCGCCACCACCACGCCGGGCAGCCCCGCGCCCGCGCCCACGTCGAGCAAGGTTGTAGCCGCACCTGCTGTTTGACGAATGAGCGGTGCAACCATCGCCAAACTATCGAGCAAATGGTGCGTCAACATCTCCACCGGGTCGCGCACCGCCGTGAGGTTGTAGACCTTGTTCCACTTCTGAATGAGCGCGTGGTAACCCAGTAACTGGGCGATTTGGGTGTCGCCCAGTGTCAGGCCGAGTGCGATGGCACCCTGACGGAGTGAGGCTTCATAACCTGTGGGCGGAACAAGTGGCGCCGTCATTCTGCGGCCGCCCCTTGTTCCGCTACAACGACCTCTGCCACAAGTTTGGCGCTGAACCCTTTGTAGCCGCTCTTCTTCAGGTACACCAACAGCAAGGACACCGTCGCTGGCGTGATGCCAGAAATACGCGATGCCAAACCCAGTGTCTGCGGCTTGTGTTTATTCAACGTCTGGCGCGCCTCGATGCTGAGCGCCGCCACTTGGGTGTAATCCATGTCCGGCGGCAACTTGAAGTTTTCAAAATGAAGGGCCCGCTCCACCTCGGCGTGTTGGCGATCGATGTAGCCTGCGTATTTGGCGACGATTTCTATTTGCTCAATCACCGCTTTGGCTTGCTCGGTTTGGAATAAAGCATCCGCCCCGTCGGTTGTTTCACGTGGAACAACAGCCTGGGCATATCTGCCCGCCTCCAGGCTCATCAAGCCGGCGTAGTTCACGTCGGGCCGGCGCAGCAAATCGAGCAAGCTGTATTCGCGCTCCAAGGCCTTGCCCAGTACGCGCTCAGACTCGGCAGCGGACACATTCTTCGGGCTCACCCAAGTCAACTTCAGTCGTTCTGTTTCACGTGAAACAGCATCGCGCTTGCGGCTGAATGCGTCCCATCGCGCATCGTCCACCAAGCCCAACTGACGCCCTACTTCGGTCAAGCGCACATCGGCATTGTCTTCGCGGAGCTGCAAGCGGAACTCAGCCCGGCTGGTGAACATGCGATACGGCTCGGTCACGCCCTTGGCGATCAGGTCGTCGACCAGCACACCCAGGTAGGCTTCATCGCGGCGCGGGAGCCAGGTGTCGCCCACATAGGCGATGCCGCCAGCCGCACTGGCGGATGCGTTACCAAAGCCCATCTCCCGGCATTGCAACGCTGCGTTGATGCCCGCAAACAGGCCCTGCGCAGCGGCTTCTTCGTAGCCGGTAGTGCCATTGATTTGACCCGCAAAGAACAAGCCGCCAATGGCGCGGGTCTCAAAGTTGGTTTTCAGAGCGCGTGGGTCAAAGTAGTCGTACTCAATGGCATAGCCGGGGCGCAGGATATGGGCGTTCTCCAGGCCCACCATCGAGCGCACCAGCTCATACTGAATGTCAAACGGCAAGCTCGTGCTGATCCCGTTGGGGTAGTACTCGTTGGTCGTCAGACCTTCAGGCTCCAGGAAAATTTGGTGGCTTTCTTTGTCGGCAAAGCGGTTGATTTTGTCTTCCACGCTGGGGCAATAACGTGGCCCCACGCCTTCAATCTTGCCGGTGAACATGGGGCTGCGGTCAAAGCCGGAGCGAATGATCTCGTGCGTGCGAGCATTGGTGTGGGTGATCCAGCAAGGCATTTGCTGCGGGTGCATGGCCGCATGGCCCATGAAGCTGAAAACCGGCAGGGCCGAGACGCCGGTGGCCGGGTCTGCGCCCAACGTCCCTCCGGGCATGCCGTCACCAGGTTGTTCGGTACATTTTGAAAAATCAATCGTGCGGCCATCCAGGCGCGGTGGCGTGCCGGTTTTCAGGCGCCCTTGGGGCAGCTTCAATTCTTTGAGTCGGACGCTCAGCGACACCGCTGGCGGGTCGCCTGCCCTGCCTGCAGCATAGTTGCTCAGCCCGACGTGGATTTTGCCATCCAAAAACGTGCCAGCGGTGAGCACCACCGTGCGGCTGCGAAAGCGCACGCCCGCCTGGGTGACCGCGCCAACGACGCGGTCACCGGTGCCGGCGGACGCCACCATCAGGTCGTCCACCGCCTGCTGGAACAGCCACAAATTAGGCTGATTCTCCAGCTTGTGGCGGATGGCGGCCTTGTACAGCACGCGGTCCGCCTGCGCCCGTGTGGCGCGCACCGCGGGGCCTTTGGAGCTGTTGAGGATGCGAAATTGAATCCCCGCCTCATCGGTGGCCAAAGCCATCGCGCCGCCCATGGCATCCACCTCTTTGACCAAGTGGCCTTTGCCGATACCGCCAATCGAGGGGTTGCAACTCATCTGCCCCAGCGTCTCAATGTTGTGCGACAGCAGCAGGGTTTTGCAACCCATGCGGGCGCTGGCCAGCGCGGCTTCGGTGCCGGCGTGGCCACCGCCGACGACGATGACATCAAATTCTTGGGGGTAGTTCATGCTGATTGGTATTTTTCCGGGGGCGCTTGTAAGTAAAGAAGGTGCGCCCAAGGGTCTATTTTAGTTAACTTCGACATTCAGTGCCTTACTTGTGGGTGAATGCGGCTTATGCAGGTTAACAAAGTCAGCGCTTTGATGAATACTTACACCCCGCTTCTCGCCGATCTGTTTGTTTTGCTTGTTTGGAATCCCCCATGCGCCTGCCCACCCCCTACCGCCCAGAGGCCGCCACGGTTGCCCACCTTCTAAGCACCTTGTCTAACGCGCTCGATTGGACCAGCGTCGCCAACGTCGCCGCGCCATGGGTGCAGGCCGTGCGGCAGAACCCGCCGCCGTTTTGGGCGATGGAGCGCTTGCTCAAGGAGTACCCGATTTCCAGCGCCGAGGGCTTGGCGCTGATGCGGCTGGCGGAGGCCTTGTTGCGTGTCCCCGACGCCGAAACCGCCATTGCCCTGACTGCCGACCAGCTGGGACAGGCTGAATTTGACGGCGCACAAAATTCTGCACTGACTCGACTATCGTCAGCAGCGATTGCGCTGTCGAAGAAGTTGTTGCCCTCTTCAAAAACCCTGGATCACGACAACAGCCCATCAGAATCCCCCACCCTGAGGGCCAAGCTGGGCGCTAAAACCGTGGTCGCCGCCACGCTGCGTGCGGTGCAGTTGCTGGGACACCAGTTTGTACTTGGTCAGACCATGGGTGAAGCCATGAAGGCGGCAGATTCATCCCGCAAGAAAATCGCCCATTTAAGATTCAGTTATGACATGCTGGGCGAAGGCGCACGGACCGATGCAGACGCCTTGACCTACCTGGCGAGCTATCAAACAGCTATCAATTCAATAGCTACAAATGCATATAACACACCGGCTACAGCTCAAAATGATGGCATTTCCATCAAGCTCAGCGCATTGCACCCGCGCTATGAGGAGGCGCAACACGCCCGCGTCATGGCCGAGCTGGTGCCCAGAGCCTGGGGATTATGCGAGCTAGCGGCCCTGGCGAATATCAACTTGACGATTGATGCGGAAGAGGTGGATCGGCTGGAACTCTCGCTCGACGTATTCGAAGCACTGGCGGCACAAGTGGCGGAGCGCTTTCCTGACTGGGGTGGCTTTGGCCTGGCGATGCAGGCCTACCAAACCCGCGCGCTGGCGTTGATTGACCATGTCGTCCAACTGGCGTGCAAATACAAACTCAAATTGATGTGTCGCCTGGTCAAAGGCGCGTATTGGGACTCAGAAATCAAACGCGCCCAAGAGCTGGGGCTGCCGCACTACCCCGTGTTCACGCACAAACACCACACCGACGTGTCGTACTTGGCCTGCGCCAAAGCGCTGCTCGATGCGCCAGAGGCAATTTACCCGCAGTTTGCCACCCACAACGCCGCCACCATTGCAGCCATTATGCAAATGGCCGCCAAAACCGGCGCACCGTTTGAGTTACAACGCCTGCACGGCATGGGCGAAGGCGTGTACCGCGAGGTGTTGAAAAATCCGTTGATCGCCTGCCGCATCTACGCACCGGTCGGGGCGCACCGCGACTTGCTCGCGTATTTGGTGCGCCGCCTGTTAGAGAACGGCGCGAATTCGTCCTTTGTGCACCAGCTCAGCGACGAATCGGTGGGGATGAACGAGTTATTGATCTCCCCGCTGCGGCTCGAGCCGCACAGCGCCTTGGCGCTACCGCCCCAGTTGTTTGGCGCGTCCGCCAGCGCCCGCAAAAACAGCAGCGGCGTGGACTTGACGGTGGAAACCATGCGCGCGCCTTTGCTGGCGGCATATGCCACCACGCAAGTGCCTGGCGTTGCTGAATACGCCGTCACATCCATCCCCCAGGCCCTCCAAACAAGCCTTGACAGCTACAACACCTGGCGTAAAACCAGCGTCTCCGAGCGCGCTACCGTGCTGCGCCGCGCCGCCGACGCGCTGGACGCCGCACGGCCCATCTTTTGCGCCCTGCTGGTCAAAGAAGCCTTCAAAACCTGGGGCGATGCGGTATCTGAAGTGCGCGAGGCCGTGGATTTTTTACGCTACTACGCCGATGAGGCCGAGCGTGTCATGGCTCCGATGACCCTGCCGGGACCGACGGGTGAAACCAACGAACTGCGCCTGATCGCGCGCGGCCCGTGGGTCTGCATCAGTCCGTGGAACTTCCCGCTGGCGATTTTTGTAGGGCAAGTCGCTGCCGCGCTGGCCACCGGCAACACCGTGCTGGCCAAACCCGCCGAACAAACGCCCGGTGTGGCGCAGGCCATGGTGCAACTGCTGCACCTGGCGGGCGTGCCCACAGGGGCGCTGCAACTCCTGCACGGTGCTGGCGAGACCGTGGGTGCAGCGCTGGTCGCCGCGCCCGGTGTGGCCGGCGTGGTGTTCACCGGCTCGACGCAGGTGGCCAACATCATCAACCGCGCTTTGGCGGCCAAAGACGGCCCCATCGTGCCCCTGATTGCCGAGACCGGCGGCATCAACGCCATGCTGGTCGACAGCACCGCCCTGCCCGAGCAAGTGGTCGATGCGGTGGTGCAAAGCGCGTTTCGCTCAGCGGGGCAGCGCTGCTCCGCACTGCGGTTGCTGTGCGTGCACGAGTCGATTGCCGATGGCGTGATCGAGATGATTCGAGGCGCTGCCAAGGAGTTGGTCGTCGGAGACGCGGCCGATCTGGCTACCGACATCGGCCCCGTGATTGACCTAGCGGCCTTTGAAGACATCCAAAGCCACCTCCAACGCCTCAATAACGAGGCAAAGCCGCTTCTAGCCGGCGTGAAATATGCCTCAATTACTACAAAATCAATAGCAAACTTACCGGCCAACCTGATTCCACCACAAGCGTTTGAACTCGCCTCTATTGCGGATATTGGCGCCGAGATCTTTGGCCCCGTCCTGCACGTGGTGCGTTGGAGCGGCGACCCGGCAGAGGTGATGGCGCACATCAACGCCCTGGGCTATGGCCTGACGCTAGGCATCCAAACCCGCATCGATTCCCGCGCGCAGCGCTTGGCACGCGCCGCGCATGTGGGCAACATCTACATCAACCGCAACATGATTGGCGCGGTGGTGGGCGTGCAGCCCTTTGGCGGCGAGGGTTTGAGCGGCACCGGGCCCAAAGCGGGCGGGCCGCACTACTTGGTCCGCTTTTGCGCCGAGCAGACCCTCACGGTCAACACCACGGCGGCGGGCGGCAATGTGCCGTTGCTCGCCCAAGCAAAATCCGTCCGCCTCAACCACCCGCTAACCCGGCATGAAGCGTTCAAACTGGGCGATGGGTAAAGGCGAATTTGTTTGACGATTCTCATGATGTCTCGGCCACAATGATGAGAGAATCACAACGTCATCGTGACGAACAACACAGGAACTTGCCATGAAAAAACCACTTTGGATCGTCGTCGCCAACGCATCGCTGGCACGTTTGTTTGAACGCGCCTCGAGCAACGAACCGCTTATCCCCCTGGCGACTTACGAGCACCCTGAAAGCCGCCAGCACGGACGCGACCTGGAAACGGATCGACCTGGCCGCACGCAGAAGGACAACGCTGGCCGCACCGGCTATGAGCCGCGCACCGAGTCCCATGAGCGCGAGCGCGAGGCGTTCGCCCGTCAGATCGCCAAGGTGCTGGAGGAGGGTGTTGAGGCGCACCGCTACAGCGGCATCGCCTTGTTTGTGTCCAATCCGTTCCTTGGCGAACTGCAATCGCAACTGAGTCAGGGCGTGCACCAGCAAGTGATTGCCGCCCATGCGCTCGATCTGACGTCGTTTGGCTTGAAAGAACTGGAACAACGCGTGGCCCACGCCTTGCAGCCCTGAGGTACAGTCAAGTCTTTGCGGAGATTTAGATGGAGTTCAAAGACTATTACAAAATTATGGGTCTTGAGCGCAGCGCCACCCAGGATGAGGTCAAACGCGCCTACCGCAAACTGGCACGAAAGTACCATCCCGACGTCAGCAAGGAAGCCCATGCTGAAGCCCGCTTTAAGGAAGCCGGCGAGGCCTATGAAGTACTCAAGGATCCCGAAAAGCGCGCAGCCTACGATCAACTGGGTGCCAACTGGAAGGCCGGGCAGGACTTCCGCCCACCACCAGACTGGAACGCCGGTTTCGAATCGTCCGGCCGAGGTTTCAGTGGGCAGGAGGAGGACCTGCACAGCGACTTTTTCGAGTCCCTGTTCCGCCGCGGATTCAGCGGTGGTCGGACTGGCCAGGAACGCCAGGCCTCTTTCCACGCCCAAGGAGAAGACCGTCACGCCAAAATTCAAATCGATCTCGAAGACGCTTACAAAGGTGCCACCCGCAAACTCACACTGCGGGTGCCTGAGCTGGACGCCCAGGGACGCATGGTCTTGCGTGAACACACCATTGAATTCGTCGTGCCCTCAGGTGTACACGCCGGCCAGCGTATTCGTCTGGCGGGTCAAGGTGGACCCGGCACGGGGCAGGGCAAAGCGGGCGACCTGTACCTCGAAGTCGAATTTAGACCCCACGCGCACTATCGCATCGACAAGCATGACGTGTACCTTGATCTGCCCGTGACGCCTTGGGAGGCCGCCCTGGGTGCGGACATCGAAGTCCCCACCCCCAGTGGCTTCGTCGAACTCAAAATTCCGGCCGGCTC
>JASJPN010000073.1:0-2985 GCA_031426635.1 Polaromonas sp.
AACGGACAGTATTTTCGGTTATTGGAAAATGGTGAGGCCAAGGTTTTGTAGCTTTACCTCACTTGTGCTCGGCGGCGTCAAGACGCCTGCCGGCGTCAAGCCGCCAGCAGGGTGCTGAAACGCAGAGTCAGCGGTGTTCAAATTCTCATGAGCATCCTGCGCTTCAGAGTTCGTACACCAAGTTCAGCCGCACTTGGCGTGTATCGCCCAGTGTCACGAGGTTGTTGCCGAATGAGCCGCCATAGTAAGTCTTGTCGGTCAGGTTCCTGAAATTCAGCGCGGCACGCCAGCCCTTGCCTTGGTAGTTGATTGCGGCGTCGAGCACGGTGTAGCCCGGAACGGTGAAATCGTAGGAATAGCCGGTGCGTTCACTCATGTGTCGTAGTCCCAGCCCAAAGCCCCAGTTTTCCAGCGCTCCGGCCGCAACGCGATACAGCCCCCAAGCACTTACGCTGTGGCGCGGCACGTTGTTGACGGTGCGCCCGACTTCGCTGGCCTTGTTGCTCTTCGCGACCTCGGCGTTGGTGAACGCGTAGGCACCCGTGATGCTCCAGCCATTGCGCAGTTCGGCGGCGACTTCGGCTTCCAGCCCCTGGATGTGGTGTTCGCCAGTCTGCACGCTAAAGGCAGCATTGAGCGGATCGAGCGTCAGCACGTTGCTACGCTGGAGGTCGAATACCGCCACCGATGCCGTTTGCCGTCCGCTATCGCGCTCGAACTTGATCCCGATTTCGCCTTGCTTGCCGGCCTCGGGTTTGAACATGGCGCCGCTTCTATCCACGCCGGAAACCGGATTGAAGGAATTGGCCAGGCTGGCGTAAGGTGCGATGCCCGGCAGCACTTCCCACGTCAGGCCGACCATGCCAGTGGTGGCGCTGTCCTTGGGTTGGCTCGATACCGCGGACTTGACGTTATTGTAGGTGCGCGTGACAACCCGGTCATGGCGCGCGCCGAAGATCAGATGCAGCTGCTGGCCGAGGCGCAGGTGGTCGCGCGCGTACAGGCCGGCAGTGCGAATGTCTTGCGTGTTGTCGCTGAAAGCGCCGCTGCACGGGGTGGCGGTGGTGAAGCGGCCATAGCTGGGGGCATAAAGGTCGATCGTGCCTAGGTTCGCCGCCGTGCAACTGCGCACCGACAGACGGCCATGTTTGTCGCCCAGATCTAGACCGAAAGTGAGCTCGTGGGTGCCGATGCCGGACTCGATCCGGCCATTGAGGTAAGTATCCAGTGCCAGGGCGCGGTAGTTGTCGTGCTGGATATTGCCAGTGCGCGACTGGGTGCGCTCGTCGGCTGCCAGCTTGTCGATGAAGGCGGAGCCGCGCTGGTTCATGGTGTAGTCCTCCCAGCGGAAGTTTTGCTGTAGCTTCCAGCCATGGTCAAGACGGTGTTGTAGTTCATAGCCCACGCGCGTGCGCTGGGCGTCAACCGTGCCAAAAGACGGGTCACCGATGAACAGGCTGCGTGATACTGGCCCGTTCTTGTTAGGCAGTATCGTGCCCTTGGCTGGCAATGCCTGGTTGCGCTGAAACTCGCGTTCCATATAGCTGGTTAATACGGTGAGGTCGGTGCGTTCGCCCAGTGCGAAGGCGAATGAGGGGGCGATGTACTTGTTTTTGAAAAAAACATGGTCGGTCGCATCTTTGCTGTCGTTGAGCAGCGCGGCAATGCGGAACGCCGAGTGACCGTCGGTTGAGAGCGGACGGCCCATATCGACGGTGATCTGCTTCATACCCAGATTGCCCACGGTCATGCCGAGTTCACCAAAGGCCTCGGGTTTGGGACGTTTGCTGACGATGTTGACTAAGCCGCCCGGGCGTACCTGACCGAACAGCAGCGAGGCCGAGCCCTTGAGCACCTCGATGCGCTCGGCGGCAAAGATTTCTTCGGCCGGGGCGTAACCGGAACGCATGGTGTTTAAGCCATCGACATACTTTTCCTGGTTGCCGCCGACATCGACCCCGCGCAAGCCAAAGTCGTCAAAGCCGCGATTGCCGCGCTCGCCAGCCACCACGCCAGCCACGCTGCCGAGTGCCTCGACTAAGGTCTTGACTTGAGTCTGGTCGAGTCGTTCGCGGGTCAGCACAGTGATTGACTGCGGCGTCTCCAATGGCCGCGCCTCGCCCTTGGTGGTGCTGGTGATGGTGCCGGGCGTGACCACTGGAACGGCACTGGCCTTGACCTTGATCTCGGGTAGTTTGTTGTCGGTGGCTGGGGTGCTCTGGGCGAAGGCGCTTGGGCAAGCCAAGGCCAGAGCGGCGGCGAGTAGTGTGGGGCGGAGTGGGGATTGCGGATTAATGATGGACATGCTGAAAACCTTAGAGTGTTGGATGGGGTGAGAAATTGGGGGGCGCCGGCTAGCCTAGTGGCTGGCGACGACGCCGTATTGGTTGAGTTTGCGGTCAGAGCGCCGACTGCCCCAGCGGCACGCTAGCTGCGGTGGCATTGCGGCCTGCCGCGCGCCGGTAGCGGACGGCCGCCATCAGTGCTAGCGTGCAGAACAATAGCCATGCGGCGACGGCTGCTGCGGCACGTGCCAGCGCGGTGGTCGCGATCGGCGGCGCGCTGTAGTTAAAGCGCGGAATGCTGTCGTAGTCGGCCGCGCGCATGTTGCGTAGTGATAACACCATGGGGCGGAAGTAGTCGCGCCAGCGCACTTGGTAGTTGTCGACCTGCGTCATGAAATGCTGATGACGCTCTAGGTCGCTGCCACTGGCGCGCTCAAGCGCCAACTGGGCGGCCAGAGCGGGCGACAGCCAGCTCCAGCGTTCGACCCAAGCCTGGCGCGCCGCCACCGCCGCGTCCACCTCCTGGACCAGCGGCGCGGCTTTGAGGTCGAAGGCCAGTTGCGTCGAGAACCGGAGGGTGCGGTAGTCGCCCTGCTGCGGCGTCAGCGTGCCGGGCATCGCCTCCGGGTGGGCGGCCCGGTAGCTTTGTTCGAGTGCTTCGCCGGCGGCCTGGCTGGCCGCGTCGAGCGCGCGCAGCTCG
>JASJPN010000074.1:0-8028 GCA_031426635.1 Polaromonas sp.
CCACGTTGGATCCAAAGCAACGTCCGGCATGGCAGGCGCTGCAACTCGGGCGGGGGCGCACATCCAGGATGCGAACCTCCAGCACGTCGCCAGGCTCAGCGCCTTCAATCGCCACGGGACCGGTCAACAGATGCACGCCGATCCCTTCGCCTGAGCCGAGTTTGAATGGGCCCTCTGTGGGGCCGGCACCGCGCCGCGGGACGGCTTTGTGCTCGCGTGTCCATTGAAAGACGCTTTCTGCGCCAGGATCGCCCGCGATCATGCGTTCATGGTCGTCGTTCGCATGGTGAGTCAGCGTTTCAATGGTGGCCCGGTCGCCAGACTTCAGGGTCAGGGCCGGGACAACCGCCTTGCTGAAATAGCCCCAATTCACGGTGGCGGGGGATACGGGAAGAATGTGGTGTTTCATGCTGTGAGCTCTTGGATCGGTTTGTGGATTGGTTCGGCGTTAGCCCCCATGACGCTGAGGAACTTTGCCGTCAACGGATGGCGAGGCTGCGTCAGCACTTCGTGCGCTGGGCCTTCTTCGACGACCGAACCACCGCTGAGGAATACGACGCGGTCCGCCACTTCTTTGGCGAATCGCAACTGGTGGGTGGAAATGATCATGGTCAACCCATCCTCGACCGCCAGCCGACGGATGACATCCAGCACTTCGTTGACCAGCTCAGGGTCCAGAGCAGAAGTAGGTTCGTCGAGCAGCAGCACGCTGGGATTGGGCGCCAGCGCCCGGGCGATCGCCACACGCTGCTGTTGGCCGCCGGACATGTGTCGAGGCAGGGCTTCGACGCGATGACTCAAACCCACGCGTTCCAGCAGTTCGCGCGCACGCCGGTCGGCATCCTCACGCGACATGCCATGTACCCAGCGCAGCGGCCCGGCAATGTTCTCCAGCGCAGTCAGATGGCTGAACAGGTTGAATTGCTGGAATACCATGCCAACACCGACGTTGGCACGCTCGTTCGCCAGGTCGTGCTGAGTCATCAGTTGGCCACTCGGGAGATAGCCAAGGCGTTTTCCGCCCACGTGGATCTGACCCAAGTCCCAGCTATCCAGGTGGTTGATGCATCGCAGAAGCGTGCTCTTTCCAGACCCGCTAGGGCCCAGCAGCGCCACCACTTCTCCGGCGCGGACGATGAGGTTGAGCTCATCAAGGACGGGTTGCTCGCTGTAGCGCTTGGACAATCCAGTGACTCGTACCGCCACGTCATTGTTGGCGAGCACGACCGATCGCTCCCCAGCCGAGATCGCCGCTTTGGCAGGCACAGCCACCGCGTGGCCGGCTGCATCGGGTGATTGCGTTTTCGATGATTTTTCCGACTCGGTCTGTACCGACGTCTTGGTCTGCGTGGCGCGGCGCCACGGGAGCAGGCGTGCGAAACGGTTCTTCGATGCTAGCCGGTCGAGATCGAGCGCATCTTCGACGAAGAGCTGAATCACGCTGATACCACCGGTCAGCGCCAAATACACGAGGCCTGAGGCACAGAAGACGGAGAAGAAGTCGAAGGTGGAAGAGGCGAGTTGTGTGCTGCGCAAAGTTAGTTCTTCGACGGCGATCACAGAGGCTAGCGATGAATTCTTCAACGCGCTGACCGACTCGCTGCCGAGCGCCGGCACCATGGTCCGGATCGCCTGGGGCGCGATCACGCGGCGCATCAACACCCCAGGCGTCATTCCCAGGGCCTGCCCCGCCGTGATCTGACCCCTGTCCACGCCGAGCACCCCGGAGCGCAGCATCTCGGCGATGAACGGTGCCTCATTCAGGGCCAAGGCGAGGCCACCCGCCGCTATCGCAGTCAGCTTGATCCCGACGAGGGGCAGGGCGTTGTACGCGAACACCATTTGCAGGATGAGCGGCGTACCACGAAAGACGATTGAATAGCCCCGAGCAGCTGCAGCCAGCAGCGAGAAGCGGCTGAGCTGCATGCTCGCAAGAACCACTCCCACCACCAACCCGCCTGCCAGGCCCAGCCCGGTCACGGCGAGCGTGAAGCCTATTCCCTTGAGCAGGTATGGCAGGCTAAGATAGTGGAGGAAGAGGTCCATTTACTTCGCCACCAAGAACTTGGGTACTTCCAGGTTTTCGACCGGGATGGACCACTTCTTGAGCAGTTCGGTCTGAATGCCGGCCTTCTGGATCGCGACCAGCGCCGCCATGATGGCGTCACTGAACTCTTTCTTGCCCTTTGGCACCGCGATTCCGACCGAGTAAGGGAGTGCCAAAGTAACGGCCTTTTCGAGCTTGTCCGGATAGGCCTTGACCGCCTGGTCGACGGTATTGACGTCGTTGATATACGTATCGGCGCGACCTGCCAGGATCGCCTGAATGCAGTTTGCGTTGTTGTCGTACAGCTGGAGGGCGGGTTCTGCCTTGCCTGCCGCCTTGCATGCCGCTGCGAGATTCTGAATCAGCGGAACCTCGACATAGCCGGTGTTCTCTGCCGCCGTCGTACCGCACAACGACGTATTGATGCCGGTGATTTTCTTGGGGTTGCCTTTGGCTACCAGAACACCATCGAACACCTTGGAATAGGTGATGAAATCGGCGGCCCGGGCACGCTCCTCGGTGGCATAAATGTCGGAGATCACGATGTCGGCCTGGCCGCTTTGCAGCGTGGTCAGAAGCGCTGCGAACGCGACCGGCTTGTAGGTCATGGTGAAACCGAGACAGGCGCCGATGGTCTCGCCCAGATCAATGTCGAAGCCGATGTATTTGCTCGGATCCTTGGGATCGATGGTTTCGTAGCCGGGGGTGTGCGGGTTGATCGCGTTGACGAGCGTTTTGCCTTTGAGCTGATGGAACTTTACCTGCAACGCCTTGCATGCTTCTGGCGACGCCGGCCGTGCTGCCTGGGCCTGACCCGAGACCGCGAGTACCACCAGGCAAGCCGCGCCGAAGGCGGCCTGGCGTAAACGCCCGAAAACACCACCTCTGTTCAGGGGGGCGTACCCATTATCAAAAAGATTAGTACTCATTTAAAACACTCCTTGGCGGCTGATGACCGTGCCGTACACCACGTACGTCATGCTGCATCGCACAGAATCCAGCATATGAGATCGAGTTGGCAAGGACTTGTCTGAACCCGCACGACTGCTTGCTATTGCACGCACTCAGACACAATCTACAGTGCTGGATCGCATGGCTGAAACTTTTGCCTTGCCGCCAGTTGGTTAACGGACTGTTGAGATGGGTCCGTCCAACGTCGGCACTTGGGTCAAAAATACGCCGGCGGCAACACCGTGCAGGCCAACTCGCCATTGCAGCGCAGGCAGGAATCCATCGGTCTATCCGGTTAGCGGTGCTCGTGGGCGATTGAGGTTTGCCGGTCTCAACAATCGATCAGGCTCACATGCGCCGAAACAATACGCCAGCCTGCGGGGGTTCGCATCCAGGTCTGGCTCTGGCGGCCGGACCGCTTGCTGCCTTCGCGTTGGAACTCGGTGTTGGCAGTGGCGAAATCGGTGCCGTAGCTGGTGATGACGCTATGTTCCAGCGTACGCGCCAGGCCCACCGATGACCGGCCGGCGCGAAAGGCCTGTATGGCCTCGTAACCCAGCAGGTTTTCGTTAGCGCCGTAGCGCACCGTGAGGGGGCTGTTCCAGAACAGCTCGTCAAGCACGTCCACGCGGTTGTTCACCAAGGCGTCTTCGTAGCGTTCAAATGCTGCTGTCACTTCGGCCAGTACGTCGGGAATATTGATGTACATATTTGGTAGCTTCGTTCAGGCCGCAGCGGTCTCGCCCAGATAGGCCTGTGCCAGCGCGCCGTCGGCGGCGATCTCCGCCGACGTGCCTTGGGCCACGATGCGGCCGCCTTCCATGACGTAGGCCCGGTCGGCCAGGGCCAGCGCCAGCCCGGCCATCTGGTCGACCAGCAGCAGGGTCATGCCCTCGCGGCGCAGCGCGTCGAGCGCCGTGAACAGCTCGGCAATGATTTTGGGCGCAAGCCCCAGTGAGGGCTCGTCAAGCAGCAGGATGCGCGGGCGCGACATCAGCGCGCGGGCTATCGCCAGCATTTGCTGCTCGCCGCCTGACAGCAGCCCAGCGCGTTGGTGCAGCCGTTCCTTCAGGCGCGGGAAGCGCCTCAGTTGCTCTTCCACGCGGGCGTCGCGATCCTCGGTTTGCAAAAATGCGCCGAGGCGAATGTTGTCCAGAACGCTGAGCTCCGGAAAAACCTGCCGCCCCTCGGGCACCAGCACCACGCCTTGGGCCACGACCTGTTCGGCGCCCATGTTGATGAGGTCGCGTCCTTCGAGGTGAATGCCGCCTTGAACCGGGCGGTGCAGGCCGGCCAGCGCTTTCATCAGCGTGGACTTGCCCGCGCCATTGGCGCCCAGCAGAGCCACCACCTCGCCCTGTCGCACTTGCAGGTCGATACCGTGCAGCACGGGTTCTGCGCCATAGCCGGCCACCAGTGCGCCGACGCCCAGCATCTCGGGGCGGGTTGTGTTTTCGCGCAGCGGTGCGTCTTCCTTGGTGTCGGCCAGCGACTCGCCCAGATAGGCCTGCTGCACGGCCGGGTCGGCCTGCACCTGGGTGGGTGTTCCGGCCGCCAGGCGCATGCCGGCGTTCAGCACCACCACGTGGTCGCTGATGCCCATCACCAGGGTCATGTCGTGCTCTACCAGGAGCACGGTCAGGCCCGCGTCGGCAATTCGGCGGAGCAGGGCGCCCAGGCGCAGCTTGTCTTCGCGCGAGAGGCCCGCTGCGGGTTCGTCTAGCAGTAGCGCGTCGGGGTCGGTCGCAAGTGCCCGTGCTATTTCCACCAGCCGGCGGTCCACATGCGGCAGGTCGGCGGCGAGCGTGTCGGGGTGCCCTTCATAGCCGCAATAGGCCAGAAGCTGGCGGGCGCGTGTGGCGAGCTCGGGTGAGGCGCGCCGCGCAGCACCCAGCAGCGGACCGAGTCGGCCGCGATGCATGGCGAGCACCACGTTGTCCTGCACACTCAGCGACCCGAAGAGCAGCGAGGTCTGGTACGTGCGCGCCACGCCCTGGCGCGCGATGTGAGGCACGCTTTGCCCTGCAAGCGCTTGGCCTCCCAGCGCGAACGCACCCGCTGTCGGCTGATAGAAGCCGCCAAGCATGTTGAGCGCCGTTGATTTGCCTGCACCGTTGGGGCCAATGAGGCTGGTGACTGCGCCCGCACTGGCGCTGAAGTGCAGGTCAGACACGGCGCGCACGCCGCCGAACTGCATGGTCAGGCCCTTGGCGGCGATGGATTGACGCGCGCGCGGCGGCAAGGCTAGCGCTGCGTAGACCGGCGGGGGCGAAGCAGCGGAACGCGCATGGAGCACGGTGTCCCGCAGGCGGCGAACTAGGCCCGCCATCCCGTCGGGTGCGATCCAGAGCACCACGAGCAACAGTACACCGAAGAACAGCAAGCGGTAGTCCTCCAGCCCTGACAGCAGCTCAGGCATCAGCCCAACGAGCAGCGCGCCCACCAGCGGGCCGGCAACTGATCCAGCGCCGCCAATCATTACCACCAGCACAAATAGGATGGACTGCACAAAGCCAAACGTGTGCGGCGTGACAAAGCCCGAGAGCGGCGCAAACAGGCCGCCGGCCGCCGCCGCGAAAACCGCCGAAATGGCAAATGCAACAGTCTTGATGACCAGTGGGCTCAGGCCGACGGACTCGGCTGCCGTCTCGGAGTCGCGCACTGCGCGCATCGCCGCGCCCCAGGTGCCGCGTGAGAGCCATGCGTAAGCTGCCAGCGCGAGACCAGCAGCACCGATAGCCAGCAGCGCCATGGCCCGCTCGCCCGTTGCCAGCGAGCCCAGCGAAGGCGCGGTCAACCCCATGATGCCGTTTTGCCCGCCGGTCAGGCCGCTGGCTTCTACCAGGCTGTGCTCGACGATCAGGCCGAACGCAATCGTGACCATGGCGAGGTACGGCCCCTTGACCCGCAGCGCCGGCAGCGCCACCAGCGCACCAAAGACGCCGCCCAGCAAGGCCGCCATAGGCCATGCGAGCCAAAAGCTCAGGCCGGCTTTGGTGGTGAGGATGGCCATGGTGTAGGCGCCGATGGCGTAGAAGCCTACGTGGCCAAATGACACCTGACCCGTCAGGCCCAGCAACACATTGAGCCCCACGCCGACGATAGCGAGCAGCGCCACGTTGGCCAGTACAAACACCCAGTAGCCGTTGAGAGTCAGGGCCAAGGCCGCGCCGATAAGGAGTAGCGAGACGACGCCCGCGATCTGAAGCGGCGCTCCCAAACCGAGCAGGGTGCGTGCCGGTGCCGCAGTTGAGGATGCAGGGGTGCTCATACTTTTTTAACTTCCGTTCGGCCAAAGAGGCCATTGGGCCGCCAGGCGAGCGCTGCAATCACCAGCGCAAACGTAATGATCTGCGTGTAGCCCGAGCCCAGCGTGACGGTAATCAGCGCCTCCACCAAGCCAAAAATAAGTCCGGCGAGCATCACACCCCAGGCGCTGGTGATGCCGCCCAGAATGGCCACGGCAAAAGCTTTCAGCCCAAAGAGCGTGCCCATATCGGAATGCACACTAACGAGCGGCGCAATCAGCACGCCGGCCACGCCGGCAAAGAGCGCCGAGAACGCAAAAGCCACGGCCACCGCGCGTCGGATGGGTATGCCCATGAGCCGTGCTGCCGCGCGGTTCTGCACTACGGCCAGCATGGCGGTGCCCCAGCGCGTGCGGCGGGAAAGCGTGTGCAGCACCCCGGCCAGCGCCAAACCCACCACCGGAATCAGGAGCTGTAGCGGATAGACCCCAAGGCTGCTGCCGTCCACCTCCAGTGAAGACTGTGCAAGTGGCGAAGGCAGGCTGCGCGGCTCCTTGCCGTAGGTGAACATGATTACGTTGTCCAGCACAATGCCGAGCGCAACCGTGGCCATGAGCCAGGCGTCCGAGCCGCGGTTGACGAATGGCCGCACCGCAAGCGCCTCCACCACCAGCCCGTAAAGCGCGCACAGGGCCAGCGCCAGGACTACCGCAGCCCAACCGGGCCAGCCCAGGGTTTGGGCAAAGGTGTAGGTCAGCACCGCGCCCAGCATCATGGAGCTGCCTTGGGCGAAGTTGACCGTGCCTGAGACCGCGTAGGTCACGTAAAAGCCCAAAGCCATCAGGCCATACATGCTGCCTAGCCCCAAGCCGCTGACCAACGCAGAAAGCTCCAGCATTTTTGTGTCCTTAGTTGGATGTCTGACCGACTGGAACGATGTGGTTGTCGATGAACTGCGCCCAGACGTAGTCGGCAGAAGTCACAGCGTCATGCTGGCCGGGCGCGAACGGTTTAACGTAGGTCTTGATCAGGCCCTCGTATCGGTCGATCTTGTAGAAGCCCTGGCGCACCGCGTCACCCTGCGTGGAGCCGGCCGCCTGAATGGCGAGCGCGGCCAGGTGCATGGCGTCGTAGGCATTGGCCACGCCGACGGCGGGTGTGATGTCGGCCGGACTCTTGACGTTTGGGTACTTGGCCATGATGGCCTTGGTCACGCGCTCGCCGACGGGCGACTGCTTACCGAAAAAGCTGTAGGTCTGCACAAAATGCACGTCCTTGGCGGTCGGGCCAGCCAGTTCGGTGAAGCGGCCACCGGCCGGTCCCCAGTGCGAGACCACTGGCACCTTCCAGCCCATGCGGTCCAGCGACTTGACCACCTGCGCTGACGGACCCACGTTACCCACCATGAAGAGGGTGTCGGCGCCCGCGGCTTTGAGGCGTGTGAGTTGCGGCACCATGTCCACGTCGTTGGCCTCGAACTTTTCCACGCCTGCGGCGGTGACGTTCTTGGCAGTCATGGCGGCCTTGAGGCCTTTTTCGTTGCTTTCGCCCCAAGGGTTATTGACCAAAATCATGCCGGGCTTGGTGGCTTTGAAGGTTTTTTGCGCATAGGCCAGCATGCCCACGTCGACGATCTCATCAACCGCCGACACGCGGAAGGCGAAGTTGATTTCAGCACCGTTTTTGGTGATGCCGGTGCCCGCCGCCCAGGGGCCCATGAAAGGCACTTTTTCTTGGTTGATCAGCGGCACGATGGCGATGGACACGGGGGTGTCAAGCCCG
>JASJPN010000074.1:8038-9320 GCA_031426635.1 Polaromonas sp.
GTGTTGATCTCGTCGATGGCGATTTGCATGCCGCGTGTGATGGACTCGCCGGCGAGCGCCGACTGGCCTGAAAGCGCAGTCACCAGTCCAATCTTGATAGGTTCTGCAGCCGCGGCCATGCCGCTCAAGGCGGTGCCGGCCAGCGCAAAGCCCGCTGCCAGCAAGGCACGGCGGGAAGACTCGAAGGGGGTTGAACTCATGGCGGGACTCCTGAAGGGGTGGGTTGGAAGTGGGGCGGCGATATCGGCCACCGCTTACCTTCAAGCAAGTCGCGTGCCACTGTTTGCAAAACAACTCGTATCTTGTGCTCACTAATATTTATAGATTGTTAACAATTTGGCATGTGTTTTGCATTCTCAATCATTGAGCGCCGCCTGAGCCCGGCACGATGCATGAACCCTTTTGACGGTGCATTTTTGCGAAAGAAGCCCATGCCTGATACCGCCTTGCCAATTCTCACGTCGGCCCAGATTGTTGACGAATACCTGCGCCTGCTCACGATTCCCGACCCCGATTCGCGCTACCGCTGGGTCAAAAAACGCATCGATGCCACCGAGTCCGTGGTCGGCGGCAACGACGCCGAAGCAGTGGTTTACAGCCGTGGCCGCCTCTATGGCGAATGGCCTGACGGCACGGCCTTCGAAGGCAACCGCTACGTCGACCGATATGTGATTTGCAGCGGACTCATCACACACATGGACGTGTGGAACGATAGTGCCGAATGGCTGCTGGTGCGCGCCGGTCTGGCGACGCTCTAAAAGGACGCCATGACCTCCTCCTACCTTGGCCCCTTGCCCGACCATGGGCGTTTTGACTACCGGCCCATCACCCGTCGCCATCCTTACCGCTGGCCCAATGGCGCAGGTCTGGCTGTCTACCTCGGCTTCAATATCGAGCACTTTGCGTTTGGCGAGGGCCTAGGCGCCGGTATTGGCCCGGCCTCGCCGCAGCCCGACGTGCTCAATTACAGCTGGCGTGAGTACGGCAACCGCGTGGGCGCATGGCGCTGCCTTGAACTTTTTGATGCCCTGGGTTTTCCGACGGCCGCGATCATCAACACCGCGCTCTACGACCATTGCCCCGAACTCGTGGCCGCTTGTGTGGCGCGCGGCGATGAACTCGTGGGCCATGGCCACACCAACGCCGAGCGTCAGAGTGTGCTTGACGAAGCGGCAGAGCGTGCGCTCCTGGTGCGCTGCCGCGAGCGCATGCACCAAAAGAGTGGCGTGGACGTCACGGGCTGGCTCTCGCCCTGGATATACGAAAGCCGCAGCACCCCCGA
>JASJPN010000075.1:0-16963 GCA_031426635.1 Polaromonas sp.
AGACGCAATACCCTATCAAAAAAAATGCCGCTAAGGCTTAACTTAGCGGCATTGCCGTCTTGCGGTGCTTTTTTTGGCGATTGAACGCAATATTTTCAAAAATGCATCTCAAAGGGGTACTTTTTTGAGCATTTCAATGCCCACTTTACCTTCTGCTATTTCGCGCAAGGCAGTGACGCAGGGTTTGTTTTTGCTTTCAATTTTCGGCGCGTGGCCCTGGCTGAGCATGCGGGCGCGGTAAGTTGCAGCCAGTACCAACTGAAAGCGATTTGGAATCTGTTGCAAACAATCTTCGACAGTGATACGCGCCATGAAAAGCTCCGAAAGTTTTAAATTACTATGAAATATGCAAGGCAGCAAAGGTTTCTGCGCGGTTGCGACGTTGCGCTGCAAATTTGAGCCGTTGAGCATGGACAATCGCTTTTAAATCAAAAAGCGCCCGATCAAACGATTCGTTGATTATAACGAAATCGAATTCTTTGGCCTGAGCCACTTCCAGTTCGGCATTTTTCAGGCGAAGTTCAATGACTTCAGGGCTGTCCTCACCACGTCGTTCTAGCCGTGAGCGAAGCTCTTCCCAGCTAGGTGGCAAGATGAAAATAAGAACCGCATTTGAAAAGATTTTTCGGATTTGGATGGCACCCTGAAAGTCAATTTCCAAAATGACATCGGCTCCCTTGGAAATTCGTTCCTCGATGGTTTTTTTTGATGTCCCATAGCGCTGTCCATGCACGTTGGCCCATTCGATAAAGGCATTGTTTAGCACCATCTCGTCAAACTCGGCGGGAGAGACAAAGTAATACTCTCTGCCGTGTTTTTCTTGGCCGCGTGGCGCGCGTGTGGTATGAGAAATGGAGGGATGCACCTGCGCGTCGAGCTCCATCAATGCTTTGACCAAGCTCGATTTTCCAGCACCACTGGGCGCTGCAACGACAAAAAGTTGACCGGGATAGTCCATAGACTGCGGGTTGCCTGTATTGATTGGAGTGAAAGTTCAGCTATGAATTTTATAGGACTATTCAATATTTTGAACCTGCTCGCGCATTTGTTCGATCAGCACCTTCATCTCAACAGAGATACGTGTCAGCTCTAACACGGAGGATTTGGCACCTAAGGTGTTAGCTTCACGGTGCAGTTCTTGGATTAAGAAGTCCAGTCGCTTGCCGGTCTCACCTCCTTTGTTGAGTAAGCGTTCAATTTCGTCGAGATGCGATGCGAGTCGGGTCAACTCTTCGGCGACGTCAATGCGAATAGCAAACGCTGTCGCCTCACTCAACGCACGCTCCAAGGCGGCTTGCTCGGTCATTGTCGAGGGCGCAGTAGCTTTGGCATCCGATGTGCCAAGGGACAAGGCTTCATTCCAGCGCTCTAAGAACTTGCTTTGCTGTTGTGCGACCAACAGGGGGATTAAGGGGCCCGCTTGCGCTGCCAATTCACGTAATTGTGCGATTCGGTCTAGCAGCATGTGCGCCAGTCTGGCGCCTTCACGCTGCCGCGAGGCCAACAATTCTGCGATCACGGCTTGGGTCAACTGCGTGAGCGATTCAGTCGTGCTTGCGGCACTTGGCAATGCATGGTTTTGACTGCCTGACAGGAGAATGACGTCAGCCACACTCAGGGCACGGGCTCCGGGCAAGGTGCTTTGAATGCTACTTTGAATCGTTTGCAGATGCTGTAGTAGCTCAAGGGAGGGCTGGCTTGGCAGATTCGACATCGCATTTTCAAGCGCAGCGCGTAACTCGACTTTGCCGCGTTTGATATTGGCGGTGATCAACGCGCGTAGCAAGGGTTCGGCTGGCCTGAGTTCATCCGACAGGCGAAATGAAATATCTAAAAAACGACTGTTGACAGATCGAATTTCAACCGCAAGCTGGACTTGGGCCAGCGGCGTTGAGTGGTCTGTTTGAGAGGTATCCTCTGGCCCAGCCGCGGTTTGGTGAATGTCTGCTTGTGCGCTGGCATAGCCGGTCATGCTGTAAACTGACATGGGGAAATGGTCCTTTTTTGATGCGTAAATGGTAATGATGGCGCTGACCGGGTGTGGTTTGACCATACCGATGGATAAGAATTATGTCAAAGGTCAAAATCGCTGCACTCCCGCCTGATACTGTGATCGGAGGCTACCGCGTCGTCCGCCGCTTGTCTGAGGGTGGTTTCGGTGTGGTGTATTTGGCGCTCGACAAGCGAGGCCAACAAGTCGCCATCAAAGAATATGTGCCTGCTGCCCTTGCTACGCGCGAGTTTGGCGAGCTTGCACCACGGGTGAGGCCAGACAAGTTATCACTTTATCGATTGGGTTTAAAAAGCTTTTTTGAAGAGGGGCGGTCATTGGCCCAAATCTCGCATCCTGCCGTGGTGAGTGTGTTTGATTTTTTTCGGCAAAACGAAACGGTTTATTTGGTCATGGACTATTTACAAGGTGCGACCTTGCAAGATTTCATCATGGCTGGGCGTCAATTGAAATCAGGCGTGGCCTTTAGCGAATCCACCATCCGCAGCATTTTTGAGGAAGTTATGGAAGGTTTAAGGATTGTGCATCAACACAATATGTTGCATCTTGATATCAAGCCAGCTAACTTGTTCATCACTGATGACGACAGAGCCATTTTGATTGATTTTGGTGCTGCCCGCGATGTGTTGAATAAAGAGGAACCATTCATGCAGCCCATGTACACACTTGGCTTTGCCGCCCCAGAGATGTACAAACGCGACGCTGATCTAGGACCGTGGACGGATATCTACGCTATTGGGGCTTGTTTGTACTCCATGATGATGAGCCACCCACCGCAAGAGGCCGCAAAAAGACGAGAGAGCGATCAATTGGCCGACATGTTGTCGCGGAAAAGCGCCGTCTATTCGGACAAACTGATTGAGGTTGTCGAGTGGTGCATGACCCTTGATCCTGGCGGCCGGCCACAATCGGCCTTTGAGTTGCAAACAGCCTTAACTGCATACTAAACAGTACATGCGTACCGCGCGTATCAATTTCACCTTCACCTTCACCTTCAATTTTCAGGACATCAGATATGACAGAGTTTTTAAGAAGTGGCAATCGCTTGGCGAATCAACTGCGCACCGTGCGTATGACCCGCCACTACACACAGTATGCTGAGGGCTCGGTACTGATCGAGTTTGGCAACACCAAGGTGCTATGCACAGCATCGGTAGAAGAAAAGGTGCCTGGGCACAAAAAAGGCAGTGGCGAGGGTTGGGTCACGGCTGAATACGGCATGTTGCCGCGCGCCACCCATACGCGCAGTGACCGCGAGGCCGCACGTGGCAAGCAAAGCGGCAGAACGCAAGAAATTCAGCGCTTGATTGGGCGTTCACTACGCGCTGTATTTGACCTCAAAAAGCTGGGCGAACGCACGATTTATTTGGACTGCGATGTGATCCAGGCCGATGGCGGCACGCGAACTGCGAGTATTACCGGCGCGTTTGTAGCTGCACAAGATGCTGTGAAGAGCCTCATTGCTTCGGGCAAGCTCAGTGAATCTCCTATCCATCAAACTGTGGCGGCGATTTCGGTCGGTATCGTGCAAGGCACGCCGCTGCTCGATTTGGAGTACACCGAGGACGTCGCCTGCGACACCGATATGAATGTGGTGATGACCAGTTCAGGTCATTTTATTGAGGTGCAAGGCACGGCTGAGGGGGTCGCATTTTCACGAAAAGAAATGGATGCCTTGCTGCAATTGGCTGAAAAAGGAATCGTTGAACTGATTGGGATGCAACAGCAATCGCTATTAAATGAATAGCGTACTATCTATATAGTACGCTGGCTAGAAGTATATTTAGGTGTGTTCAGAGGTTTATTTTTATGAAATTAGTATTGGCATCCAACAATCTTGGCAAACTCGCTGAGCTGCAAGCGATGTTTTCAGTGCTGGGCGTCGAGTTGATTCGTCAATCAACGTTGGGTGTGAGTGAGGCAGCGGAGCCACATCGAACCTTTGTTGAAAACGCCTTAGCCAAAGCGCGCCATGCGGCAACGCAAACGGGCTTGCCCGCTATCGCTGACGATGCGGGTCTGTGTGTAGATGCTTTTGGCGGCTTGCCGGGTGTGGACACGGCATTTTATGCCACCCAATTTGGCTATACCAAAGGTGACGATAACAACGTCAAAGCCTTATTGGAGCAACTTGCAGGCCAACCCAACCGGCGCGCTGCATTGGTTAGTACCCTGGTGGCCGTGCGGTCAAAAGATGATCCTGAGCCATTGATTGCCGTGGGCCGTGTGGTTGGTGACATCACGCAAGAACCCATTGGCATCAACGGTTTTGGCTTTGATCCGGTGGTGTATCTGCCGCAACTGGGTCAAACGCTGGCGCAGTTAAGTGATGCTGAGAAAAATGCGATCAGTCACCGCGGCCAAGCTGCTGCGCAGATGTTGGCACTGATGAGGGGCAACTGGTTTTGAGTCAAGTCATCAACGTCATGCGGTCTGAAGAGATCGCTTCTCACGTCGCTGTCCCTAAAGACATCACGCATTACATGCGCCCTGGCTTGTTACAGTTGGCGGCCTTACCGCCGTTGTCGCTGTATATTCACTTGCCTTGGTGCTTGAAAAAATGCCCGTATTGCGATTTCAACTCACATGAACTGCAGGCCGGTGGTGCCTTGCCCATAGATTTGGAACAGCGCTATTTGAGCGCTGTCATCGCTGATCTGGACGCATCGCTACCTTTGATTTGGGGGCGAACGGTACACAGTATTTTCATGGGTGGTGGCACGCCGAGTTTGTTTTCTCCGCAGTCGATAGACAGATTGCTGGGCGATGTCCGGGCACGCGTCAACTTGGCACCAGACTGCGAAATTACCCTGGAAGCCAACCCCGGTACGTTTGAAAAAGACCGGTTCAAAGCTTTTCGCAGCGCTGGTGTCACACGGCTGTCGATTGGCGTGCAGAGCTTCAATGACGCGCATTTAAAAGCCTTGGGCCGTGTGCATGATGGCGCGCAAGCCTTGGCTGCGGTTGAGGAGGCTGCGCTGTCCTTTGACACGTTCAATCTGGACCTGATGTACGCCTTGCCAGGTCAGACGATGGCAGATTTGGAGAAAGACGTGCAAACCGCACTCTCGCTGGCGCCGCCGCACATCTCGATTTATCACTTGACCATCGAGCCCAACACTTACTTTTCCAAGTTCCCCCCCATCGTTCCTGAGGAAGACATGGCCTACGCCATGCTGGACCGGCTGACCGAGTTACTGGGACCAGCGGGCTTGGAGCGCTATGAAGTGTCTGCCTACGCCAAGCCTGGGCACCATTGCTGGCACAACCTCAATTACTGGCAATTTGGTGATTATTTGGGTCTAGGCGCAGGCGCGCACAGCAAACTCAGTTTTGCGCATCGGGTGGTGCGGCAAGTGCGTTTTCGTGAACCCAAGTTGTACATGCAAAACGCTTTAGCTGGCAATGCGGTGACGCAAGACGAGGACATCAAACGCAAAGAGCTGGCTTTTGAGTTCATGCTCAATGCCTTGCGTCTGAAAGAGGGTTTTGATCCTGCCTTGTTTTTTGAGCGTACGGGCTTGGCGCTGTCGACGCTGCAAGTCGGTTTGTCACAGGCGATTGAGAAAAACCTCTTGATTCAGACCCCCAAAAGCATCAAACCCACAGAGCGTGGGTTTGATTTTCTGAGTGATTTGCAGGCGCTATTTTTAGAATAGTCCTGCAATTCCCACTTAATAGGGGTTGCTAGAAGTGCGACAAACGCCAGCTTCTTCAGAATAGTGAAAGTAGTCGTACTCGCATACGATCGTATCTTCGATTCTTTTTGGCGTGGTGATGCTGGTGACACCACGCAAGCCACTGAGGGTGACCACACCTTCGACATTAATGACGACGTACTTAGCTGCTGTTGTAGCTGTCGCCGCTGCTTCAAGTTTCAAAAAACCTCGGCATCTCTCGTAGTGGTACTCCGTCGATGTCGCTGTTGCGATAATTTTCGCTGGCTTGCCAAGGTGGCTTTCTACTTGGGGTTCAGACATCCCAATACCTACACCTTGCCAGTTAGCCAAGCTTGTGCAGGCGGCTTTACTCGTTGGCGTAGCGCCTGAGCTACCGAGGTCACTCGCATTGATCCCATCACTGCCGTTACATGCCACCAGCGTCACGACTGCAAACATCGTTGTTGCAATAAAGGCAGAGAATTTTTTCATGCAACTAGTTTTCATATTATTCGTTAAGCATTAAAAGATAGCTGGTCAATCCAATCGACCCTGCTTGCATAGCAACACGAGAATAAAAATATGGCGGAAGCGGTGAGATTCGAACTCACGAACAGATCACTCCGTCGCCGGTTTTCAAGACCGGTGCCTTCAACCGCTCGGCCACGCTTCCAAGGCTCGTATTCTAGCCTGCGTTCAAGGCGTTTTCAGCATTCCTTGGGTCACAATGAAGGAAACAACGTCTTTGAGGCCGGAATTCGTCTTTAAATTGGTCATCACAAACGGTTTGAGGCCTTGGGCTGTGGTGCGCATGCGACGTGTGTCTGCCTCCATCACGCTTAAGTCTGCGCCTACATAGGGGGCCAGGTCAGTTTTGTTGATCACAAACAAATCACTTTTGGTGATGCCAGGGCCACCTTTGCGTGGGATTTTCTCTCCTGCGGCAACGTCAATCACATAGATGGTCAAGTCGCTCAGTTCGGGGCTGAAGGTGGCGGCCAGGTTGTCACCGCCACTTTCAATAAACACCACATCTGCATCGGGGAAGTCCGCCAACATGCGGTCAATGGCTTCTAAATTGATGGAGGCATCTTCGCGAATGGCGGTGTGCGGACAGCCGCCGGTCTCTACGCCCATGATGCGCTCAGCCGGCAAGGCACCACTGACGGTCAGGATGCGCTGGTCTTCTTTGGTGTAGATGTCGTTGGTGATGGCGACCAAATCGTAGTCGCTTCGCATGGCTTTGCACAACATCTCTAACAGGGTGGTTTTGCCTGAACCGACGGGGCCACCTATGCCGACGCGCAGGGGTGGGAGTTTTTTGGTGCGGTTAGGAATATGGTGCATGGTCATGATCTGAACAATCTGGAGTATTGGGTTTCGTGTTGTGCTGACAGTATCGCCAGCATGGGTGAGAAGGCTTGTCGCTCACTGTCCATCAAACGCATGGCATGGTCAACCGCATTGGGAATTTGCGCGGTCAGATTTGCCAAGATGCGCTGGCCAGCCGTTTGGCCCAAAGGCACGGCGCGCACGGCGGCCTGGACCATGTTTTCAGCCCAGCCAAAGGCAAAACTCATCAGGCAGTCACGTGTGCTGGCTTGGGTGCTAGAGGCCGCGAGCGCAAAGGCAATAGGGTAGGTGGGGGCGTTGAAAAAACTGTTTGATCTATCTGCGGATTTTTGGGTAAAGTCCGTTGCGGGATGAAAGCTTGGCTGTTTGCGCCACCAATCCAGCATGGAGCGTCCCATTTGCTCGGTTTGCAAACGTAGTTCACTGCTCTCGCGGGTTTGCAGCACCCAGGTATTGAGTTCATCGATGCACGCTAGGTCTGCGCGCCGCCAGGCGGGAATCGCCTTGGCCGCCGCACTCAAGTCGGCGCGAGACAGGCTCAGGTGCAACTGGTCCATGAGCCAGTCGTTTGCTGTTGATTCTGTAGTTATAAATGCAATATCTACGCCGGATTCCAGCCCTTCCGAGTATGAAAATCCACCAATGGGGAGTGCTGGAGAGGCCAGCCACATCAGTTGCAGCAAGCTCGGTGCGGGTATGGCAGATGTTGACTTCGAGCTACGCATCAATGATGCTCGTGACCATGTGCCTGACGGTCTTCGTGACTGTGATGCCCGTGATGAGAGGGGCCATGCCCTTGTGTTGAATAGGCACCACCCTCCGGTTCAAATGCCACCTCGGCCTCGGTCACAATGAGGTGCATGGCGCGCAGCATGCCAACGAGCACATGATCGGGTTCAATTTTCAAATGGTCTGGCTGTAACTCAATCGGCACATGCCGGTTGCCCAAATGGTAAGCCGCACGAATCAGGTCGAAGGGTGTGCCGTGGCTGGTGCAATGGGTGATGACTAAAACGGCTTGTACTCGGGCGATGACTTGGATGAGTGAGCCGTCCTCTGCCACCAACACATCGCCACCGCGCACCAGTGTGCCACGCGGCAAGAACACGCCTAGCTGGCGGCCCCTTGAATCAGTCGCATCGAATCGGCTTTTTTGACGCACATCCCAATCGAGTTCAACCGTGGTGGCGCGTTTTAATAAAACGGGTGCCAAACCGGCACCTTGAGCCATCAATTTGGAGACGTGCAGCATCAGAATAAGAAATAACGTTGCGTCATGGGCAGGCTGCTCGCGGGTTCACAGGTCAGTAATTGACCATCAGCGCGCACTTGGTAGGTTTGTGCATCGACTTCCATTGTCGGTAAATAGTCATTGTGAATCATGTGGCGTTTACCCAAGCTGCGACTACCTTTGACGGCGCTCAGCGTTTTATGGAGTCCAAAGCGTTCGCCAATGCCTGCGAGTAGGCCCGCTTGCGACACAAACGTGAGCGATGTCTTGGCCAGAGCCCCACCATAGGCACCAAACATCGGGCGGTAATGTACGGGCTGCGGTGTGGGGATAGAGGCATTGGGGTCGCCCATGGCGGCCATTGCGATGAAGCCACCTTTCAATATGAGTGCTGGTTTGACACCAAAAAACGCGGGCTTCCAAATCACCACATCCGCCCACTTACCCACTTCAATCGATCCCACTTCGTGCGCAATGCCGTGGGCAATGGCCGGGTTGATGGTGTATTTGGCTAAATATCGTTTGGCGCGAAAATTGTCGTGTCGAGTCGTGTCTAACGGTAATTTGCCACGCTGTTGTTTCATTTTGTGCGCCGTTTGCCACGTGCGAATGATCACTTCACCCACCCGTCCCATGGCTTGTGAGTCAGAACTGAACATGCTGATCGCTCCCAAGTCGTGCAGGATGTCCTCAGCGGCGATGGTTTCTTTGCGGATGCGGCTTTCCGCAAATGCCAAATCTTCAGCAATGGCGGGGTCCAGGTGGTGGCACACCATCAGCATGTCCACGTGCTCATCCAGCGTGTTGATGGTGTAGGGGCGCGTCGGGTTGGTCGAGCTGGGCAGCACATTGGGTTCGCCCACCACCTTCAAAATATCGGGCGCATGGCCACCGCCCGCACCTTCGGTATGAAAGGTGTGGATGGTTCGGCCTTTGAAGGCGGCTACGGTGTCCTCAACAAAGCCACTTTCGTTCAAGGTATCGGTATGGATGGCGACTTGAATATCGGTTTCTTCAGCCACATTCAGGCAGTTGTCAATGGCAGCCGGCGTGGTGCCCCAGTCTTCGTGCAGCTTCAAACCCAGTGCGCCCGCGTTGACCTGCTCATGTAGGGCGGCAGGTAGTGATGCATTGCCTTTGCCCATAAAACCGAGGTTCATCGGGAAGGCATCGGCGGCTTGCAGCATGCGCTCCAGGTTCCACGGCCCGGGTGTGCAGGTGGTGGCAAAGGTGCCTGTGGCCGGCCCCGTGCCGCCGCCCAGCATGGTGGTGACGCCGCTGCACAAGGCTTCTTCAATTTGTTGCGGAGCGATGAAGTGGATATGCGTGTCAACGCCGCCAGCGGTGACGATATGGCCTTCGCAACTGATGATTTCTGTACCCGGTCCAATAATGATGTCCACACCGGGCTGGGTATCTGGGTTGCCGGCCTTGCCAATGGCGACAATGCGACCGCCTTTCAGCCCAATATCAGCTTTGACAATACCCCAGTGGTCCATGATGAGGGCATTGGTCAGTACCGTATCGACAGCGCCTTGCGCTCGGGTGCGCTGGCTTTGCGCCATGCCATCGCGGATGGTTTTGCCGCCGCCAAATTTGACCTCTTCGCCGTAGCCTCCAGCACGCAGGGTGTAGTCAGCCTCCACTTCAACGATTAAATCTGTGTCCGCTAAGCGAACCCGATCACCCACGGTCGGGCCAAATATTTCAGCGTAGGCGCGTCGTCCAATCGTTGCCATCAGAGATTTCCTTGCGTCAAACCGCGAAAACCAAAGACCACGCGCTCACCTGCATAGTCCACTAATTCCACAGTGCGCTGCTGGCCAGGTTCAAAACGCACCGCTGTGCCGGATGCAATGTTGAGCCGCATGCCCTGTGCAGCTAATCTGTCAAAGCCCAGCGCGGCGTTGGTTTCTGCAAAATGATAATGTGAGCCAACCTGAATCGGTCTGTCGCCTGTGTTTTGCACCACCAAGCTGTGGGCGCGACGCCCTGGATTGAGCACATGTTTGCCGTCGTCTATCAGTAGCTCGCCTGGAATCATGGGATATGGGCTCCTCACACAAGGGGTTGGTGAACCGTGACCAGCTTGGTGCCGTCTGGAAAAGTGGCCTCCACCTGAATGTCTGGAATCATCTCGGCAATGCCGTCTAGCACGTCTGCGCGCGCTAAATACGTGCGGCCTTCGCTCATGAGTTGCGCCACGGTTTTGCCGTCACGCGCACCTTCCATCACGGCGGCACTGATGAAAGCGATGGCTTCGGGGTAGTTCAACTTCAAGCCACGCGCCTTGCGGCGTTCCGCCACCAGCGCAGCTGTGAAGATCAGAAGCTTGTCTTTTTCTCTGGGTGTGAGTTCCATGCGTGCAGTCTGATTTTTTTGGTTTTGTGAACACTGTTTGTTGACGCAATGACAACGCAATTCACGTGCCAGTCTGTGCCGGCATGAACTGCGAATTTACTCGATCAGTCAGTGCTTTTTTGCACAAATATGGTGCAAAAGCAGGCTTTGGGACGCTTGCTTATGGTGAATTTCAGCTCAATTGCGTGGGTTCTTGAAGCAGATGCTCCATCGGCGGCGATTTGAAAATGGACTGTTCCGTGGTTCACATGGTCCAAATTCTCGGAGCCGTAGCCTTTATTCGCCATAAATCTTGACGCCACGCCGCCCACACTTGGCGCAACACCTCCATGGCGGGCTCGACCCAAGGAGCCAGCACCCGCACCACGATGACTTGATCGTTCGGGCAAGTCGCACCCGCTGTGATTTTTAGGGGATGCGCATCCAGCACCCCGCGCGCCACGCTGAGTGCTTGTTCTTTCCGAACTCGGGTCAAGGCCGAACCTGTCGCAAAAAAGATCGAGGCCATGCAGCGATGTCCCGCCAAACCCAGCGGGCTGTTCATCAGACGTGAGTCCGTTGCCTCCATGCGACCGCGCTCCAGCCAAACGCCGGGGATCTCAATATGTTGCATGAAGCTGCCCGATTCAAAGGGTAAGTTGGCGTGGGGTAGCCCGAGCGCAGTGACATCCCAACCCATCATCTCAGCACTGGGTGCGAGGTCAAAGGTCGATCTATTTTCAGCTTGGCAGGCTGAATAGGCAATCGCTTCCAGCGGTAACCATTCCAGTCTGGCGTTGGCCTGAATGGTTGCACGGGTGCGCTGCAGGGCAGGTTCGCCCAGGGATCTGTAAAACCGTGTCGCTCCTGGGGTGGTCATCAAACCATGCGCGGCTATGCCCACGTCAACTTGAATATCCAGTGTGTCGCCGCCCACCAGTCCGCCTGGCGGATGCACGATCACGTTGTGGCAAATGTTTGGGCCTTCGGGGTACAGACTCTGCAAGATGCGCAACGGGCCATGGTGTACATAACGCGCAACGGTTTTGTCCAGTTCAAGGGCGTAGCAGATGTCTAATTTGGCGTGCCACGTCATGATGTGCGCTCCAAGGCCCTGATTTTCACCAAACCCGTTGCCAAGGCCGTGCCGCACACCACCACGCAGCCACACAAGATCATCCACGGCGTGATGTTCTCGCCTAAAAAGAGCGCGCCGTATAGCAATGCAAACACCGGAATCATGAAGGTCACCGTCAGCGCGCGGCCAGGACCGGCTACTTCTATCAAACGAAAGTACAAAATATATGCAATGCCTGTACAAACAACGGCCAAAATCACCATCGCACCCCAAGCACGCAAGCTGGGCGTTTGGGCAGGCCACAGCCACATGGCGGGCAGTGCCAAGCCCAGCGCCGCACCGATCTGGCTACCCGTCGCCGTGGCCATGGGGTGGACCCCCATGAGGTAGCGCTTGGTGTAACTGGCTGCCAGGGCGTAACACAGGGTGGCGCAGAGACAGGCGAGCACCGCCCAGCCCGAGCCACCGGGTTTGAAGCTGGCTTTGTCGCCCGCAAGCAGTGCCACGCCCACAAAACCAATGACCAGCCCGGCAATGCGCGACGCAGAGGGTTTGTCTTTCAGCCACAACCACGCCACGATGGCGCCAAACAAAGGCACGGTGGCATTCAAAATGGACGATAAGCCGGTGCTGATCGACATCACCGCATAGGCGTACATGGCAAACGGAATGCCCGAATTGAGCATGCCCACAAACATAATCGACCCGGCACGGCGTTTGAACGCGGGCCAGTGCCCGCTCCAAACCAACAAAGGCAGCAAAAACAGGGCCGCCAGGCCAACGCGCATGGCAGCTGTCGGCAGCACGCCAAACTCAAGGGCGCTGACTCGGGTGAATAAAAAGGACGATCCCCAAATGGCCGCCAGGAGGATGAATTCAAAAAAGACAGATTTTTTCATGTGTCTTGAAATATGCCTTTTAAAGTACGCCTTCCAAGTTGAGCAAGGCCGTTTTTCGGTCTAATCCGCCAGCGTAGCCCGTGAGTGAGCCATCTGCACCCACCACGCGGTGGCACGGCACGATGATGCTGATGGGGTTGCGTCCGATGGCCGTGCCTACAGCACGCACGGCACTGGGCTTGCCGATGCTTTTACTCAGCTCGCCGTAACTGGTGGTTGCGCCAAATGGGATGCGTAGCAGTGCCTGCCAAGCCGCTTGCTGAAAGTCGGTGCCACCGCTGAGGTCCAGCGGTAAGTCGAACTGCTGCAAGGTGCCTGAAAAGTAGGCCAGTAGTTGCTCTGATGCAGCATGTAGCACGGGCTGCTGGTGGATATCGGGGCACAGCGTCCAGCTGGTGCGGTCGGGCGCGTGACGCTGCTCTTCAAACCACATGCCGGCCAGTCCCCGGTCGGTCGCGGCTAGCCAGAGGTTCCCAAGCGGGCTGCTGCAAGAGCCGTACACAAGCGAGAGGTCGAATTTCATGGCGTCCTTTCAAAAATGGGTCGTTCATCATAGCCTCGAAGCGGTGCTTTCATCGTTGGTTGTGGCCATAGGTACTGATCAATTGCAACCTACAATTAGAGGGAAAAATAGAACCCTAACCCGAAATCCCAGGAAAACAACCATGCACGTGACGGCCTCCATTTTCAAAGCTTACGACATTCGTGGCATCGTGTCATCAACCATCAACGAAGACGTGGCCGAGGCGTTGGGCAAGGCGTTTGGCAGCACCGCGCTGGCTGAGGGTGAAAAAGCCGTGGCAGTCGGGCGCGATGGCCGGCTCAGTGGCCCCTCTTTGGCGCAAGCACTGATTCGCGGTTTGGTCGCCTCGGGTATCGAGGTCATTGATACTGGCATGGTCACCACGCCGATGTTGTATTTTGCCGCCAATACGCTCTGTACCAGCGGCATCCAGGTCACCGGTAGCCACAACCCAAAAGACTACAACGGCTTCAAAATGGTGCTGGCGGGGCGCGCCATTTATGGCGAAGAAATTCAATCCCTGCGCCGCATGATGGAAACTGAAAATTGGACCTTGCAATCTGGCGGCCAGGTGCGCGAGGTCAATGTGCTGCCCGCTTACACTGCGCGCATCGCCTCTGATATCAAACTGGCACGCCCCATGAAAATCGTGATCGATTCGGGCAACGGCATTGCAGGCGCTTCTGCTCCCGCCATTTTCAGGGCGCTGGGCTGCGAGGTGATTGAACTCTTCAGCGAGGTCGACGGCAACTTCCCCAACCACCACCCCGACCCCAGCAAGCCAGAGAATTTGAAAGATTTGATCGCCGCACTCGCCAGCAGCGATGCCGAACTGGGCCTGGCTTTTGACGGTGATGGCGACCGCCTGGGTATCGTCACCAAAGACGGCACCAATATCTACCCGGATAGACAACTGGTGTTGTTCGCCCAAGACGTGCTGACGCGCGTGCCCGGCGGCACCATTTTGTTTGACGTGAAATGCTCGCAGCGCCTGGCCCCCGCCATTGCCGCCGCTGGTGGCGTGCCGTTGATGTATAAAACCGGTCATTCGCTGATCAAGGCCAAGATGAAAGAAGTCAACTCGCCATTGGGCGGCGAGATGAGCGGTCACATTTTTTTCAAAGAGCGCTGGTACGGCTTTGACGATGGCACCTACGCGGGTTGCCGGATGTTGGAGATTTTGAGCCAGTCCCCGGATGGCAATGCGGCCCTGCACGCGCTGCCCGACAGTTTTTCGACACCCGAACTCAATGTCAAGTGCGCTGAGGGTGAATCTCCCGCCTTGGTGGCACAGGCTGTGGCGCTGGCGCCCAACACCTTTGCCGCGCCTGCCGTGATCAGCACCATCGACGGTTTGCGGGTGGACTGGCCGGACGGCTTTGGCCTGCTGCGCGGCTCCAACACCACACCGGTCCTGGTGTTGCGTTTTGAGGGCCAGACAGCGCGGGCTTTGCACCGGATTGAGGGCGAGATGCTGGCTTTATTGCGCCGTGTCAAGCCCGATGCCAAGATTGAGGCGGCGGCACATTGAAAATTCTCATTGTCAAGCTGTCCTCGCTGGGCGACGTGCTGCACACCCTGCCGGTGGTGCGGGACATGCTCCAGGCGATGCCACACGCCCAGATTGACTGGGTGGTGGAGGGCGCGTTCGCTGGCGTGGTGCGGCGATGTCAGGGCGTGAATCGCGTCATTACCTGTGAGCTTAGGCAGTGGCGAAAAGCGCCCTTTTCAGGAGATACGCGACGTGCTTGGCGCGCATGTAAAGCTTCCCTGCGTCAAGAATCCTACGATGCCGTGATTGATTTGCAGGGTTTGACCAAATCCGCTTGGGTCGCCTGGATGGCTGCCTTGGCGCCCGGCGGCAAACGTTTTTCGATGGCAAACCGTACCGACGGCTCCAGTTATGAAGCCCCCACTCGCTGGGTGGCGGATGTGGCGATTCGTTTAGAGCGGCACATGCATGCGGTGCAGCGCGCACGCGAAGTCTGCGCGCGGGCCTTGGGTTATGCATTGCCTGATAGTGCCGAATTTCCACCTTCATTTGGTCTTCTTGTCGGTGTAAATACTACCTCGTTAGCTATTAATAACATAGCAAATTGTGATGCTTTGGCACAACCTGTTGTTACGTTTGCGCATGGCAGTTCGCGGGATGACAAGCTCTGGCCGGTGAACTGCTGGGTCGAACTCGGGCAACGCCTGAGCGCACAGGGCTACAACATAGCACTGGCGCAGGGCAGCGATGTCGAAGAGCAGCGCAGCCATGCAATAGCCAGGCAACTTATCCGCCAAGGTGTTCATGCCATCGTGTGGCCCAGGCAGAGTTTGGATACCTTGCTTGACGTGCTGTCTGGCAGCGCGGGCGTGATTGGCGTTGATAGTGGTCTGAGTCACATGGCGGTGGCGCTGAATCTGCCGCATGTGCAAATTTACAATTTTGATACGGCTTGGCGGACCGGGCCTTTAGCAACCGGCGCGGCAGCCCGGCAAGTAAGCGTCTGTGCGCAACCCACGCCCTCCGTAGATGCTGTCTGGCAAGCTTGGCAGTCTGTGTCTGCAGCAAGCGCATGAATCAGGTGATGCTTTTCCTCTACTCCGCGCTGATGTGGTGTGTGCAGCCCTTGTTACGGCGAAAACTGGCGCGCCGTGGGCGGGCAGAGCCGGGCTATTTGGTCAATATTGAAGAGCGGTTTGGCCACTACACGCATGACGCGCAGTTGCCGTCTGAACAAGGAACGACAGAGCAGGGGTTTGTCTGGATCCATGCAGTGTCTTTGGGGGAAACGCGGGTGGCTGGGGTGCTGGTCGATGCGCTGCGCAAGCAGCTGCCGGGCATGAAGTTGCTACTCACGAATGGCACCGCCACGGGGCGTGCGCAGGGCCAGCACCTCCTACAGGCGGGCGATGTCCAGGTCTGGCAGACTTGGGACACCCCGGCTGCCACCGAGCGGTTCATCAAGCATTTCCAGCCACGCATCGGCATCTTGATGGAAACCGAGCTGTGGCCCAACATGGCAGCCATGTGCGCCAAATGGGGTGTGCCTTTGGTCATGGCTAACGCGCGTATGAGCGAGAAAAGCTATGTGGCGACGCGGCGATTCGCCTGGCTGGCCCGCCCTGCTTACCAGTCTTTGGCGGCCGTGTGGGCGCAAAGTCCGGCAGATGCTGCACGCTTGGAGGCGCTGGGTGCGCCGGTGCGGGGCGTTTTTGGTAATCTCAAGTTCGATGCCAGCATCGATGCCGCGCAGCTGAAGCGTGGTCAAGCCTGGCGCTTGCAGATGCATCGTCCGGTGGTGGTTTTTGCGAGTACGCGTGAAGGCGAAGAGTTGCAATTGTTGCAATACCTTCAAAAAAACAGTGTGAATAGGGCTGTAGCCAGCGTAAATATTGATTCATCAGCTATAAAAACAATAGCAAATTCGGGTTCTGTTAAATCTACTGCCCACTGTGACATTCAGTGGCTGATCGTACCGCGTCATCCTCAGCGGTTTGAGCAGATTGCGGCCTTGATTGCCCAGCAGGGTTTTAGCGTATCCAGGCGCACGCAATGGCGCGAGGAGCCTGAGCAGGCCGAATCCAACACGATCTGGCTGGGCGACAGCCTGGGCGAGATGGCGCTGTATTACGGCTTGAGCGATGTGGCCCTGTTAGGTGGCAGTTTTGAGTCGCTGGGTGGACAAAACCTGATTGAAGCGGCCAGTTGTGGTTGCCCCGTGGTGATGGGCCCATCCATCTTTAATTTTGCGGAAGCGGCGCAGTTGGCCGTGCAGGCCGGTGCCGCTATGCAAGTTGCATCACTGCCCCAGGCCGTCGCAGCAGCTTGCGCGTTGCTTGATAACGTCGAATGTGAGCCTGGTGCGCCCAGTTCACTC
>JASJPN010000076.1:0-11140 GCA_031426635.1 Polaromonas sp.
GCCCAGCCAGTTGCCGTAAGCCAGCACTTTGTCGTCGGCATCAACCACGGTGACCGAGTCTTCCAGGTCGAGGATGGTGGACAGCGCGGCTTCCAGCACCAGGTCGCTGACGCCGGCAGCGTCCGTTTTACCGATGGCGGTACTGCGGTCGATCTGGATGTCGATGTGCAGGCCGTTGTTGATCAGCAGCACCGAGCGGGGGGCATGGGCTGCGCCTTGGTAGCCGACAAATTGGCTCGAATCAGCCAAACCCAGCGTGCTGCCGTCCTGCATGCCCACGACCAATTTGCCACCGACCACGGTGTAAGAGGTCGCATCGCGGTGCGAACCGGTGGACAGCGGGGCGGCCTGGTCCAGGACGTTGCGGGCGAAGGCAATGACTTTGGCGCCGCGCACGGGGTTGTAACCCTTGCCCCTTGAAGCACCGTCGGTCTCTGGAATCACGTCCGTACCATACAGCGCGTCATACAAGGAACCCCAGCGGGCGTTGGCGGCGTTGAGGGCATAACGGGCGTTGAGAATGGGCACGACCAGCTGCGGACCCGCTTGCAGAGCGAGCTCGGCGTCCACGTTGGCGGTGGTGGTTTTGATATCCGCTGGCACCGGCACCAAGTAGCCAATCGAGGTGAGGAAGGCTTTGTAGGCAGCCATGTCGGTAATTTCACCCGGATGGGCTGCGTGCCACGTGTCCAGCTCGGTCTGCAAGCGGTCGCGCTCGGCCAGCAAGGCGATATTTTTGGGGGACAAATCGGCGACGATGGCATCAAAACCCTGCCAAAACGCGCTGCTTGTCACACCGGTGCCGGGCAGCACACTGTCCTCAATGAAGCGGTGCAGCACGCTAGCCACTTGCAGGCGGTGGGTTAGGGTACGTTGTGTGGTCATGGGCTTCTCCAAAAGGGGGATTTTAACTAAAAATAGGGCATCAAAACTGGTTCTAGCCGGCGTGTTATATGCCTAAGCAGCTATTACTTTAATAGCAAATTGACATCAATAACAGCTCTTTGGCCTTCGGTTGAAGCATGTTATGAACTATATTAGATACTTTAACAATCATTAATATAGAAAATGTTTTATTATCTATGACTTTTATATACATAATGATGCGCATGAATGTAGCAACCAGACAGCATGGACAAGTTTAAGCAGCTCGAATCCTTTGTCGCCGTCATCACGCGCGGCAGCTTGACCGCCGCCGCGCTGGCCGAAGGCGTGGCACCAGCCATCATGGGGCGCAGGCTTGATGCGCTGGAGGAGCGGCTGGGCGTCAAGCTCTTGTTGCGCACCACACGCAAGCTCACACTGACGCACGAGGGCAGCGCGTTTTTAGAAGACGCGCAGCGATTGCTGGCGGATCTAGCCAACGCCGAAGCCAGTGTTTCAGCCGGCGGCGTGAAAGCGAGCGGTCACTTACGACTCACGGCACCGGCTGGATTTGGGCGACGGCACGTGGCGCCGCTGGTGCCGAAGTTTCGTCAACTGCATCTGGATGTGACGCTGTCGCTCAACCTCTCCGACCGCGTGATTGACATGGCTAGCGAGGGCTTTGACTGCGCCGTGCGGGTCGGCGACCTGCCAGACTCCAACCTGATCAGCGTGCGGCTGGCCGACAACCGGCGGCTGTGCGTGGCAACACCCGCCTATTTGCAGCGTCACGGCACGCCGCTGCACCCGAGCGAATTGAGCCGCTTTGACTGCCTGACGCTGTCGAGCGATGCCTCGCAAACACGGGGCTGGGCATTCCGCATCCCTGATAGTTCAGGCGATCCAGCGCGAGACCAAGAAGTTAGCTACCTGCGACCCGACGGCCCGCTGGACTGTTCGGACGGGCAGGTGCTGCACGACTGGTGCTTGGCAGGCTTTGGTGTCGCGTGGCGCAGTATCTGGGAGGTGGAGACGGAAATCGCCTCGGGCCAACTGGTGGCGGTGCTGGAGGACTTTGCGGCGCCGCCCAATGGCATTTATGCTGTCTTCCCGCAGCGCAAGCACTTGCCGCTGCGGGTACGACTGTGGATTGATTTTTTGAAACACAATTACAACCAGGCAGGGTTTTGGAAAACTTAAAATAAAAGATGGAAAATAGGTCCGCCATGGCACACAATCAACACAAGGCTCCATTGAGCCAAACCACCCATGCGCCCCACTTCCACATTTGAAGCCCTCCAAAGCAAGCTCGGCATGCTGGGCTTGGGTATGGCGCGGTGGGTGCTGGGCTGGTGGGATATTCTGTTTTTTGGCGCACAAGCCGTGGTGGTGAGCTTGTCGCCCTCCAGCTACCGAGTCGATACCGCGCGCATTGTGGCTCGGCACATTTACCAAAGCATCGGCTCCATTTTGCCGTGGTACACCGTGCTGACGGCCTTGATCAGCTTGGTGATGACGCGCATCGTAGTGGTCACGGCGCTGAGTTACGGCTTGTCGCAGTACGCCTTGGAGATGGTGGTGCGGGTGCTGGTGCTGGAGCTGCTGCCGATCTCAGCGGCGCTGTTTGTGGCGCTGCGCTACATGGCCCCCGTCAGCAGCGACATCGCCACGCTACAGCGCGAATCCAAGCTGGCCTCGTGGCGCGATGACCAAACCGTGCTGCGCGACGAACTGATGCCGCGCGTGTTGGCCGGTGTGGTGTCGGTGCTGACGCTGACGGCGGTAAGTGCCGTGGCGGCCTTGCTGATTGCCTATGTCGTGGTGTACGGCCTGTCGCCGTGGGGCTTTGAGGCTTACACGCGGATGGTGGGTCGCGTCTTTGGCCCCACCATTGCACTGGGTTTTGCTGTGAAGACGCTGCTCTTTAGCTTGGCGGTGGGCGTGGTTCCGATTGCGGCAGCCCTGATCAATGAGCCGCTGATCGGTCCCAGCGGCCCTTCCGCCGCCGCGAACGCGCCCCGTGTCGGCCTGAGTCTGGCCAGCATGGGCGAGTCGGGCTTGGTGCGTTTGTTTTTGGTGATTTTCATGGTCGAAGCCGCGATGCTGATGATCAAGTATTTTTAAACGAAAATAGACCGATCTGCCCTCATTGACTTATGGATTCTCAAGCACCCATCCCGCCATCCCCTTCTAAGCCGATTGCCAACATCGAAGTCAAGGCTGTGCTGCTCTTGCTGCTGATGCTGGCGCTGATATTCGGCACGGTGGCTTATGTCTTGTATGCGCGCGGTGCGTTTGAAAGCACCCAAGAGCTGGTGCTCTTGGCGGATGATTCCGAGGGCGTTGTGGCTGGCATGGACATGACGTTCTCGGGCTTTCCGATTGGCCGCGTGCGGCGGGTCGAGCTGGCGACAGGCGGCAATGCGCGCATCCTCATCGACGTGCCCCGCAAGGATGCGCGCTGGCTGCGCACCTCAAGCATGTTCACCATGGAAAGTAGCTTGGTCGGCAACACCAAGATCCGCGCCTACAGCGGCATACTGACCGATCCACCGCTGCAAGATGGTGCCGAGCGCACCGTGCTGCGTGGCGACACCGCTGCCGAAATCCCCAAACTGGTGGCCATGGTGAAAGAGTTGACGCAGAACCTCATTGGTATGACGGCTGAAAACTCTAGCCTCAACACCAGCCTGGCCAATGTGCAAAGCGTCACCGAAACGCTGAAAGGCCCGGGCGGCACGCTCAAGGTGTTGCTGGGCGATGAGGCCAAGGCCAAGCAGTTTGTCACCGCGCTGGAACGCGCCAACGCGCTACTGCTGAAACTGGACGGCCTGGCCGCCAAAACAGACCAGCAGGTGTTTGGCGAGAAAGGGCTGCTGAGTGACACCCAAGCCACCGTGCAACAGGTCTCTGCCACCCTGAATGCCGTTCGAGCCAGCTTGCAAAAGCTCGATGCGGTGCTGGTGGAAGCACAAGCGGTGGCCAGCAACACCCGTGCCGCCACCACCGACCTGGGGGCATTGCGAGCGGAAGTCGATTCCAGCCTGCGCAAGGTCGGTCAATTGGTGGACGAAATCAACCGTAAATGGCCGTTTGCGCGCAGTGTGGAGTTGAAATTACCATGAAACTCCGTCCAGTCACTCGGCCCTTGCTGTTGGCTTGCAGCTTGGCTTCTTTGCTGACAGGAATGCTGTCCGGTTGCGCCACAGGCCCCGCATCTTTGACCTGGGAATTGAACGCCCACAGCGCGCTGGAAAGTGCGGTCAACCATTATTTAACTGGCAACACCAAAGCGGAAGAGCAAGACTATGCCCGCACCTACAAAGAGCTGACCGCGACCGGCCGCGCCGACCTGCTGGCGCGCGCCGAACTGACGCGCTGCGCTGCACGTGTCGCTAGTTTGGTGTTTGACGATTGCCCTGCCTTCAAACCTTTGGCGCTGGACGCTGGCGCTGAACAGCGCGCCTATGACGATTATTTAGCTGGTCGTTGGCAAGGGCTGAATGCCAGTTTGCTGCCCCAACACCACGCCGCCGTGTTGGCCAACCCGGGAAGCAGCGCGGTGCTGCTACAGATTCCTGACCCGCTCGCACAATTGGTCGCTGCCGGGGCGATGCTGCAACACGGCCGCTTGTCGCCGCAAGCCCTCGGCGAGGTCGCGGCGCTGGCGACCCAAACCGCCTCCAGCCAGGCTTGGCGCAGGCCGCTGCTGGCCTGGCTGGGACTGCAAGAAAAAAACGCAGAATCTGCTGGCGATACGGCAGGGGCAGCCCGTCTGCGCCGCCGCATCGACTTGATCCTCAGCCTGCCTGTTGCGTCAATGTTGAAGCCCTGAGCCTTGTTAGAAACTGCGATGCACACCCCTACAACCCTGATCAGCCCCCGAAAACAATGAAGCGAGATATCTTGTGATTGCATTAACCTTGATCAGTGCGGCCATCTCGATGTTGACCGCCCTGTTGTTTATTCGCTGGACCAGCGACCATGCCAAGCACTATGACGCCGATAAGCCACAGCGTTTTCACACCGGTGCGGTCCCTCGTTTGGGCGGCCTGGCCATTATGCTGGGGCTGTTTATGGGCTGGCTAACGGTGGCCTGGTCGGGTTGGTTCGGAGTTAACTTGAACGTGCAGGGCAACTGGCAACTCGTCTGGCCGTGGCTGGTATTGACGCTGCCTGCTGTTTTAGGCGGCGCTTATGAAGACGTCACGCAACGCCTGTCCGTGTTATACCGCCTCGCGCTAACGGCGGTGTCTGCGGCTTTGGCTTGCTGGTTACTTGGTATTAGTTTGGACCGGCTGGGCATACCGCTGCTGGATAACTGGCTGCAGGCCATGCCGTGGGCTGGCGTGGTGCTGGCGGTGTTTGCCATTTGTGGCTTGCCGCACGCTTTTAATATCATCGACGGTTACAACGGTTTGGCGGGTACGGTAGCCGCCATGATTTGTTTAGCCATTGCGCACGTGGCTTTGCAACTGGGCGATCGCCAACTCGCCGCCATGGTGGTTTGCCTGGCCGCTGCAACGGCAGGGTTTTTAATATGGAATTACCCGCGTGGCTTGATATTCGCCGGTGATGGCGGTGCGTATTTATGGGGTGTGGTGATTGCCGTGGCCAGTATCATGCTGGTACAACGCCACCACGAAGTATCTCCGTGGTTTCCCATGCTGCTGCTGATATACCCCGTCTGGGAAACCTTGTTTTCTATTTATCGAAAAGCCGCACGCGGCACCTCTCCAGGCGTTGCCGATGCGCTGCATTTTCACCAATTAATATACCGGCGCTTGGTGCGCGGCGTGTTTCATGATGACGCTTCACGCCGGATGCTGATGCGCAACAACCGCACCTCGCCTTGGTTGTGGAGTTTTACCCTGATAACTGTCGCTCCAGCCGTGTTATTTTGGGATAACACCGTGGTATTAATGGCCCTCTGCGCGATGTTTATCGTCAGTTATGTAGCGGCTTATATGATGTTGGTGCGTTTTAAAGTACCGCGCTGGCTGCGTCGTTGAATTATTTTGAAAAGTATTGGCCTGATTAAGTTTTATTACACATTTGATTATTTTGAAATAGAATCAGGCTTGGCATCCGTATATTCATGAATGATGCAAATTCATATTGACATGCAGTATGCCTGACATACCGTCAAATCTTTAACTCACTACCACCTTGGCGAAAGAAACCTGTATGAGCAATCTCATTGAGCTACAAAGTCAGATTGAAAAACTCCAAAAACAAGCCGCCGAACTCAAGGCCAAAGAGTTTAGCAACACGGTTGCCGAGATTCGCGCCAAGATGCAGGCCTTTGGCATCACGGTCAAAGACCTGGCTGGCAACAAAACCGGTGGCAGAAAAAGCAAAATCGTTAAAGCACCTAAAACTGGCGTTGCCAAAACGCGCAAATCTAAAGCCACAGGCCAGCCCGTGGCACCCAAGTTCCGCGGCCCGAACGGCGAGACCTGGAGTGGCCGCGGTTTGTCGCCACGCTGGTTATCTAGCTTGATTGCACAGGGGCAGAAAAAAGAAGATTTCGCGATTTAACCGCCTTCCCGTTTTTTTCTTGGTTTCCACTCTCTTCCTTCCGACCCTTCATGCCGACCACTCACACGCCGGGCCATTCGCCCGCTGCAACAGAAGCGCCCAGCGCCCTCCACCCACGCGACAAAGCCGACATTCTGGCGCAGGCGCTGCCCTATATCCGCAAATACCACGGCAAAACCATGGTCATCAAGTACGGCGGAAACGCCATGACCGACCCGGCCTTGCAAGCAGCGTTTGCAGAGGACGTGGTGCTGCTTAAACTGGTGGGCATCAACCCCGTGGTGGTGCATGGCGGCGGACCGCAAATTGAAACCGCACTCAAGCGTTTGGGGAAAAAAGGCGAGTTTGTGCAAGGCATGCGCGTCACCGATGCCGAGACCATGGAAGTGGTGGAATGGGTGCTGGCCGGCGAAGTGCAGCAAGACATAGTGGGTTTGATCAACCAGGCCGGCGGCAAAGCGGTGGGCTTGACGGGGCGCGACGGTGGTTTGATTCGGGCGCAAAAACTCAAACTCACCGATATCCACGACCCCAGCAAGGAACACGATGTCGGTCAGGTCGGCGAAATTGTCTCAATTGACCCCAGCGTGGTCAAAGCGCTGCAAGATGATGCGTTTATCCCCGTCATCAGCCCGATTGGCTTTGGTGAACACAACGAGAGTTACAACATCAACGCCGATGTGGTTGCCAGCAAACTCGCCACCGTGCTGCAAGCTGAAAAGCTCTTGATGCTGACCAACATCCCCGGCGTGCTGGACAAAAATGGCCAACTGCTGACCGAACTCAGTGCCCGCGAAATTGACGTCCTCTTTGCCGATGGCACCATCAGCGGCGGCATGCTGCCCAAAATCGCCGGCGCGCTGGACGCGGCCAAAAGCGGCGTGAATGCGGTCCACATCATTGACGGCCGCGTGCCGCACGCCATGTTGCTGGAGATTTTGACCGACCAGGCCTTTGGAACGATGATTCGGTCACATTGATCTTGCTTATTTCACTTCACCATCACTGAAATCTGGATCGATTCGTACCAGGCTGCGAGGTCATCGAGGACAGCCCGCCTATTTGAGCGGTTGTGAAGCCGCGTCGGTGAGTTGGCGTGAAACCTTGGGATCGCGAAACACCAGGGGCTTGACCACAGTGCGCTGGGCATCCGGCACTTGAGCATAAGCCACGGCCTCTTCCACACGTTGGTGAAACGGCGACTTGTCGCACACCGGGTCGGCGTTGGCGGCATCGCCCGTGAGCATGAAGGCCTGGCAGCGGCAGCCGCCCAGGTCTTTTTCCTTCTCCGGGCAGGTGCGGCAGGGATCTTTCATCCAGCTGTCGCCCCGGAAGCGGTTGAAACCCGGTGAGGCGTACCAGATGTCCTGGACGCTCATCTCCCGCACATTGGGGAAATCGATACCCTTGAGCATCTTGGCGGTGTGGCAGGGCAGTGCCGTGCCGTCGGGCGTGATGGTCAAAAATACATTGCCCCAGCCATTCATGCATTTCTTGGGGCGGGTTTCATAGTAGTCGGGCACCACGAAAAAGATGCGAATCTTGTCGCCCAGCTTGTCGCGGCAGGCATTGGTGACGCGTTCGGCGCGCTCTAACTGCTCGCGCGAAGGCAGCAATCCATCGCGGTTGATCTCGGCCCAGGAGTAATACTGGCTGTTGGCCAGTTCCAGGTACTCGGCACCGAGCTCCACCGCCAGCTCGATGATCTGCTCGATGTAGTCGATGTTGAGCCGGTGGATCACGCAGTTGAGCACCATGGGCCAGCCGTGGGACTTGATGATGTCGGCCGTGCGGCGCTTGAGGTCGAAGGTCTTGGTATGCGAGAGAAAGTCGTTAAGTTCCCGCGTCGAGTCCTGGAACGAGAGCTGGATGTGGTCCAGCCCGGCCTGCTTGAGCGCGGCGGCGCGGGCTTCGGTCAGACCGACGCCGGAGGTCAACAGGTTGGTATAGAAGCCCAGGCGGTGGGCCTCGGCGACCAGCACTTCGAGGTCATCGCGCAGCATGGGCTCACCGCCGGAGAAGCCGCACTGCACGCTGCCGGCGGCCCGTGCTTCGCGCAGCACGCGCAGCCAGTCCTCGGTCGACAGTTCAGCGCTGGTCTTGGCAAAGTCCACCGGGTTGTAGCAGAACACGCAGTGCAGCGGGCAGCGGTAGGTCAGCTCGGCCAGCAGCCACAGTGGCGGGCCGGGCTGGGTTGCTGGGGCAGTTGGGACCATGTCGGGCATGACCGATGCGGTGCTCATGGTTTGACCCAGCCCTGGCGCTGGGCAATCGCCAGAAAATCGAGCACGTCGGCAGCCAGCCCCGAGGTGTCGAACAGATGCTCCAGCTCATCGATCAGGGCCTGCACGGTTTTCTCGCCATCCAGGCGCTGCATGATTTCGCCGCCGCTGCCGTTGAGTTTGACCATGCCCTCGGGGTATAACAGTACCCAGGCTTTTTGCACCTCTTCCCACTGCAGACGGAAGTGGCCGGCCACCCGCGGGCGCGCGTTGAGATCGAAGGCTTCAGTCACTCGGAAACCTCCGCGCTTGGCATGGCCCGCTGCGCACGAAACGATCCAACCGGGAAACGCCGTGGAACCGGCTTTGCCGGGCCACTGGCGTTGCCCCCTGCAAGGGGGGTGGCGCAGCGACACGCAGTGCGCGCAGCCTGGGGGTGTTTCATATTTTCGGCCCCTTGATCTCGATCTCGCATTGGCTGAGCATGATGGCATCGGCCAGGGCCCACAGCACATCGAGCTTGAACTGGAGAATGTCCAGTGCCCGCTCCTGTAGAGCCCGGGTCTGGCTGAAGTAGTCCAGCGTGAAACGCAGGCCGTGCTCTACATCGCGCCGGGCTTGCGTCAGGCGCTGCTTGAAGTAGTGCAGGCCGGCCAGATCGACCCAGGGGTACTGGGTCGGCCAGGTGTCGATGCGTTGCTGGTGGATGTGCGGCGCGAACAGCTCGGTCAGGCTGGAGGCCACGGCTTCCTGCCAGGGCTGGCGACGGGCGAAGTTGACGTAAGCATCAACCGCAAAGCGCGCCGCCGGGGCCAGATAGCGCAGCGAGGTGACATCATCGCGCGACAGACCAACCGCCTCGCCCAGATGAATCCAGGCTTCGATGCCGCCCGGATCCTGAATGCCGCCGATGTTGTAGCCGTCATGGTCCAGAATGCGCTGGATCCACTCACGCCGGATCTCTCGGTCATTGCAGTTCGACAGGATCGCCGCGTCCTTGATCGGGATCGAGATCTGATAGTAGAAGCGGTTGGCGACCCAGCCCTGCAACTGCTTGCGCGTGAGCTTGCCCTCGGCCATCATCAGGTGGAAGGGATGGTGGATGTGGTAGCTGGTGCTCCTGCCGCGCAGCTTATTTTCGAATTCTTCCTTGCTCCACGGTGCGGGTGCACTGCTCATAGGTCGATCTCCATGCCGTCATAGGACACCTCGATGCCATGGCGCGTCAGCTCCTGCCGTTGCGCACTGTCTTCATCGAGGATGGGGTTGGTGTTGTTGATGTGAATCAGTACCTTGCGGGTACTGGCAGGCAACCGGTCGAGCCACTCCAGCATGCCGCCGGGTCCGCTTTGCGGCAGGTGACCCATGGCACGCGAAGTTTTTTTAGAGGCGCCCAGCGTGATCATTTCGTCGTCGGTCCACAGCGTGCCATCGACCAGCACGCAGTCGGCTGCCTGCATGGCGGCCCAGACAGGCGGCTCCATCTGGCCCAGACCCGGGGCGTAGAACAGTCGCTTGCCCGAAACCGTGTCGGTGATGGTCACGCCGACGTTGTCGCCCGGTTGCGGGTGGTCGCGGTGTGGCGAGTAGGGCGGCGCGTTGCTGATGAGGGGCAGGGCCGTGAAGTGCAAACCCGGTACGCCGTCCATGGCAAAACCCGCATCGGCCAGCGGCACATCGTGCCAGTTCACGCCGCAGTAGTGATCGAGCACCTTGAGCAGCGGGTTGCCGCTCATCAGGTCTTCACGCACCAGCGCATGGCACCACAGTTCCAGCGGCTGGCGGTGCTCGCGCAGCATGTACAGGCCGGTGGTGTGATCGATCTGGGCGTCGATCAGGAAGACCGCGCGAATAGCCGTGTCGCGCAGGGTTCGTGCTGGCTGTAGTTTGGGAAAACTGCGGATTTGCTGGAGGATGTCGGGTGAGGCATTGAACAGCACCCAGTTGTCTCGATCAGCGCTGACGGTGATCGACGACTGGGTACGTGCCGTCACGCGTTTGCTGCCTTGACGGTAACCATCACAATTGGGGCAATTGCAGTTCCACTGGGGAAATCCACCACCTGCGGCGGAGCCTAGAACATGTATTTTCAAACTAGAGAGTTCCGGATATCGGCCCAGCAAAAAACAGCATGCCAGCCGGGATTGGCCCAGAGGCGGGGCACTGGCGGGCCTGGAAAAAGGGAATCACGGATACAGCCCGCCGGGTTGCCCCGGCGGGCTGGCCGGGATCAACGATTGGCGATGTACATTGTGATTTCAAAGCCAAAGCGCATGTCGCTGGCTGCGGGTTTTTCCCATTTCATGCTGTTTCTCCTGTGTGCTTATCCCGCAAGACGCGGATCGAGTACCTGCAGCACATCTGCCGGTACGCAAACCATTGTGCACTTTTTTGGCGATTTGCGACATCGGGGAAACACGGATAAGGGCCTCATGATTTTCATGCGCTTGCCGTCAGGTGACGCCGCTTGTGGCGTAAAAATACCCGGCTTTATGCCGGAATGGGCTAGCATG
>JASJPN010000077.1:0-4542 GCA_031426635.1 Polaromonas sp.
GCTCCCTTTTTGCAGAGTCCGTCGCTAAATGCGACAATAGAGGGCTAAATGACCTTATCTTTTTCACAACTATCGCTGGCCCCGTCGCTGGCACGCGCCGTAGCCGACATGGGCTACGAAACTATGACGCCCATCCAGGCGCAGGCTATTCCTGTGGTTTTGGAGGGACGGGACGTGATGGGCGCGGCCCAAACCGGCACGGGCAAAACGGCGGCTTTCTCCCTGCCGCTGATCCAGCGCATGCTCAAGCATGAGAACGCCTCCACCTCGCCCGCCCGCCATCCGGTGCGCGCCTTGGTGCTGTTGCCAACGCGCGAGCTGGCCGACCAGGTCGCTACTCAAGTCAAAGCTTACGCCAAGTACACCCAAATCCGCAGTGCGGTGGTGTTTGGCGGCATGGACATGAAGCCGCAAACCATCGAGTTGAAAGCAGGCGTCGAGATTTTGGTCGCCACCCCCGGCCGCCTGCTTGATCATATTGAAGCCAAAAACTGCGTGTTGAACCAAGTCGAATACGTGGTGTTGGACGAAGCCGACCGCATGCTCGATATTGGCTTTTTGCCCGATTTGGAGCGGATTTTGAGCTACTTGCCCAAACAGCGAACCACGCTGCTGTTCTCGGCCACGTTCTCTAATGAGATCAAACGCTTGTCCAGCAGCTATCTGCAAAACCCCGTCACGATTGAAGTGGCGCGGCCGAATCAAACCGCCTCCACCGTGGAGCAGCATTTCTACAGCGTGCCTGGCGACGACAAACGCCAAGCTTTGCATGCGTTGCTCAAGAAAAACGACCTCAAGCAGGCTTTTGTCTTCGTCAATAGCAAGCTCGGCTGTGCCCGCCTGGCCCGCTCGCTAGAAAACGAAGGCCTCAAAGCCACCGCCTTGCACGGCGACAAAAGCCAGGACGAGCGCCTCAAGGCGCTGGAAGCCTTCAAGAGCGGCGCAGTCGATCTGCTGGTCGCCACCGATGTGGCAGCGCGTGGACTGGACATCAAAGACGTGCCCGCCGTGTTTAACTTTGACCTGCCGTTCAACGCCGAAGACTATGTGCATCGTATTGGTCGCACGGGGCGTGCCGGCGCGTCTGGCATCGCCATCAGCTTTGTCGCGCCCAGTGACACCCGTTTGGTGGCTGATTTGGAGAAGCTGCTGAAAACAAAAATCGAGTTGGAAGCCGTCGAATACCCTGAGGACGTGCCCAATATCCGTACGCAGGGCCGCATCAATGATGGTCGACGTATGTATGCCGGTAAGGATGACTCCACTGAGGGCCGTGGCGAGGGCGAAGGCAGTAGCCGCTCAAACCGCCATGCTGGCAGCCGCGATCGTTCAGAATCTCGTTCCGAGCCCAGCGGCGAGCGCCGCAGTGCTGGTGCAGCACCTTACGCGCCGCGCCAGGCCCCGCGCGATCCGTTTTTTGATCAACCTTACGAGGCACCAGTCCCTACAGGCGAGGCTGCAGCCACACCAGCGTGGGAAGCTGCGGCCAAAGCCAACCCGGCACGCGCGGGTAAATCAGCCAACATTCGCTCTAAAAAGCGTGTGGCAGCGCTGTTTAAGGCGGCTGAGCCGGGTAACGCCCCTATCCTGGGAACGGTTTAACGGGCGTTAGTTGCGAGTTGGTGCTTGCGCCTGCTCGCAATGCACTTGAATGAGTTCATGCTGGGCCCGTTCTTTGTTCGCATCCCGCAGGCGTAGCGCATTCAGGCAACCGCCCCACACACAGCCACCATCCAGCGCCAGTACATCGGCTCTAGCCAGCCAGCCCAGCGTGGACCAGTGCCCAAAGGCGACCGTGATAGGGGCCGTGGCACGCCCGGGTACGTCAAACCAGGGTAAATAACCCGCTGGCACGGCGTTCAGGCCGTCTTTGGAAGTGAATTCCATCGTACCGTCTGCGCTGCAAAATCGCAGCCGGGTCAGCGCATTCACAATCACCCGCAGCCGGGCATGGCCGGTCAGCCCATCGTGCCATTGGGTGGGCATGTCACCATACATGGCCTGTAAAAATTCACGTAATTCCGTCGCTGTGGCGTGGCGTAGAACGGCCTCAACTTCGGCTGCCAATGCTATTGTTTTTGTAGCTGTCCAGGTAGGTAAAACGCCGGCATGAACCATTAATAGATCGGATTCTTGAGGAGATTCGTGATTGTGTTGAGTATCCAGGCTGTGCAGCATCGCCAATCGCTGCTGACGTAGCCAGTGGATCAAGACAGGCAGCCGCGGCGACTGTAAAATTTGTGTCAACGTGTCTTTGCGATGTGGTTGCCGTACCCCGTAGGCAATTGCCAGCAGGTTCAGGTCATGGTTACCCAGCAAGCAACGCGCCGCATCACCATAATGCATCAAACGCTCAAGCACGGCCAGCGAGTCAGGGCCGCGGTTGACCAAATCACCGAGCACAAACAAGGTGTCGCGGCTGGGCGAGAAATCTATTTTGGCGAGCAAGTGTACAAAAGCGCTGTTGCAGCCCTGTAAGTCGCCAATGAGGTAGTGTGCCATCAGGTTATTATGGAAGCAGTTAGATGTTGGAAATTTTGAAAGTGCTATGGACTTTATCCTGATTTTGGTTTTGACTTTGCTGAACGCTGTGTTTGCGATGTCAGAAATGGCCTTGACCGCCAGCCGCAAGGCGCGTTTGGCGGCGCTGGTCGAGGCGGGCGACAAGGGGGCGGAGGCTGCTTTGGCGCTGATGGAGCGGCCCACGCACTTTTTATCTACCGTGCAGGTGGGCATCACCTCGATTGGCGTGCTCAACGGTATCGTGGGCGAGGCGGCGTTTTCTGACGGCGTTTCGTTTTTCCTGCAAGGCTGGGGTGCAACGCCCAAAGTAGCTGGTGTAGCCGCCACCACCATCGTCGTGGTCGTCATCACTTTCATTACCTTGATTTTCGGCGAATTGGTGCCCAAGCGCATTGGCCAGCTCCACCCGGAAACAGTCGCCCGTTTGATGGCTCGGCCCATGCGTGCAGTGGCGAGTGCGGCGGCACCTTTTGTCAAGCTGTTGGCCGCCTGTACGCTGGGTGTGCTCAAGTTGCTGAATATCGACACCAACGCGGTGCGTAGCGTGACCGAAGAAGAAATCACCGCCAGCCTGGAAGAGGGTGTCGATGCTGGGTTGATTGAGCAGCATGAGCACCAAATGGTGCGCAATGTGTTTCACCTCGATGACCGGCCGCTCACCTCATTGATGATCCCACGCATGGACATTGTGTGGCTCAATGCGCAGTTATCCGTGGCCGAGGCGCTCCAGCACATCGGTCAAGAGGTCGGGAAGGAGGGGGGCAACGGCGGCCACTCTTGGTATCCGGTGTGCCGTGGTGGGCTGGATCATGTGGTCGGTGTCATCAGCGTGGCGCAATTGTTGGCCGCCAATGAGGTGGCAGAAAAGGAAGCCTCTCAGTCCATTGAGACTATAGAAACCATCGTGCTGCCAGCGTCTTTTGTCCCTGAAACACTGACCGGTATGGAGGTGCTGGAGCAATTTCGCAAACGCTCTGAACGCATCGTCATGGTGGTCGATGAATACGGCGAAGTCCAGGGCCTGATGACCCCGCGCGACATGCTGGAGGCCATCACCGGCGAGTTGCATCCCAACGCCCAAGTTGACGCCTGGGCCACCCACCGCGAAGACGGCGCTTGGCTCTTGGACGGCTTGATGCCCCTGGCCGAACTGCGCGCTAGATTAGACATCAAACAGCTCCCCGACGAAGGCAAAGGCCGCTACAACACCGTCGCTGGCTTGCTGATGTCCGTCTCAGGTCGCCTGCCTGCCGTGGGCGAGCGCATTGCCTGCGAAGGTTGGGAGTTTGAGGTGCTGGAGCTTGAAGGCAAACGCATTGACAAGCTGCTGGCGAGGCAACTGCCGGATGATGAGAGCTGAGTGTGGCTTAGGACTGGTTAGTTAGCGTGAATCTTGTTCAATAGACGCTGCAACAGCTTCAGGCGCGGTGCGGGCTTATTCATCATCCATGCTGCTTCCGGGGCCACGGTGAAACACCAGATCTTCCACCACTCGGCCATTGACCAGATGTTCATCCACAATGCGGTCCATGTTGGCGGGCGTGACGTTGTAGTACCACACGCCATCGGGCTGCACACACATCACTGGCCCGCCTTTGCAGGCGGCAAAGCAGCTCACGCGGCTGCGCTTGACGCGCATCTCACTTTCGTGCAGACCAGCCGCCTTGAACTTGTCGCCCAGGCTGTCAAACAGGGCTTGCGCAGCGCCATCCTGCGTGCAGCGTGGCCCGGTGCAGACCAGCAGGTGGCGTTTGTAGTTGCCAATTTTGGGCTTGATCACTTCGCTCATGCTTCAGATTCCTCTGCGCTTTCCGCTTCTTCTTTGGCCGTCTTTTCGTCAAGAGGGGCCGTCAGCACGGCCTCAATGTAGTCCGCAGGCAAACCATGGCGCTGTGCCAGCGCGGCAATGCTCTCGCCTTCGGCATGGTCCGCGCGAAGATTCTCCATCCAGCCCAGCAGGCCCGTGGAGAGCGAGCGGCCAGGCTTTTCGCCGTCCCGGGTGCTGCCGTCGCCATGCAG
>JASJPN010000078.1:0-2099 GCA_031426635.1 Polaromonas sp.
AAGCGTTCATGCAGGCTCACCAGAAAATTGAGCCAGTCCATCGAATCCAGATCCACCTGCTGGCGCAAGGGCCGTGCGAGCTCCAGCGCCTCGGGTTCCAGTTCCGGCGCGATCGAACGCAGCAGTGTCAACACGGTCTCCACCAAAGTTTGTCGGTCGGTTGTCATGTGGGGGTCCCTTGGTTGATTCCCGGCACCGCTGAAGCATCAGCCAGCGCTTGCGGCTGTTGCAACAGCTCGCGCAGCTCGGCCAGAAACAAAGCGCCACGGTGTCCGTCCGAGGCCCGGTGATCGGCGGCCAGTGTGGCGCACAGTACCGGTTGTGCGCGCACTTCGCCATCTTTGACCCAGGGACGCACGGCAACGCTGCCAAAGCCCACCAGCGCCACCTGCGGCGGGTAGATCACGCCGAACACCGACTCCACACCCTGGTCGCCCAGATTGGTGACGGTGAGGGTCGGGTCGCTCATCTCGGAGCTGCGCAGCGACCCCGCCCGGGCGCGCTTGACCAGATCGGCCAGCTCGCGCATCAGCTGGGCCAGCGGTTTGTCCCCCACATCGTGCAGCGCCGGTGCCACCAGCCCGCCGCCGCGCAGCGAAACGGCCACGCCAGCATGCACTGCAGAACTGGGTTGAAACTGCCCGTCACGGTAAAACCCATTGAGCTCGGGTGTACGCCGCAGGGCCACGGCCACCGCCTTGAGCAGCAGCACCGCTGAAAGAATGCGCTCGGTGATCGGCAGGCTTTCGTTGCGTTGCTGCAGCCAGGCCAGCGCGTTGGCCATCGGAATGGTCTCAGACAGGTAGTAGTGCGGAATCTCGCGCTTGGAACGACTCATGGCTGCGGCGATGGCTTTACGCATTTCCTTCTGGCGATCAGGCACAGTGGTTAGTGCGGGTGTTGTACCAGCTGCCGTGCCCACCGCTTGTGCCGTTGTTACAGAGGCAGCCGCCTCAATGTCGACCAAGGTGACAGAGCCCTGCGCACCGGTGCCGGTCACCGCGTCGGGGTCAATACCGAGTTCCCTGGCCCGCTTGCGCGCAGAAGGCGACACCGCATGCCGCGCCGCAGCTGGCACTTTTTCTGGCTCCGGAACGTGTTGCGTTGCAGCCACCTCACCTGGCGCCAGCAGCGTGGCCAGCAGCGTGCCCACCGGCACCTTCTCGCCGGGCTGTACCAGCAGCTCATGCACCACGCCGTCGTGCCAGATTTCGACATCCACCGCCGCCTTGGACGTATCCACCACGGCCACCACCTGGCCGCGATGGACAGCATCCCCCGGCTTCACCTGCCAGGTGAGCAACGTGCCTTCATCCATGTCGGCCCCGAGCGAGGGCAACTCGAAGCGGATCATGTTGCGACTCCCATCAAGGCCTGCACAGCGGCGACGATTTTCGGAACCTGCGGCAGTGCCGCCTCTTCCATGTGGCGGGCATACGGAATCGGCACTTCCTCGCTGCACACGCGTGCCAGCGGTGCATCGAGGTCGAAGAACGCCTGCTCCACGATGCGAGCCATCACCTCGGCGGCCAGGCTGCCGGAACGCCAACCCTCGTCAATGACCACTGCGCGACGGCACTTTCGCACCGAGGCCATGATGGTGGCGTCGTCGAGCGGGCGCAGCACCCGCAGATCGATCACCTCGGCGGAAATACCCTGTGCCGCCAGTTCCTCCGCCGCCTGCAAGGCCTTGGGCAGGCTGCCGCCAAAGGTAATCAGGCTGACATCGGTTCCGGCACGCCGCACGCGGGCGCTGTGGATGTCCACCGTCAGCGGATCATCGTCAGGCAGTTCGTCCTCCGTGTTGTAGAGCTGCGCATGCTCGAAGATCAGCACCGGATCCGGGTCAGCCAGCGCGGGCTTGAGCATGCCGCGTGCATCCTCCACCGTGGCCGGCGCCAGCACACGCAGGCCCGGCACATGGGCATACCAGCCCTCGAAACTGTTCGAATGCTGGGCCGCCACCTGCCGGCCGGCGCCGGTCGCCATGCGGATCACGATCGGCACCGAAAACTGGCCGCCCGACATGTGGCGCAACATGGCGGCGGTGTTGACGATGGGGTCGAGCGCCAGCAGGCTGAAGTTGACCGTCATGACTT
>JASJPN010000079.1:0-6834 GCA_031426635.1 Polaromonas sp.
TCAGCTCCGAGATCATGTATGTGGATGGCGGCTACAGCCAGGGCGTGGGTGTGACGACGGATCAGATTTAAGGGATATTTTTAGCTGTAGCCGGCGTATTTATTGCCCAAGCAGCTATTGAATTGATAGTTTTTCAGTAGTCCATGTAGACGTTTGCAAGGCATGAGAAATTGCGCTATGATTGATGCGTAATTACATTCGTTATAACGACAGGATGCCCATCATGCACACGCTCAAACTTACCCAAGTCGGAAACTCTCTAGGCGCAATTTTCCCCAAAGACTTGTTAGCCAAGCTCGCCCTTGAAAAAGGCGACGAAATTTACTTGACTGAATCACCCGATGGGATGCGCATCACATTGCACAACCCCGAGTTCGAAGAGCAAATGAGTGCAGCGCGTGAAATCATGAAGCAAAATCGCGCTGTTTTGCATGAGCTCGCCAAATGAAACCTTGGGTTTGGTTGAGCAAAGAAGTCATCGTCGCGGTTCATGAGGCACAGCTTGCCGAGCATGGTGGAGGAACAGGCGTTCGTGATCAAGGTTTATTAGCGTCAGCGCTGTCCCGAGCAGAAAATTTAGCCGCCTATGGTGCGCCTGATGTATCCGACTTGGCTGCCGCCTACGGTTTTGGTATTTCGCGTAACCATGCCTTTATTGATGGTAACAAGCGCACGGGTTTCGTCGCTGCTGTTCTGTTTTTGCATCTAAACGGCTATCAGCTCACCGCTGATGACACAAGTAAAGTATTGACCATGCTCGCCGTTGCCGCTGGCGACATCACAGAAGAGCAATTTGCCGCCTGGATTCGTATCCACGCGGTTAAAAAACCATGAAATCTGCCCCTCTCACGCAACTGTTAGTCGCCTGCCTGTGCGCCGACTGGTGCGGCGCCTGCCGCGCGTACCGCCCGTTGTTTGACGCATTGGCCATCAAATTCCCGCAAGCGCGCTTTGTTTGGGTGGACGTGGAGGACGAGGCAGATTTGATCGACCCGATTGAGGTGGAAAACTTCCCCACGATTTTGATTGCCGTAGGCAAGGAACCACGCTTTTTTGGCACCGTTTTACCCCACATCGAGACGCTGGAACGCTTGATTCAAGCCAAAGTGGCACTGGATCCTCAATCGGCCAACTTGGACCCTTCCGTGGTCAAGTTGGTATCCAAGTTACAGAATTAATTAACCCACCCACTTGCGCGCGTTATGCCACAACTGCATCCACGGGCTGTGCGCGCTGGGGTCCAAATTCGTCCAGCTCATCTGGATATTGCGAAAGACACGCTCGGGGTGCGGCATCATGGCGGTGAAGCGGCCGTCCAGGGTAGTCACTGCGGTTAAACCGCCGGGGCTACCGTTGGGGTTGAAGGGGTAGGATTCTGTGGCTGCACCCAAGTTGTCGGTGAAGCGCATTGCTTTGATCACCGCATCCAGGTTGCCGCGACCCGCCTTGGCAGGGCCGAAATTGGCAAATCCTTCACCGTGCGCGACGGCAATCGGCAAGCGACTGCCGGCCATGTCTTTGAAGAACAAACTGGGCGACTCCAACACCTCAACCATACTCAGCCGCGCCTCGAAGCGCTCGCTCTGGTTGGTGGTGAAGCGCGGCCAGTGTTCCGCGCCGGGGATGATTTGCGCCAGTTCGGCAAACATTTGGCAGCCGTTGCAGACACCCAGACCAAAGGTGTCGGATCTGGCGAAGAAGGCTTTGAATTGATCGGACAGCACGGGGTTGAAGGTGACCGACCGTGCCCAGCCAATGCCCGCGCCCAGCGTGTCGCCGTAGCTGAAGCCACCGCAGGCGACGATGCCGACAAAGTCCCGCAGATTGGCTCTGCCGGTTTGCAGGTCGGTCATGTGCACGTCAAAGGCGTCAAAACCAGCTTCTGTGAAGCAATAAGCCATCTCAACATGCGAATTGACGCCTTGCTCGCGCAGGATGGCGACTTTGGGACGGGTTAACATCAAGCTCGCATTTGCTACATTATTTATAGCTGATGAGGCATTAAATACACCGGCTACAGGCATATTTGAGCCTAACTTGACGTGCAAACCCGGGTCCGCAGGCGCGCCAGCGGCGGCATGCTCGCTATCTGCGCAGGCGGGGTTGTCGCGCAGCTTGGCGATTTTCCAGCTCACGGTGTCCCACACTTGATGCAAATCGCCAAGCGGCGCGCTGAACACGGCTTTGGCATCGCGCCAGATTTGAATCATCCCTTTGCCGGCATCAATGTCACTTGAAGCGGGGCGGGTTTTGCCAATAAAGTGGCTGCATTGACTCAAGCCATGCGTGCGCAGCAGTTCCATGATGGCGTTGCGCTCACTCGTTCGTACCTGGATGACCGCGCCCAGCTCTTCGTTGAACAGTGCCTTGAGCGTCAGCTCCTCACGCCGCGCGCTCACTTGACCAGCCCAGTTTTTGCTGTCACCGACTTCCATGCGGCTGTCAGAAATGCCGTCGCCCTCCAGCACCAGCATATCCACGTTGAGGCTCACACCCACATGTCCGGCAAATGCCATCTCGGCGACACAGGCCAGCAGGCCACCGTCGCTGCGGTCGTGGTAGGCCAAAATTTGGTTTTGGAGACGTAACTGGTTGATGGCATGGACTAAATTGACCAAGTCTTGCGGCTCGTCCAAATCCGGCACACGGTCGCCAAATTGACCCAGTGTCTGCGCCAGGATGCTGCCCGCCATGCGGTTTTGGCCTTTGCCGAGGTCAATCAGGATCAGCGTCGTGTCCGGCTCGGTCGCGTCCAACTGGGGTGTCAAGGTGCCGCGCACATCGGCCAGGGTCGCAAAAGCGGTGACGATCAAACTCACTGGCGAGGTGACTTTTTTCGCGGCATCAGCCTCTTTCCAAGTCGTCCGCATCGATAGTGAATCTTTACCCACGGGAATAGAAATGCCCAGCGCCGGGCAGAGTTCCATGCCCACGGCTTTGACGGTTTCATACAAAGCCGCGTCTTCGCCCGGTTCGCCGCAAGCGGCCATCCAGTTGGCGGATAACTTGACGCGGGACAGCTCAAACGGGGCGGCCAGCAAATTGGTAATCGCCTCGGCCACGGCCATGCGGCCCGACGCGGGTGCGTCGAGCGCGGCCAGCGGCGTGCGTTCGCCCAGGCTCATGGCCTCACCAGCGAAGCCTTTGTAATCAGCCAGCGTCACGGCGCAGTCAGCCACCGGCACTTGCCACGGGCCGACCATCGGGTCGCGGTGCGTCATACCGCCCACGGTGCGGTCGCCAATGGTGATGAGGAAGCGTTTGCTGGCGACAGTGGGGTGTGCCAAGACGTCAATCACTGCCTTTTGTAAATCCACGCCGGTTAAATTCAGTGCGGAGATGTGGCGCTTGAGCGTGGTCACGTCGCGCTGCATTTTGGGCGGCTTGCCGAGCAACACGTTCATGGGCATATCCACGGGGGACTCGGCTCCTTCATCAGCCAACACCAATTGCCTCTCATCCGTCGTTACCCCCACCACAGCAAATGGGCAACGCTCGCGCTCGCAAATAACCTGAAACTGGGCCAAAGACTCGGGTGCGATGGCCATCACGTAGCGTTCCTGGCTCTCGTTACACCAAATCTCTTTAGGCGCGAGGCCCGATTCCTCCAGCGGCACGGCGCGCAGGTCAAACCGTGCGCCACGGCCCGCGTCGTTAACCAGCTCGGGAAAGGCGTTAGACAGGCCACCCGCGCCCACGTCGTGAATCGCCAGAATCGGATTCACCGGACCCAGCTGCCAGCATTGGTTGATCACCTCCTGCGCCCGGCGCTCAATTTCGGGATTGCCGCGCTGCACCGAGTCAAAATCGAGTGATGCCGCGTTGGCACCGGTGGCCATCGAACTGGCCGCGCTGCCGCCCATGCCGATCCTCATGCCCGGGCCACCGAGCTGGATCAGCAAACTGCCCGCAGGGAAGAGGATTTTGTGCGTCAACTCAGCATCAATCACGCCCAAACCACCCGCAATCATGATGGGTTTGTGGTAGCCGCGCTGTTCGGTTCGGGTCGTTTGTTCAACCGTGTCGCCATCGAGCTTGAATTGGATGCTTTGCTCATACTCACGAAAATAACCCAGCAGGTTAGGACGCCCAAACTCGTTGTTGAACGCCGCGCCGCCCAAGGGGCCTTCGATCATGATTTGCAAGGCGCTGGCGATGTGCTCGGGTTTGCCGTAGTTTGTGAATGGCGTGCCTGATGCGCTTGATGCTTCACCTTCAAAATGCATTTTGGAAACAGTGAATCCGGTCAACCCCGCTTTGGGTTTAGAACCGCGTCCCGTTGCGCCCTCGTCCCGAATCTCGCCGCCTGCGCCGGTGGCTGCACCAGCAAACGGGGAGATGGCCGTGGGGTGGTTGTGGGTTTCCACCTTCATCAGGACGTGCTGCAGTTTGCTATGTTTTTTATAGCTATTCAGGGTTATTTCATGCTGGATATCGTCATTTTTAGCGGGTAAATTGGCGCCAAAATCAGCCGAAAATCGCTCTGCCACACCGCCCTCCATGACGGACGCATTGTCTGAATACGCCACCACCATGTGCTGCGGGTTGGTTTGGTGGGTGTGGCGAATCATGCCAAACAGGCTCTTGTCCCTGGCAACGCCGTCAATGATGAAGTCAGCATTGAAGATTTTGTGGCGACAGTGCTCAGAATTGGCCTGCGCGAACATCATCAACTCGACATCGCTGGGGTTGCGCTTCAAAGCGGTGAAGGCGGTGACCAGGTAGTCCATTTCGTCATCTGCCAAAGCCAGGCCAAATTCAATGTTGGCTGACTCCAGGGCGGCCCGTCCGTGCTCCAACACATCCACATGCGTCAAGGGTGCTGCCTGGATGGGTGCAAACAACTTGGCGGCATCAGCACGGTCAAACAGCACCGACTCGGTCATGCGGTCATGCAACAGTGTTGCGACCGCTTGCAGTTGCTCGGGTGACAAGCCGGTTTTGCCTGAAATCAGCGGGACGAGCGGGTTTTTCAGGGTGATGGCGTATGCGGTCAGCCGTTCAATGCGTTTCACGGCCAAGCCGCAGTTGTGCGCAATGTCACTGGCTTTGGAAGCCCAAGGCGACACCGTGCCCAGACGCGGTGCAATGATGATGTGGACGCTTGCCCCAGTCGCCGCCTGCACAGCGGGTTCGCCATAGGTCAGCAAGGACTGCAAACGCGCGGCCAGCGCCGCATCGGGCAAGCCATCGGTCGCTGCCACATGCACGAAGCGCGCCGACACCTGGGTGATTTTGTCGCTAACAGCCTGCAATTTAGGCAAAAGTTGGTTGATGCGAAACGGGCTGAGCGCGTTACCGCCCTCAAGGGTACTGATGTGCAAATTCAAAATGTGAGCCTGTGATTTGAAAGAGGAGCGAAGAAATTCGTACTGCGTGCTAGATTTTAAGTGATCGCCCCACCAACACCGCCTGCGCCAAGGCAAAGTCCTCTGGATAGGTCACTTTGAAGTTTTGCGCACTGCCGCGCACCAATTTAGGGGCGTGCCCAAGACGCTCCATGGCGCTCGATTCGTCGGTAATGAAGGCGTTTGAGAGGTCTCCGGCAAGATCCAGGGCGTTGAGCAGTGCGCCAATGCGAAACATTTGCGGTGTTTGCGCTAACCATTTGTCATCGCGCTCCAGGGTGTCTGCCACCCTGCCCAAGTGCTCACTTTTCAAGGTGTCAGGCAGTGGCAGTGCCAGCAAGCCGCCCACCACATCATCTTGGCAAGCGTCTATCAAGGTGTTGATCAACTCGGGCGTGATCAGGCAGCGCACCGCATCGTGTACCAGTACCCAGTCCTGCGGCTCTGCGCCAAGTTCAATCAACCTGTTTAAGCCACTAAAAACAGTTGCAGCCCTTGTATTGCCTGCCTGTGCTGCTACAAAAAATGAGTCATTAAAGAGCTCATCCAAAGACGCGTCATCTGGGGCTACCGCGACCACCACACCAGACAAACGCGTGACGGCTGAAAAAGCCGCCAAGGTATGCATCACCATGGGCTTGCCAGCAAGCACGCGGTATTGCTTCGGGCCAGCGCCGCCAGCGCGCGTGCCGGTGCCCCCGCAGGGAATCAGTCCCCAGAGTCTGGGGGGCGGTTGTGTCGCAGCGGTTTGCAGGGGCATGGCAGTGTCTAGATCAGTCATCAAGCCCTGCTATTCTAAAATGCAATGTTGTTGACTGACTGATTAGTTTTAAGGCTTCATGGATTTACCCAAGCTCTCCCCAGGAAAACGCTACACCCTGCCCCGCCCCACCGGCTCTGCCGATGCGCTACTTTTGGCACGTCTGGCGCAGCGCGACAAGGCGGCCCATCGCCTGACAGCCATTGTCACTTCTGATGCGGTCGATGCGCAGCGTTTAATGGCTGAGATCGTCTTTTTCGCCCCCAACGTACGCGTCGCCCTCTTTCCCGACTGGGAAACCCTGCCTTACGACACCTTCTCGCCGCATCAAGACCTGATCAGCGAGCGCCTGGCGACGCTGTGGCGCATCAGCCAAAGGGACAAAGAAAGCGGTGCAGATGTCGTCATCGTTCCTGCCACCACCGCGCTATACCGCCTCGCGCCGCCCAGTTTTCTGGCCGGTTACACCTTTGCGTTTAAGACCAAGCAAAAGCTCGATGAGGCCAAACTCAAAGCGCAATTGACGCTGGCGGGCTACAACCACGTCACCCAGGTCGTCAGCCCCGGCGAATACGCGGTGCGTGGTGGCTTGATTGATTTGTTCCCGATGGGCTCGCTGGTGCCGTTTCGCGTCGATCTGTTTGACGACGAAATTGACAGCATCCGCACCTTCGACCCCGACAGCCAGCGCAGCCTGTATCCCGTACCCGAGGTACGGCTGCTGCC
>JASJPN010000080.1:0-2153 GCA_031426635.1 Polaromonas sp.
GCGAGTGATGTAGTCTTGATACTGCGGAATCGCAATCGCGGCCAAAATGCCAATGATCGCCACAACGATCATCAACTCGATCAAGGTAAAACCTTTTTGCAGGTTACGTTTCAATTGTTTCATGTGTTGCTCCAAAAAATTAAAGAAAAAGTAAAAGGACGGTGAATGTTAACGCCGAACGACTCCCTTTTCACCCAGCGGGTTTAACTTTACTGCGAAGATGCGGTTAAGTCTCATTTATTGACACATTTATTTTCAATTTTCAGCACGGCGTTACAAAATAAGTTGTCGAAACAGGTGCCTGCTGCTACTTGATACACACCGAGCGCACTTGCTTGAGGTCGGTCAACCCCTGTAGCACCTTGGTCATGCCGTCCATTTTGAGGGTGTGCATCCCGTTGGCCACGGCGCTGGCAAAGATGGTGGCCACTCTGGCGCGCTCTTGCACGAGTTTTTTGATGGCTTCGTCGGCCACCATCAGCTCATGCAGGCCAATGCGGCCCTTGTAGCCGCTGTTGCCACATCGTTTGCAGCCCACCGCGCGGTAAAAGGTCAGGCGGCCCGGATGAGCGCTATTTGTGCCATATTGCGCAAGCCAGCTTTGGTAAAGCTTTTTGGCCTCGCCGGGGGCATCAGCCTGCCAGGCGGAGGTGTTGCGCAGTTCTTCAGCGAATTCGCTGACAAAGGCGGTGAGCTCGGGGCCGGTGGGGGTGTAGGCTTCTTTGCAGGTGCAGAGCTTTTTGGTCAGGCGCTGCGCCAAAATGCCCAACAGCGCATCGGCAAAGTTGAAGGGGTCCATGCCCATGTCCAACAGGCGGGTGACGGACTCCGGCGCGGAGTTGGTGTGCAGGGTGGAGAACACCAGGTGACCGGTGAGCGAGGCCTCGACGCCCATGGAGACGGTTTCGTGGTCGCGCGACTCGCCGACCATGATGATGTCGGGGTCGGCCCGCAAAAACGAGCGCATCAGCATGGCAAAGTCGATACCGGCTTTTTTGTTGACCTGAACCTGGCGCAAACCTTTTTGGGTGATCTCGACCGGGTCTTCAGCCGTCCAGATTTTGGTGTCCGTGGTGTTGAGACTGGCCAAAATGGAGTGCAGCGTGGTGGTTTTGCCTGAACCGGTGGGGCCGCAGACGTAAAACAGGCCATAGGGTTTGTGGATGACGCTCTTCAGGCGATCCATGTTGTGCGCGGTCAGGCCGAGCTGATCCATCGGTATGGCCTCGCCGCCGGCCAAAATACGCATGACCACGTCTTCCACCCCGCCAGCGGAAGGCAAGGTGGCCACCCGCAGCTCGATATCGAGCGGGCCAAATTTTTTGAAGGGGATTTTGCCGTCTTGCGGGCGGCGGGTTTCGGAGATGTCCAGATCAGACATGATTTTGATACGCGCCACAATGGCCTGGCGCAGGTGGCGCGGGGCGTCGATGTAGGGCACCAGGCTGCCGTCAATGCGCAGGCGCACGCCGACATTGGCTTTGCCCTGGCCGGGCTCGATGTGGATGTCAGAGGCTTTCTTTTGGTAGGCCTCCAGGATCACTTTGTTGACGAACTTGACCACTTCGTTGTCGGCGGTGGAGCTGGCCAGGTTGTCTTCTTCCTCGCCCTCTTCCTGCATGGGCCGGCTTAAATTGGCCAGCAGGTAGTCGATGTTGCCGTCACCATCGACGTTGCCAAAAATCAAATCGAGGGTTTGATTGAACTCCTGTTGCGAGGTAATGACATACTTGAATTTGGTTTCCCTGGGGAACATGTGCTGCACCACATAGGTGCTGCGCACTTTCTCGGGGTCGATGCACATGACGAGCAAGCCTTCAAAGGACTCCTCCAGCGGGATCCAGCCCTGCTCCGACAAAAAGTCGCGTTTCAGCGCGCCGTGCAGCTTGTCGGTGTTAAAGCGTGCCTTGCTGTAGGGCTCGTAGGGGACGCCGTAAAACAAGCCTAACGCTTGGCCAATTTGTGCCGGGGTGACCTGGTGCTCGTCGATCAACCACTGCTCGATGGTGCCGTCTTTGTCGCCGCGCTTGTCCAGGCCAGCTTGCAAGGCGGCCTGGCTGATGGCACCAGCGTGAACCAGTCCATCGTACCTGCTGGGCTGCCCGCCAGCGCGGGGAGCGATGGACACCGAAGGTGCTACAGGCGAAGTTTTG
>JASJPN010000081.1:0-3389 GCA_031426635.1 Polaromonas sp.
TCCACACCCGCCATTGCTGACGGGTGAACCGAAAACAACCAGACTTATCGGCTCGGATGGTCTGTTTCAATCCACACCCGCCATTGCTGACGGGTGAACCCATTTTGGACACGTTGAGTGAACCTGATCTAGTGCGTTTCAATCCACACCCGCCATTGCTGACGGGTGAACCTTAACTGGGCGTCAGAGACCTCATCCTTGGCTTTGTTTCAATCCACACCCGCCATTGCTGACGGGTGAACCGGTTATTGGAAACAGGATGCGAGTGAATTCACGCTGTTTCAATCCACACCCGCCATTGCTGACGGGTGAACCTGTCAATACGCTTGCAACGTCTGCGCTAGATTCAAGGTTTCAATCCACACCCGCCATTGCTGACGGGTGAACCCCTTTGCATTCAAAGTGCTGTCTACAAACACATTTTCCATGTACTTTCGCGAACCTAATTATTTTGGAATTTGTCATACGAACCAAAATCATGCAAAAGCGTAAAAAATCAATGTAAACAATGAGTTGCAAAGCGCGCGAACCCTATACGTAAAATTAATCACTCAGGGTTCACACTTTAAGGTTATCACAGACAGATACCCTTATTGGCAATAAAATCATTTAAAGTACTAAAGAGGCATCGAAATTTATCGCTTCAAATTTTCCATGCTCTAGTACCTCAAATCCACGGGTCTGTGGCAGACGGTAAAGGCGAAGACAATCTTGTTTAGCATCGATTTCAGCCAAAAGCGCTCGTTCCAATGTTTCAAATTGAGCCACATCTAACTGACATTCAAACACGGATTTTTGCACCCGTTGTCCTTTGCTTTCGCAGACTTTGGCCACCCTTCGCAAGCGACGACGTCCAGCCTTGGATTCTGTACTCACGTCATAACAAACGAGTACCAACATCACTTCCCCTTACTTGGCTACAAATGGCACATACGGTGCGCCTTCATCGCGCAAAGATCGCGCCATCAAACGTGCCTGCACCAACGGGATCAAACCTAAGGGTACCGCTTGTGCGAGCAATGGATGATTGATTTCGTCACGCTTTCGCTCTTGATACGCCACTACCACTGCTTTGCGTGCATCGGGCTCCAGTAATACGCCGCCACCTTCACGCAACACAAAATCATCGGCACCCAACTGACCCCGATTAATAAGCGTCAGGGCCAACCGATCAGCCCACGGACGAAACTCCTCCATCAAGTCTAGCGCCAGTGCCGCGCGCCCAGGGCGCAAGGCGTGCAAGAAGCCCACTTGCGGGTCGAGTCCGGCAGCCTCCAGCGCGCTGCGGCAATCGTTCATCCACATTGCATACAAGAAAGACAGCATGGCGTTGAAACGGTCGCGTGGCGGCCGACGGGTACGCCCGTCCATGGTGAAAGCGGCCCGCTGATCGGGACGCACCAGCAGGTTCAGTCCGATGAAGTATTGGCGGGCTGCAGCGCCCTCCACACCGCGCAAGCTGTCCAGGTCTGTCATCTCTGGCAGCGCACGCAGGGCAGCGGCCAGGTCATCGGCAAGACGCGTCAACACTTTGGCTTCATCCTCCACCTTGGCCTCGCGGGCGCCGCGTTGCAACACCTGCCGGGTGTTCTTGATCTTTCCCGCGACACAGGCACGCGCCATATCGAGCGTGAAGGCGGAGTCTGCCATTCGCTGAAACTGCGCCTGCCGAAGCAGCACATTACCGGTGACAGCACCTTCCAGACGAGCTTTGAAACGCCCGTTGTCATCCAGCAGCACCAATGCAACGCCACTCTCCGCCAGCCGGTGCATCAACGGTGCCGACAAACCCGTGTGCCCAAAACACACCACGGCACTCAAGTGATGTAAGGGCACGCGCAGTTTGGTCTCTCGCTCCACCTCCACACGCAGTGTGTCGTTATCCAACCGCAAATAGGTATCGGGCGTGGTCACATAAAGGGTGTTGAGAAGTTGCATGTTCAAGCGGATTCACATAAGGCGCTATGCGTCGGGATCAAACAAGGCCACGCGCGCGGCGAGCAAGCCCGCGTGCGTGGCTTGCGGTTGGCACCGCTCCAACAGCGAACACGCTTTGCAGCGCTTGGTTGCCTGGTCACCTACCAAAGGTGGGGGCAACTCGCCGCTGGCCAGCATTTGGCGAATGGCATCGGCGGTTTGCACCACGTCAGCACGCAATTGGTCGGTGATTTCCACGACGCGCCGACGTTTGGAGGTGGCGTAGTAGAGGGCACCCTCGCTCACCGGCTTGCCGGTCATGGCTTGCAGGCACATGGCTTGGGCAGCTAACTGCAGATCGTCACACGCAGCAATGTCAGCCGCTTTGTTGCGACTGCCGTGTTTGTATTCCACTGGGTAAGGCACGCCCCCCGCCAAAAACTCCACCACATCGGATTTCCCCACCAGGCCCAACTCATCATGCCAAAGCGGCAAAGCGCGCTCCACGCGAACGCCCTTGGCAGTTTCTACGCCGGATTTGTCTACCTTGGCATGAACCGCCTGGCCACGCAGGGTATGGACGTTTTCGTCAAACGCCTGCTCCAAGTGAATCAAGCCGCACTGGCGCGGGCAATAGTGCCAGTGCTGCAAGGCAGACAAAGGGATCTGTTCAAGCTCGGCTGTCACGTGGATTCTTTGACTTTTGCCGCGCCTTACGCTTTTCGCGGTGGCTTCAGGGCCTTCTTGGCAGCGGGTGGCAGGAAATTTTCGCCTGACACCACCGATTTTCCTGTCTGGCTTTCCAACTGGTTGCGTGCCTGACGGGCGATGTGGCCCCCGGCCTTGGCGGCAGTTTGGTTTTGCTGCATGCCGGTGGCGTCCACGTTTTCCGCGATCTGGCGGGTGGACAGCTCGGCCAACGCCGTAAAAATCAGTTCCGCCTCGCTCATGTGATCGCGCAGGCTCTGACTTTTCAGGCCCTTCATACCCTTGTGCTCATTGACACTCACCCCGGCCCATTCCTGATGAATGATGTTGGTCAGAATGGCAAACTCACTGCCTTCCTTGATGTTGTGGCCGCGCCAGTAGTCGGTCAGCTTATTGCGCGTTTCCTGCCCGGTCATGCGTTGCTGAATCCACTTGTCGCTTCGCCCATGCTGCTGCCAGGTCTGACGTGCCCGGTCCAGCGACAGGGCCGGGTCGGCCATCTCCTGCATGCGCTCATAACCCACCTTGGCGAGCCAGAGTTTGATGGGCTCGGCCTTGGGGCTGGGGATAGATTGAACGATGCGAAGCAGTGTCCCGGCTTCAGCGCAATCGGTGTCGCGCTGCTTGCCGTCCGGGGCAGTTAATTTCAACCTTACGATTTTCTCGTAAGGTTGCTCAGAACCAGCTTCCTGCGCCAATTTCCGCTTGAGATCAGACCAGTACCGATTGGCATAGGTGCTTTCAGTCAGCACCTGCACCACGTC
>JASJPN010000082.1:0-10921 GCA_031426635.1 Polaromonas sp.
ACCACAGTGTGACGCGCTTGGCCTGGGTTGCGTCCGACCATCTGCCAATGTGCTGCCCTCCAACGACTGAAATACCGGACAATCCAGTCACACTGCCTAGATAGGCTGGCAGGTCATTTTTTCGCAGATCAATGACTTCTTCGAACCCACCCGCAGCAACAGGTACACCCTTGATAAGTTGAAAACCTATGGGCAGCAGATAGCTGTTGGCTTGGGCTAGATTTTCAGCAGCGATATCCGGTGTTGCCAGCCCTCCATCCACAGGAAAAAAGGACAACATTTTATCTTGGCTGATCAGCTTGTTTTGAAACGTGCTGGCGCCCATGGCTTCGCTGATGTCTTGCTCGACTTCACTGACCGTCATGCAATCGTTCTTGATGCGGTCGGCTTTCGTACTTAGAAACAGTGCACATCGTTCGCTTGGGCCCGAGTCAAGATAGCCTCGTCGATCCACATAGACGCCGGAGAAACCCATAGCTTTGATCACAGCTATCTGTTGGGGCATGGGTAGCCGCGCCAGCTTGCGATAAAACCAATCCCCATCACGCCCGCGAATGCCACCAAAACTCCAATTCAAGCTGGATGAGTGTAAGTGACCACGCGCCTGGTCATAGGAGCCCAGGCTGTTGACAGAGTTATTCTCCGGGTAGGCCATGTAGGGCAACTGGTAGACAGCCGCATTGCTTGGCAGGGATTTTTCAATGGCTTGAATGAACGCTTTGTCATTTTCAAACAATGCGCTGTTCGCAGCGATGCAAGAATGACAAGGTTTCGCGGTTTGGTCTAAAACGCCAAAAATAAGCACCACACAGGCGAGCACCATGCCCACAGCAACCCGGTATGCCGGCTTGACATAGCTGGTGACCAGCTGGTCAAGCACCATCACAAAGGCGGTGACTGATAAAAACGCGATAAAAATACTGATTCGATTCCAGCTTCGGATCGAGGTGGATACCAGCATGGCAAAAAGACTGGAGAATCCACCCACGGTCGCCATCAAAAGGAGGGCGAGCGACAGCGTGCTCAGCACTACCAGGCGAAGCTGAATGCCCGACACCACATGGTTCGATTGATGACGGTTTTGAGAGTGCGCAACCAGCGAGGCAACGAAAACACCGCCGAGCAGCAGTAAAAAGCCCAACGACCCTGCCACGCCGAGACTGGCACTGATGTTTTCCGTCACCAAAGGAAATGCGTTGTTGTATTGGCTTGCCAATTCATAAAATGATTCAAGCCGATGGTCTGCCCTGGGCAGCAGCAGTTGCGTTAATTTCAACGCATACAGTTCAGATTCGGCGGCCAGACGATTCACGCCCTCTCTGTTCTCACCATGCAGGGCTATATGAACGAGGCTGGGCGCGACATTGATCAACACCCCGAGCACCACAAATCCAACCGCCAACAGACCGGCGCCCAGATGCCGCCATGATCGTTGCCAGGTGGCTGCCAGTACGGCACAAAGAGCCAGTACCATGGATCCAAACAAGGCATAGTAAATACCGAATGAAGCCAGCACTATCAGGGCAAGGGCATGCAGGGTATTGTTTTTAAAGCCTTGCCCCACGCCCAAAAACAGCATGTCTTTGGAAAAAGCCCTGAATCCATAGTAAAAGAACAGCGGCGCAACGAAATACCAGGTAAAAAACAAGTGCCCGATGCGACCAAAATGAAAAGATGTAAATGCATAGAGCACCGCACCCACGATTGAAAAGTGGCGTGAAATGCCCAGCGTCCGCGAAACAACATAAGCCGTAACCAGGCTGAATGAGTAACCCAGCAAGTAATACAGGTTGGCAGCAGCCACTGGCGAATGGAACAGTGACCCAAGAAGTTTCAGCGCCAGGTAACTACCCGTATCCGATGTTGGGTAGTCGAGATGGTTCGATCCAAATGGAAATCCAGTGTGTGCATTTTCGAAATACCACGCACCTTCAAGGACGCGCTTGATATTCCACAAATAGGAAAGCCCATCGCCGCCATAGGCAAATGGCGTGACTGTTTCGGGAATCAAGCCTTGTGGCCAGCCACTGATGAGCAGACTTGCGGCAACAAATGCAAGCGCAGCGCCAGTCAGCCAAATGCGCCACTCGTTCCTTGCAATGCTCAAAAACGGGTGAACAATGACGCTGTTGTCAGCACCATTCTCACCGCGCGTGCCGGGGTAAGCCGTTGTCGTGGGTGGCGACGATGGTTTACGCACGCCCATAGATATCCGCTAGCCGCACAATATCATCTTCACCCAAATAAGCGCCACATTGGACTTCAACCAAGACCAGTTCATTTTTGCCGATATTGGTCAAGCGATGTTTTTCCCCCAAAGGAATGTAGTGGTATTGCCCCACTTCGGCTCTGTGTTCTTGCTCGCCAACTTGCACGATGGCAATGCCCTGCACCACCACCCAGTGCTCGGCGCGTTGATGGTGGTATTGCAGGCTGAGCGATTCTCCAGGTTTAACCGTGATGCGTTTGACCTTGTAACCGGACTCTTCTTTAAGCGTCGCGTACGTCCCCCAGGGGCGATGCACCGTGGTGGGCAAATGGGTACTCTCGTGCTTGCGTTCTTTGAGTTCATCAACGATAGTTTTGACTTTTTGAGCTTGGCTTTTATGCGCCACCAGCAGCGCATCGGGCGTGTCAACAATGATGAGGTCGTGTATGCCAATGGTTGCCACCACTTTGGGGGTATGGCTGTCGACTTGCACGTGGGTGTGGGTGGTGTCTACGGCGACCACCTGGGCCTCAAAGGTGTTGCCGCTCGCATCGGCCGTGTGGGCCAGGGCAACAGCTGGCCAAGCCCCCACATCGCTCCAACCGAATTTGGCAGGGATCAGCGTGACGTTGGCGGCGCGCTCCATGATGGCGTAATCAATGGAAATGTCTGGTTGAAGGCCAAAGGCATGTGGCTCAAAACGCATCACCACATCATGAATTTTGGCTTTTTCTTTATTTGACGTATGCGCTTGCATATCGGCACCCTGCATCACGTGCTCAGCCGCTGCGAGCACTTCTGGAGAATGCTCCCTGAAAGCCTGCAAAATAGTGCCGGCAGTAAAGCAAAACATCCCGCTGTTCCAGTAGTACCGGCCGGTGCTGAGATACTGCTGTGCCGTGACGGCGTCCGGCTTTTCTACAAAACGCAGTGCTTTTTGAGGCGTTCGGGCGATTTGTTCGACCTCAATGTAGCCAAAACCCGTCTCCGGTGCTGAGGGGTTGATGCCAAACACCACCAACTGACCTTGCAAGGCGTAGCGCGCCGCTTCTAAAGCACAAGATACGAATGCCTCGGAGTCCGGGATCAGATGATCGGCTGGCAGCACCAGCATCACCACGTCCGGGCCATGCGATTGGGCACTGGCTAACGCCGCCAGCGCGATGGCTGGGGCGGTGTTGCGGCCCTTGGGCTCTAACAAATACCGCGTTTGGGGTGGGTCTTGCAGATTGGCAAGTACTTCACGGGTGAGAAACAAGTAGTCCTGGTTGGTGACTATCAAGGTTTCGTCGGCACCGCAAGCCTGGCCGCGTTCAATGGCTTGCTGTAACAAGGGGCGGCCGCCCAGGACAATGAACGGTTTGGGGAAAGCTTGACGCGAGACTGGCCATAAACGCGTGCCAGCGCCACCTGAGAGTACAACGGAGATGAGCTTCATGAATGAGATGCCAGCGAGGGTTCAAATAGGGGGCATTGTAACCGTCAGCTCTGAATGCGAATGGCCGGATTCCCGCGCTTATCGTCAATAGCTGTGTCACCAGATGTTGTTGGCAACAGGGTCGAAGTTACAATAATGCGGATGTTGAGCCAAGCCGTACACCCCCAAAAAGCCGCGATGACCCTGAGCGTCTCTATCCTTATTCCCGTTTACAAAAACGAAGGGGGCCTGCAAGAGCTGGTCAAGCGCATTGAGGCCAGTATGGCCGCCTCAAGCTACGCCGAGAGCTTTGAGTTGATTTTGATCGATGACTGCAGCCCTGATAACAGCTGGCAGGTGATTCAGACACTCGCAGCTTCCCACACGTTTTTGCAGGGTGCCACGCTGTCAAGAAACTTTGGGCAGCACAACGCCATCATGGCGGGTTTGAATTTGGTCAATGGTCGCTACATCGTGTTGATGGATGATGATTTGCAGCATCCGCCAGAAGCGATTCCCAGCATGATTGATGAGCTGGTCGCTGGTGCCGATGTCTGCTACACGCGCTACGCCAACCGGCAACACGCCGTCTGGAAAATTGCGGGCAGCAAGTTCAATGACTGGATGGCTGCATGGCTGCTGTCCAAACCCAAGGGTCTGTATCTATCGTCGTTCAAGGCTTTGAAGCGTGGCATTGTGGATCAAATTCGCAACCATGAAGGTCCCTTTGCGTATTTGGATGGCCTGATTCTGGACTTGACACGGCGCATCGCATCGGTTGAGATTCAGCACGGCACGCGTGCCTACGGCGAAGGCAACTACAGCCTCAAAAAGTCCATCTCGCTGTGGCTGCGCATGGTAACGGGCACATCGATTGCGCCCCTGCGACTGGTCACCATCATGGGCAGCGTGGTGGCTTTGCTGGGTTTTTTGGGCGCGGCCTTTATCGTCGTCAGCAAGCTCCTCTACCCTGACGAATCCAAAGGTTGGGCCTCCATCATCGTCACCATTTTGCTCACCAGCGGCCTGCAAACGATGTTTGTCGGGGTTTTGGGCGAGTATTTGGGACGCATTCATTTGCGGCTCAACAACAAGCCTCAGTACCTCTTTCGCTTTGTAACGAAGAACGATGACGAGTTTCCGAAGCTCTGATGGCTGATTCGATCCATCTTGCTCATGCTGCTCCTGTTGTTGCTGTCCCCATGCCCCTGATCGCACAGTCACAATCAATGCATTTCGCGGCACCGCTCGTCTTGCAAAGCGGCGCCTCCATTCGTGCCTATGACCTCAGTTACGAGACTTATGGCACGCTCAATGCGGATAAATCCAATGCGGTACTGGTCTGCCATGCCTTGAACGCCTCGCACCATGTCGCTGGCGTCTATGTAGACGCCTCAGGCCAGGTGCAAAGCAAGTCTGAAGGCTGGTGGGACAACATGATTGGCCCAGGCAAGCCGGTCGATACCCATCATTTTTTTGTGATTGGTGTCAATAACCTGGGCTCTTGCTTTGGTTCGACGGGACCGATGCACCCGGACCCGACGTCGGGTCAGATCTATGGCGCTGACTTTCCGGTCCTGACGGTGGAAGACTGGGTCAAATCCCAGGCTTTGTTGCTAGACCAATTGGGAATAAGCACCTTGGCCGCTGTTATGGGTGGCAGTCTAGGCGGGATGCAGGCGCTCAGCTGGGCGTTGCAGTATCCAGACCGGGTTCGTCATGCGGTGATTGTGGCAAGCGCGCCCAATCTGACCGCGGAAAACATCGCTTTCAATGAAGTGGCGCGGCGCGCCATCGTGACTGACCCGGATTTTCATGGCGGCCACTTTTACCAGCATGGCGTGGTACCCAAACGGGGCCTGCGCATTGCGCGCATGATTGGTCACATCACTTACCTCAGCGACGACGTGATGAATGCCAAGTTTGGTCGTCAACTCAAGGCGGCGCTGGGCCTCGAAGGCCGTTCTGAATCCAGCCCGGGCGAGTACCGATATACAACCCAGGACGTTGAATTTCAAATCGAGAGCTACCTGCGCTACCAAGGTGACAAGTTTGCCGAGTACTTTGATGCCAACACCTATTTGCTGATCACGCGTGCGCTCGATTACTTCGACCCGGCGCGTCAATTTGGCGGCGATCTCACGCAAGCATTGGCTCTGACCCGTGCCAAATTTTTACTGGTGAGCTTCACCACCGACTGGCGCTTTTCACCGGCACGTAGCCGCGAGCTTGTCAAAGCCCTGCTCGACAACAAGCGAGATGTGAGTTATGCAGAGATAGATGCACCGCATGGTCACGATGCCTTTTTACTCGATGACCGGCGTTATACAAGCCTTATTAGCTCTTATTTTGATAGCATTTTGACTGAAATTTCAACGAGGGCTGCGACGTGAGTGACCAAGCCACGATGGAATCCATTGCTCGTCTGGTACCCGTTGGCTCGCGCGTACTGGACCTGGGTTGTGGCGACGGCGCATTATTGGCCTATTTGCAAACCACGCGCGGCTGCACGGGTTACGGCATTGAAATTGACGATGCCAACGTGCTGGCCTGCGTCAAACGCGGGGTCAATGTGATCCAACTCAACCTCGATGAAGGCCTGGCCCTGTTTGACGACGCATCGTTTGACGTGGTGCTGCAAATAGACACCCTGCAACACCTGCGCAATGCCGAGGTGATGCTGCGTGAGACGGTCCGTGTGGGTCGTCTGGGCATCGTCGCGTTCCCCAATTTTGCGCATTGGCCCAATCGGTTCAGCGTGCTGCGCGGCCGCATGCCGGTGACGCGTCGCTTGCCCTACCAGTGGTATGACACCCCCAACATCCGGGTCGGCACGCATGCTGACTTGAACGATCTGGCGCTTCACAACGGCCTCAAAGTGTTGGACAGCTTTGGCATGCAAGAGGGCAAGACCGTGCGGTTTGCACCCAACCTGTTGGCAGGCACGTCGGTGTTTATGTTTTCGCGCTGAGTAAAGGCATGGTCAACAGCGTCCCTTTTCACGATGCTTTCAAATTCTGGCTCAAACTGGGCTTCATCAGCTTTGGCGGGCCTGCCGGGCAAATTGCCATCATGCACCGCGAGTTGGTGGAAGAAAGGCGCTGGATTTCTGAAAAGCGTTTTCTCCACGCGCTGAACTACTGCATGCTGCTGCCCGGCCCCGAGGCGCAGCAGTTGGCGATTTACATCGGCTGGCTGTTGCACCGCACGTGGGGTGGGGTGGTTGCTGGCGTGCTGTTTGTGTTGCCCTCGCTCTTCATTTTGATCGCACTGAGCTATGTTTACGTGGTGTTTGGCAACGTGCCTTGGGTGGCTGCTTTGCTGTATGGCATCAAACCCGCCGTCGCTGCGATTGTGCTGCAAGCGGTGCATCGCATTGGCTCGAAAACCCTGAAGAAACCCGCCACAGCCCCCCTGTTATGGGCGGTAGCTGCGATGAGTTTTACAGCGATTTACTTCCTGCACCTGCCCTTTCCCCTGATTGTTGTCAGCGCGGCGTTGGTCGGTGTGTTGGGTGCCCGATTCGCACCGGCTCAATTTACGCATGGTGGTAGCCACGCAAGCGCCCATGCGGCGAATGACCGAAGATCAGGCCCTGCGGTGATTGATGACGACACGCCCACACCTGCGCACGCCCGCTTCAAAAAATCTCGCCTTGCCAAGGTGTTGGTCGTTGGCGCAGCATTGTGGTTGCTGCCGATGGGGGTGCTGCTAGCCACTCAGGGGTGGCAGGGCGCGCTCACGCAAATGGCCTGGTTCTTCACCAAAGCCGCCTTCCTCACCTTTGGCGGGGCTTATGCCGTGCTGCCCTATGTCTACCAGGGTGCGGTGGAGCAATTTACCTGGCTCACGGGCGCGCAAATGATTGACGGCCTGGCACTGGGCGAAACCACGCCGGGGCCGCTGATCATGGTGGTGGCTTTTGTGGCCTTTGTCGGCGGCTGGACGAAGCAGGTGTTGGGGCCTGATGCGCTGTTTTTAGGTGCTGCGCTGGCCGCCACACTGGTGACCTGGTTTACCTTTTTGCCCTCGTTCCTGTTTATTTTGGCAGGTGGTCCGCTGGTGGAGTCGACTCACAACAACTTGAAGTTCACCGCGCCGCTGACCGCCATCACAGCGGCCGTGGTCGGCGTGATGGCCAGTCTGGCTTTGTTTTTCATCGCGCACATCGCCATCAAGGCGGGCGCTACAGGTTCATCATGGGCAAATGTGGACTTTTTCTCGTTAGCCATCGCAACCGTGGCCGCCATCGCCTTGATCCGGTACAAGATGGGCGTGATTCCCGTGTTGCTGGCCTGCGCCGCTGGCAGCTTGACCTGGCGGTTATTGGCGGCTTGAAAACCTGGCGGTGTATGCAAGCCATGCCAAAGCACCACCCGTGACCACGACGGGTAGCAGCGAGCCGTAGTTCAGCAGCGTCCAGCCGCTGGTGGTGACCAAGGCACCGGAGGCAAATGAACTGAGGGCCAACACGACAAAAGTGAAGAAATTGATGGCCCCCTGGGCACGGTCTTTTTCTGCTGGCGTGTAGGTGCCCAGTGCCAGGGTGGTGCTGCCGGTGAATAAAAAGTTCCAGCCCACACCGAGCAAAAATAAAGCGACCACGAACTGGTGCAGATCCTGTCCTGACAGGGCAATGATGATGCAAAGCAGGTTCAGCAACACCCCCACACCCATGATGGACAACACGCCAAAGCGCTTGATCAGGTGCCCCGTAAAGAAACCCGGCGCAAACATGCCGATCACATGCCACTGCAAAACAAAGACCGCGTCGGTAAATGGCAAGCCGCATTGCTGCATGGCAATCGGGGTGGCCGCCATGAGTAAATTCATCACGCCATAACCCAGCGCGGCAGCCAAGGTGGAGACGATGAAGACGGGCTGGCGCATGATTTGCGACAAGGGTCGCCCACCTGCCAAGGTGTTTTTTGGCGCTGCTGGCGGGAACTCGATGCATGCCAAAACGGCCATTGAAACCATCGCTACCAAAGCGAGTGCCATATAGGCTCCAGCAAAAGGTGTGGCCAATAATGATTTGGTCCACAAAGCCAGATTCGGCCCCAAAATAGCGCCAATCAAGCCCCCAGCCAGCACCAAAGACACCGCTTTCTCTTTAAATTCAGAACGTGCCAATTCTGCTGCCGCAAACCGGTACAACTGGGCATTGGCGTTGTAGTAACCCGCCACGACGGTGGCGGCCACCAGCAACCAAAACTGCCGGGTGACGGCTGCATACGCGCACACCGCTGCCGACAACAGCCCCACCAGCAGCCCCAGCTGGAACGATGTTTTGCGTCCAAAACGGGTTTGAGAGCGCGCCACCAACCCCGTACTCAACGCACCGCCGACCACATAACCCATCACCGGCAAGGTGGCCATCCAGCCCAGTGGCGCCAAACTCAGGCCCACCAAACCGTTGATGGCAATAAAAGTCACGTTGTTGGTCAAAAACAGCCCTTGAGCAATGGCTAAAAGCCAGAGATTGCGATTCATGGCGTGTCCCGTTGTGAATGAATGTCTTCATCCAGGGTGAGTGCCGCCAAGGCGGCCAGGCCTGCCGTCTCAGCGCGCAACACACGGGGGCCCAAGCTGACTGGTATGAAGTGCTGCGCCAGGGCAAGGTCTTCCTCAGCCAAACTGAGGCCGCCTTCGGGGCCAGACAGGAAGGTCACGTCACCCACCCTGCCAGCCGTTGTATTGAAGGCCTGCGCAACAGGGCGCAACGACAGCAGCAAACGTGCGTCTTTAACTTCATGGACAGCAGGCAAGGCCGTCAGCCAAGCCGCCAAACTCATCACCGGATGAATCACCGGTAACTGGTTGCGGCCGCACTGCTCACAAGCGGCTACCGCCACCGCCTGCCAATGGGCCCGCTTTTTGTCAGCGCGCTCGCCGCTCAGACGCAGCACACTGCGCTCAGACATCAAGGGTTGGATACTGCTCACCCCCAACTCAGACGCTTTTTCAACCAGCCAGTCCATCCGGTCGTTGGCCGGAATGCCCATCGCCAGGTGAACTCGGCGCCTTGATTCTCTCTCTACAGCCAAGTGAGCGCCCACTTTCACGCGCACATCGCTGCGACCCATGTGCTCAATGGTGGCGGCGAATTCACCACCGTCTCTTTCGCCACTGAACAAGGTAATCAGCCCGCCGGGCTGCATCCGTAACACCTGCACATGACGTGCCGCACCCGCAGGCAGGTCGATGATGTCACCCGTTTGTAGGGGCCCGGGGCAGTGAAATCTTGGCATGGATATCTGTCAAGTTTTGCCAAAAGAGTAGCCCATCGGTGTCTCAATGCCTTCAATCTGGTCGAGCAGCTTCAAAAAGGGCCCCAACTCACGGTAACGGTCGGCGGTGGCGCGCACGTAGGCGATGAAGCGCGGTGTGTCGGCCAGGTACTTCGGTTTGCCATCCCGCAGCGTCAGCCGCGCAAAGATGCCCAAAATTTTCAGATGCCGCTGCAAGCCCATCCACTCCACAGCGCGGTAAAACTCACCAAAATCAGCACCCCAGCCGGTGGGGCTATTGGCCCCGAGCAAGCCCGCCTTGATCGCTTTTTGCCAGTAGCGGATGGTGATGTCGAGGACAAACGGCTCTTCCCAGCTTAAAAACGCATCGCGCATCAGGCTGGCAATGTCGTAGGTGATGGGGCCATAAACAGCATCCTGGAAGTCCAGAACACCCAACATGGGCGGGTTCGTCTTCACACCAAGCATCAAATTGCGCGGCATGAAGTCGCGGTGTACGTACACACTGGGAACCGCCAAATTACGCTGCACGATCAGCGAAAACGCGTGGCCCAGCGTAGCTTGCTGGGCATCGTCCAAGCGAACCCGGCGATGCTCTGCCAAGTACCAATCGGGGAACAAAGCCAGCTCGCGCCGCAGCAAGGCCTCGTCATACACCGGCAAGACCCCGGGCTTGGAGGCCAGCTGCCACGCAATCAAGGTGTCCACCGCCTCCATATATAAATCGAAATTGGCTTCTGGTATTTCCGGATGGATGGCCTCCATCATCGTCTGGGCACCCAAATCCGTCAGAAGCAGGAAGCCCTGCGCCTCGTCCCAGGCCACAATGGCCGGCACCGTCAAACCAGCAGCGGCCATCAAGGCCGCTACCTTGACAAAGGGCTGGCAATCTTCTTTGGCTGGCGGCGCGTCCATGATGATGAAGCTGACGCCAGCGGTGCTATCGATTCTGAAATAACGCCGAAAGCTGGCATCGACCGATGCGGGGCGCAAACTCGCCTCCAACAGCGCATGCGTGCCCGCCACACCGCGCAGCCAGGCCGC
>JASJPN010000082.1:11021-18923 GCA_031426635.1 Polaromonas sp.
GGTAGCGAGTGGATTCATGGATAATCTATTCTACAAACATCCGCAGCCATCATTTTGTCTACTCCTTCTGTTCCACCTTCAGCCAACACCATTGCCAAACTCATGGGCCTTATTTCTGTGCTTCCTACGCTTTCTTCGATTCCTTCGATCCTGCGCCGCCCAGTAAAGTGCCTGCTGCAATTTAGTCGGACACCCTTGGCCCTGGCGGTGCTGGCCCTCGCACACAGCGAATTCAGCCAGGCACAGACGGTCACCCCATCAGCGGCCCCGGCAAGCACGTCCCTCAAGTTATCCCCCCTGCTGCGTGAAGACATTCCACCGGCGACACTCCAGGAACCGCTCACTTTTGTCTATGGCGACAGTATCAGTGGGCGTCCTGATGTCGACACCAAAGTCGAAGGTCACGCCGAATTGCGCCGTGCTGGGACGGTTATTCGCGCAGACAAGCTGGAATACAACGCACTGAGCGACAAAGCGACAGCGGCTGGTAACGTGCGGCTGAACCGCTTGGGCGATGTCTATGAGGGCACCCTGCTCGATCTGAAGGTGGATGCCTTCAGTGGTTTCTTTAATCAGCCACGTTATAAATTTCTGCGCAATGAAGGCCAGGGCGAGGGCGAACGCGTTGACTTTATTGACGACAAGCATTCCATCATCCAAAACGCCAGCTACAGCACCTGTAGGCGCTATCCAGGCCCAAGCTGGATGCCCGACTGGATATTGAAAGCCGCCAGTATCCGCATTGACAATGAAGAAGACATCGGCCAAGCCACTGACGCTTCTTTGACCTTTAAGGGTCTGTCCGTGCCGCTGCCGTCCATTAGTTTCCCCTTGAGTAGCAAACGCAAATCTGGCTGGCTGCCACCCACGTACGCCACCGACAACATCAACGGGGTTGAGTTATCAGCCCCTTACTATGTCAATATTGCGCCCAACCGCGATGCCACCATCTTCCCTTCCTACAGCAGCAAGCGCGGCCTGAATGTGGGTGCTGAATTTCGCTATTTAGAAAGCAATTACAACGGCCAACTGCGTGCAGAGGTCATGCCATCTGACCCCTTGCGCGATCGTATGCGCTGGGGCGTTGCCGGTCAGCACCTGATGCGCTATGACACCGGTCTAGGGAGCGTGGGACTGAATTTGAACGTCAACCGCGTCAGTGATGACAACTACTGGCGCGACTTTCCACGCGCCACCCCCTCGCTGACCCAGCGTTTGCTGGCGACCGATGCTGCACTGACATGGAATAAGGACAATGTTTCCGTCGGCTTGCGACTGTCCAAATGGCAAACCCTGCAAGACACGATAGCGCCCATCACACCCCCCTATGACCGTTTGCCACAGCTCACTGCGAGTTACACCAAAAACAACCTCGCTGGATTTAACTTTTCTTTATCTGGAGACTTTACGCGGTTTGCGTCTGATTCAACACTGACGAAACAGGCCAATGCCAACCGTGCCATCGTCTTGGCGCAACTCAGCCGGCCGTGGATCAACCCGGGGTGGTTTATCACCCCCAAATTACAACTCCACGCCAGCAAGTATCAATTTGACACACCACTCGCCAATGGTGCGAGCAGCGCCAGCCGGGTGGTGCCAACCTTCGGCCTGGACAGTGGCTTGATGTTTGAGCGTGACACCCACATTTTCGACCGGGCGGTGACGCAAACGCTGGAGCCGCGCGCCTTTTATGTGTACACGCCGTATCGCGATCAAAGTTTGCTGCCGGTGTATGACTCCAGTTCCAATGACTTTAACTTTTCCAGCACGTATCTAGAAAACCCCTTCAGTGGCAGTGACCGCATCGCCGATAACAATTTGCTCACACTGGGGGCTACTTCGCGCTTTCTGGATCCGTCGACTGGCGTAGAGTTAGCGCGCTTCTCTGTGGCGCAGCGTCTGCGGTTCCAAAATCAGCGCGTCACCCTGCCCGGTGCCAGCCCCGTCACCGACCGTTTCAGTGATCTCTTGATCGGGGCATCTGTGAACGTGTCGCCCACCTGGTCCGTGGATACGACGCAACAATACAACCCTGACACTGCGAGCGTGATTCGCTCCACCATTGGCACCCGCTACTCGCCAGGCAACTACCGTGTCGCCAACCTGGCTTACCGCTTGCAAAGGGGCAGCAGCGAGCAGATTGACTTGGGATGGCAATGGCCTCTCAATGATTTATGGGGTGATCGTGGTCAAGAGCTGGGCGCCGGGCGTGGCCAGGGCGAGGGTCGCTGGTACAGTGTGGGACGTTTGAACTTCAGCGTGACGGACCGCAAACTGGTGGATTCGGTCTTGGGATTTGAATACGATGCAGGGTGCTGGCTGGGCCGCGTGGTGGTTGAAAACTTTGCACGCAGCGATGCCACCAGCAACAAGCGCGCCCTGTTCCAACTCGAACTCGTGGGCTTTGCCAGGCTGGGTGGTTCAGGCACGCTGAGCACCTTGAAAAACAACATCCCACGCTACCAATATCTGCGTGAGCAAGTGACGCCGCCGAGCCGCTTTAGCAGCTACGATTAAGTTGCGCACTGCATGCTTTTTTCCAGCTCAACCATGACTATTCATTTATGACCTTCAAAGCCGTCACCCCTGTATTGCTCTGCTTGGCCTGCGCTGGCATGCTTGGCCCGGCTAAAGCGCAAAGCGTACATCTCACGCCACCGCCTCATACTGCTACAGCAGCAACTTCAGTTACGACGATCCAGGCCGACTATATTGTGGCGGTCGTTAACTCGGAGGCCGTGACCAACAACGAAGTGCGAACTCGCCTCATACGCCTCGAACGCCGCTTGGCTGAACAACGCGTTGCGATGCCACCGCCTGCCGATTTGATGCGTGAGGTACTGGAGGACGTGATTGGCGAGAAAATTCAACTTCAACGCGCGCGCGAATCTGGCCTGAAGGTCGATGATCGTGCCGTAGAGGCTGCAGTGCAGAATTTTGCCAACCAAAACAAGATTTCAGTCGCTGACCTGCGCACCCGCACAAGTGCCGACGGTATTGGTTTTACACAAATACGCACCGATATTGCCAATCAATTGCTGATTCAAAAATTGCGTGAAAGAGAAATTTTAGGTCGCGTCAACATCCCGGACAGCGAGGTCGATCTTTTCCTGCGCGAGCAATTCGGTGCAGCCGAATCTGGACCACAGAATATCAATTTGGCACAAATCCTGATTGCGGTACCTGAAAGTTCTACGGCGTCGCAAATACAAGTTTTGCGTGAACGTGCCGAGCGTATCCTGGCGCGTGCGCGTGCGGGGGATGATTTTTTCAAACTGGCGCAAGAGAACTCCGAGGCTACAGATGCCAGCGCTGGTGGCCAAATGGGACTGCGTTCGGCCGATCGTTATCCCACCTTGTTCAGTGAAGCGACGCAAGACCTCAAAGAGGGTGGTCTGGCTGGGCCGATTCGCTCTGGCGCCGGCTTTCACATCCTCAAAGTGCTCGCCAAACAAGGTAACAACGCCAATTTCAACATCACCCAAACCAAAGTGCGTCACATTTTGTTGCGCACGGGTCCCCAATTGAGCGAAGCTGCGGCCAAAGCAACATTGGCCGGTTATAAAAAACGCATGGAAGCCGGTACGGCTGACTTTGCCACCTTGGCCAAAGACCACTCGCAGGATGGTTCAGCGACTGAAGGTGGCTCACTGGGATGGGCCGGCCCAGGCCAATTCGTACCCGAATTTGAAAAGGTGATGAACCAGCTAGCCCCTGGAAAAATATCCGACCCTTTGGTTTCACGCTTTGGCGTGCATTTGATTTTGGTCGAGGAACGTCGCCAAAACCAACTCAGCGTGACTGAGCAACGTGAGTTAGCCCGCAACGCGCTACGCGAGAAAAAACTAGATGAGGCTTATGCCAACTGGGTGCGCGATCTGCGCAGCAATGCCTATGTTGAATACCGTGAACCGCCACAATAAGTAAACACATTGAGTAAACACATCGCCCGAAAACGCTTCGGACAGCACTTCCTGTCTGACAAATCCATCATCAACGACATCGTTGATGCCATCGACCCCAAAGCGGGCCAGGCGATGGTGGAAATCGGGCCGGGTTTGGCCGCTTTAACACAGCCCCTGGTTGAGCGCTTGGGGCAATTGACTGTGATTGAACTCGACCGTGACCTGGCCGCGCGTCTTCGTTCGCACGGGCAACTGCAAGTCATTCAGTCCGATGTATTGAAGGTGAATTTTTCCGACTTGTTTACTGCCGGCACCCAGAAATTGCGCGTGGTAGGCAATTTGCCTTACAACATTTCGACACCGATCCTGTTTCACTTGCTGGACTTCGTAGATGTCATTGAAGACCAGCACTTCATGCTGCAAAAAGAAGTCATCGACCGCATGGTTGCCAAGCCAGACAGCAGCGACTACAGCCGCCTCAGTGTGATGCTGCAATGGCGTTACAACATGGCCAATATCTTATTTGTGCCACCCACGTCGTTTGACCCACCACCGCGTGTGGATAGTGCTGTGGTACGCATGGTGCCGCACGCCAACCCGCCGCTCGTGGATGTCAAGCGTTTGAGCGAATTGGTGCAAGTGGCCTTCAGTCAGCGCCGGAAACTGATGCGGCACACCCTCGGAAAATGGCTGGAAGAGGCCAGCTACAGTGGCCACTTTGACCTACAGCGCAGAGCGCAAGAAGTTCCTGTTCAGGAATTCATCGACCTGGCGCAGTCTGTTTGAGTCGTCAGGCCGCAGCCAGCCAGTAACCCGCATTAAAGGGGCTGCTCATACGCAGTGCCAGTGGCGATACATCGACCAACTTGTCGGTTGGCATTTTTTCACCCGCATCAAGCAACGCATCCATATCAGACGCTTCCGTCTGTCCCTCTGCCTCTTTCGCCCGTTCTGCTTGGCTATTTTGCGCAGAACGGGCTACAGAAAAGAATAGAAGCATCTGAAAGGTATCTTGCGATCCCCCCAGTAATCGGCAGCATCGCGGAAAATATCCAGCAATTGCTCGCGGGCTTCTTTGTCAAACTTGGCATTGGCCGGAATGTGCTCAAGGACCACAATGAAACCAGGCTGCGGGCCCGATTTATGCAGTGGATCCGTGATGCAGTCATAGAGTGCATCAAAGTTTTTACCAAAATGCGATGGCAGCGTAAACTGCGCGGCAATCAGGTCAAGCACATCTTGTTTCGATTGTGCACTGGCCAAGTTAGCGTATAAAAAATGTTGGTTCAGCTGCTGCGCAGCCGACTGCAATTCACTCACGCTGAAGGCGCGAATGGACTGCACAATATTGGTTCTAACGGTACGAAGTGGCATATCCATCCTCGCTCCTCTTTTCTAAAGTCAAAAAAAAATCCCAAGCCACATAGGTAGGTCGGGGCAAACTGGTTCATTTCCAGACCAAATATCTATGGTCTATAAAAATTGGGGTCGCACACTTTCAGCCGACACGTTAGCGAACAATTTTGCGGAAACTCGCATAATGGTCTTCGGTGTAGTAGCAGGCATCGGGGGTTTGAACTTGCAAGCCACCGCATACAATACGTTTGGCACCGCGACTACGCAAACCCATGGTCTTGACGGTGTATTCACGGTAATAGCCACGTTTGAAGGCGGGAAGTAGCCGCTCGCGATTGCCAAAAACAACACCATCTTTGTCATACGCAAATGGCCCGCCACCAGCAATCAAAGCGTAAACGTGCCGCCCTTGCGTTGGCAACTCAGCAACGGAAATCGTGCCCAAGAACTGTTCTTGCGCCGAACCCTTGCCATGCACCAAACCCGTATGAGCACACGATACCGCCACCAAGAGGCCCAAGAAGCTGGCACGAACCCAACGTTTGATGCCATTTAACGACCCAGCAACCAGCAATTTATGCCATTTTGGCCACTGACTCAACATCATCCGATATTCACGCACGAAGGCCACTCTCTAAAACACCTCGCCACTACCTCGCCATTACTTCGGGTTAACCCCAAAGCACCCAAGTCCGATAGTGTCGTTCAAGTCAGGTAAAAACGCAAGCGGCGTTTGCATATTAAAGCCAGCGACAAGCCCATGCCGTATCGCGCATGCCACCAACCAGTTACGTTTATGAGCGGACCTGGAGACTGTGATTTACCGGCCCGCATTGGCATCTGCCACCGTCAGGGCGGTCATATTGACGATTCGTCGCACCGTGGCGCTGGCCGTCAAAATGTGAACCGGCTTGTTTGCCCCCAGCAACACCGGCCCGATGGCTATATTCCCACCAGCAGCTGTTTTTAGCAAGTTATATGCAATATTGGCCGAATCGATGTTTGGGAATACCAGCAAATTGGCTTCACCTACCAAGGCGCTGTGGGGCATGACCGAAGCACGCATATGCTCGTCAAGCGCCACATCGCCATGCATTTCACCGTCAACTTTCAGCCAGGGTGCCTGGATACGCAGTAATTCCAGCGTTTTGCGCATTTTGAGGGCGCTGGGTAAATTGCTGCTGCCAAAATTGGAATGGCTGAGCAGAGCCACATTGGGTTTGAGGCCAAATCGCAGCATTTCTTCAGCTGCCATCACGGCAATTTCACACAACTCCTCGGGTGTTGGATCATAATTGACGTGGGTGTCCACCAAAAACAACTGCCGGTTGGGCAGCATCAAGCCATTCATACAAGCGTAGACCTGGACATCCTGTGAGGTGCTGGGGCTGCCGCCGGCGCGCTTGCCGATGACTTGGTCAACGTATTGCAAATGCAGCGCGGTATTGCCCCAGGTGCCGCAAATCATGCCATCGACATCCCCTTTGTGCAGCAACATCGCGCCAATCAACGTCAAGCGGCGGCGCATTTCGATCTTCGCCATTTGCACCGTCACGCCTTGGCGCTCGGTCATTCGATGATAGGTTTGCCAAAAATCACGGTAGCGACTGTCCTGCTCCACGTTCACGACGTCGTAGTCCAGCTCTTCTTTGAGCCGCAGGCCAAATTTTTCGATGCGTTGTGCAATGATGGCGGGGCGTCCTATCAAGGTGGGGCGGGCCAGCCCCTCATCCACCACAATTTGGCAGGCGCGCAGCACGCGCTCTTCTTCACCTTCGGCATAGGCCACACGTTTGTTGAGCGCGTTTTTAGCCGCCATGAAAATCGGCTTCATGGTCGTACCAGAAGCGTACACGAAAGCCTGCAGCTTTTCCTTGTAAGCGTCCATATCCTGTATAGGACGCCGTGCCACACCCGAATCAGCCGCAGCCTGAGCCACAGCTGGCGCAATTTTCATCATCAACCGCGGGTCAAATGGCTTGGGTATCAAATACTCTGGGCCAAAAGCGAGTTGCTCGCCCACATAGGCGGCGGCCACGACTTCACTTTGTTCCGCTTGCGCCAATTCAGCAATAGCGTGAACCGCTGCAATTTCCATCTCGACGGTGATGGTGGATGCGCCCGCATCCAAAGCACCGCGAAAAATGTAAGGAAAACACAGGACATTGTTGACTTGATTCGGATAATCGCTGCGTCCGGTGGCAATGACGGCATCATCGCGCACGGCTTTGACATCTTCAGGCGTGATTTCAGGGTTGGGGTTAGCCAGTGCAAAAATCAGGGGTTGGGTGGCCATTTTTTTCACCATGTCTTGTTTGAGCACGCCGCCCGCAGAAAGACCCAAGAAAATATCAGCCCCAACAATGACATCACTCAGCGTGCGAGCTGACGTTTTTTGAGCATAGACAATCTTGTCCTCATCCATCAACTCGGTACGGCCTTCATAAACAACGCCCGCCAAGTCCGTGACGAAGATGTTTTCACGTGAAATGCCCAGTTTGACGAGCAAACCCAAGCACGCCAAGGCTGCCGCCCCAGCCCCAGAAGTCACCAGTTTGATTTGTTTCGGGTCTTTACCCACCACCTTCAGGCCATTCAAAATGGCTGCGCCGACACAAATAGCCGTACCGTGCTGGTCATC
>JASJPN010000082.1:19023-25474 GCA_031426635.1 Polaromonas sp.
TTGTTCGGGTCTTTGACGATTTCCTCACAGGGAGCCGCCACGCCCGGGGAGTAGGCCAGCGCCAAATCGTGCTGATTGACCATCTGCTTGGTCGCTGCGATGGAGATTTTTCCTGGGACCGGGAATTCGTGGTATTCCAGCGCAGCAAGTCGCAACTCATGGCGTTTTTGATCGCTGTTTTTTGTCGTGTCAGGAAGCATGAGAGGTCTCTCCGTCAAAATCCGCATGAAAGTAAGCGTTTTTCAAAATCCGGGCAGGTGTCGCTCGCACCGCCAGATGAATCGCGTTGATGTGCTCGGGTGTTGTGCCACAGCAACCACCCAAAATGTTGACCAGGCCTTCCTGTGCGAACTCACGAACCAGCCTTGAAGTCACCTCAGGCGTTTCATCAAAACCCGTGTCGCTCATGGGGTTGGGTAACCCAGCGTTGGGGTAACAACTGATATACGTATCGGGGGCCATGCGGTGTAGCTCTTGAATATACGGACGCATCAGCGCCGCACCCAGCGCGCAGTTCAAGCCCACCGCCAACGGCCGGGCATGTCTCACACTGTGCCAAAACGCAGTGACTGTCTGGCCGCTCAAAATACGCCCGGAAGCATCCGTCACCGTGCCGCTGATGATCAGGGGCAGCCGTTCACCCGAGTTTTCAAAGTACTCATCAATCGCAAATAAAGCGGCTTTCGCGTTGAGTGTGTCAAAGATGGTCTCGACCAACAGCACATCACTGCCGCCCTCAACCAGGGCCTCAACCTGCTCGTAGTAGGCCGCACGCAATTGCTCAAAAGTCACATTCCGAGCGCCCGGGTCATTGACATCCGGGCTGATACTGGCTGTTTTGGGCGTTGGACCCAATGCCCCGGCGACAAAGCGGGGACGGTCCACGGTAGCGTACTTATCGCAGGCGGCCCTGGCTATTTTGGCTGATTCCACGTTCATTTCACGTGCCAAATCAGCCATGTCATAGTCCGCTTGCGCGATCGTGGTGGCACCAAAGGTATTGGTTTCTATCAAGTCAGCACCCGCAGCCAGGTACTTTTCGTGAATATCGGCAATGACATCGGGCCTGGTCAGCGACAGCAGTTCATTGTTGCCTTTCACATCTTTGTGAAAATCAGCAAAGCGCACGCCCCGATATTGCGCCTCGTTCAACTTGAAGCGCTGAATCATGGTGCCCATAGCGCCGTCCAAAATAGCAATGCGACTGGCCAAAATCGCAGGTAATTGCTGGCCTCGGGTGTAAATAATTGGCTTCATAAGACTGACATTGTAGAAAGTCTTCAAGAGGAGCCACCATAAAGCGACAATCAGTGATCGTTATGGCAGCGGAAATACCGCCGATTCATCATGACGATTCCACAAAAAATCCTTTCCAGACAAGCACTTAATGCCTACTTTGTACCGAGAACTGTTACACGATATATTTGGGTTTAGCCAATTTCGAGGTCCCCAGGAAGCCATTGTTGAACACGTGAGCCAGGGTGGCGACGCCCTGGTGCTGATGCCCACGGGCGGTGGTAAATCGCTGTGTTACCAAATTCCGGCGATTGCTCGCCAGCGGGCGGGACAGGGCGTGGCTATCGTCATTTCGCCCCTGATTGCCCTCATGCACGACCAGGTAGGCGCGCTGCTTGAAGCTGGCGTTGATGCGGCCTACCTCAACTCCACCTTGTCGTCAGAGGCCAGCCTGGCCTTGGAAAAGCGCTTGCTCAGCGGCGACCTGACCCTGTTGTACGCGGCGCCAGAACGGGTGACGAACCCCCGTTTTTTGGCACAACTTGACTCCTTGTTTGCGCGTGGCTTACTGAGTTTGTTTGCCATTGACGAGGCGCATTGCGTGAGCCAGTGGGGGCACGACTTCAGACCTGAATACCGCGCCCTGACCGTATTGCATGAGCGTTTTTCCACCGTTCCGCGCATCGCATTAACCGCTACCGCCGATGCCCTGACGCGCGAAGACATGATTGAGCGCCTGAAATTACAAGGTGCCGCGCAATTTGTCAGCAGTTTTGACCGACCCAATATTCGCTATCGCCTGGTTGAAAAAAAAGACCCGACCCAGCAATTACTGCGCTTCATTCGAAACGAACATGAAGGCGACGCGGGCATTGTGTACTGCCAGTCGCGCAAAAAAGTAGAGGACATTGCGCAAACACTGTGTCATGAGGGCATCAGCGCTTTGCCTTATCACGCAGGCTTGGATGCGGCCGTTCGCCAGTCCAACCAAGACCGGTTTTTGCGCGAGGACGGCTTGGTGATGGTCGCGACCATCGCTTTTGGCATGGGCATTGACAAGCCCGATGTGCGCTTTGTGGCGCACTTGGACATGCCCAAAAACATCGAAGCCTATTACCAGGAAACCGGCCGCGCCGGACGCGACGGGGCGCCCGCCAACGCCTGGATGAGCTACGGCCTGCAAGACGTGGTGAACCAGCGCCGCATGATCGACGAGAGTCCAGCGGGTGAGGACTTCAAGCACATCATGCGCGGCAAACTCGATGCGCTGTTGACTTTGGCAGAAAGTCCGGACTGCCGACGTGGTCGCCTGTTGTCCTATTTCGATGAAGCCCTCACGCTCGATGCGCAAGGTCGTTATTTTTGCGGCAATTGCGACAACTGCATGCAACCCCCTGAGCTGTGGGATGGCACCGATGCGGCGCGCAAACTGCTCAGCACCATTTATCGCGTGCAGCAGCACAGCGGCATCAGCTTTGGTGCGGGTCACATCATGGACATTTTGCGTGGCAAAAAGACTGAGAAAGTCGTGCAATTTGGACACGAAGCCATCAGCACCTTTGGCATGGGTGCCACGCTCAGCGAAACACAGCTGCGTAGCGTGCTGCGTCAGCTGATAGCCATTGGCGCGTTGAACATCAATGCCGCCGCCTTCAACACCTTGCAACTGAACGAGGCTTCGCGTGCTGTGCTCAAAGGCGGTGTGGCCGTCATGTTGCGCGAATCTGCCAGTGCAGGCGCGACTCGTGGCGGAAAATCCAAGCGTGCAGCTGGCAGCGCTGTTGCCAAAGCCCCGCACGCAGCACTTGACGCAGCGGGGGAGCAGCGTTTTGCCGCACTCAAGGCCTGGCGTTCAGAAGTGGCACGCGAACACAATTTACCCGCTTATGTTATTTTTCACGATGCCACCCTCTTGGCCATCGCTGAACGCCATCCCTCTTGCATCCATGACCTGGAAGGCATCAGTGGTATTGGCACCAAAAAGCTGGCCGCCTACGGTGCAGAAGTTTTACGGGTCATGCGCTGACAATTCAATCTTTTTTTGAATCGCTCAAGGCAAAAAACCCATATTTCGCGCCTCTCTTACCTCGGGCTTGATGCGATGCTCCGCTTCCAATTGCGTTAAGAAATCATCGGCTGAAAACCCTTCACCCAAGATGTCAATTTGCCGCTTCACCGCCGCAAAATCGCCTGGGCACAACACGTCAAGCCTGGCAAGGCGCGCTTTCAGCGCTGGACTGAGTTGACTCAGTTCCCCCAAAAGCGCTTCGGTGGTAAACATGGTTTCACGTTGCTCGGGTGTGAGGGGTTTGAACTTGATTTTGAAGGTGAAGCGTCGCAAAGCCGCCTGGTCGATACGGTCAAGCAAATTGGTCGTGCATACAAAAATACCTTTGAAGCGCTCCATGCCTTGCAGCATTTCATTCACCTCAGTGACTTCATAGCTGCGCTGCGCGCCGCGTCTATCCTGTAGAAAACTATCGGCTTCGTCCAATAACAAGACCGCGCCCTCTTCTTCTGCTTCCTTGAACATGGCGGCCATATTTTGTTCAGTTTCACCGACAAATTTACTCATCAGGTCACTGGCTTGTTTAACCAGCAGTGGCTTTTCCAGGGCCTTGGCCATATGCTCGGCCAAGGCGGTTTTGCCCGTGCCAGGCGCGCCATAAAAACACAAGGTACCATGTCCGCGCTCTTTCAATGCGCGCACAATGCGCGGCACTTCAAAGCGAGTTTCGACATTGAGCATGTCCAAATCGTAGGTCGTGATGATCGGACGACTTTTCGTGTTGTCCACTTTGTTACCTAAAGCAGTATCGGCATTTTTGAGTTGCCGCTCGATCAACCGCTCCAGACCCAGGTCATCACTCTTGGCCAAATCGGCAAACCTCACTGCCGTGCGAATTTGGGCCGGTGTCAGCCCCTTGCGCTCCGTCAATTTGGCCACAAATTCAGCGCTCACCGCAACCCCATCCAGTGTTTTGCGTACCAACTGTTCGCGTGCGCCTGGCGGCGGTGACTTCAACTCCAGGTGGTAGGCAAAACGGCGCCTGAAGGCCGGATCAATTTGCTCAATGCGGTTGGTCACCCAAATGGTGGGTACCGGGTTGGTTTCTAATATTTGGTTGACCCAGGCTTTGCCGTTAACGCTGTGATTCACCGCGCTAGAAAACGCCTGCTGCTCTTGCCGTGCCATCAAATTAGCGGCATCGATGCTGACAGATGGGAAGACGTCTTCCACCTCGTCAAACATCAGCGCCACCTTCGGACTACCCTTCAAAAAGACTTGGGCAATTTGCAGTGATCGATAGCGGTCGCGGCCACTGAGCGAATTGCCATCCCGGTCTGCGTATTCCACCTCGTACAAGTCCAGTCCTGCAGCCTGTGCCACCACCTTGGCCAGTTCAGTCTTGCCCGTTCCGGGTGGACCATACAGCAATACGTTCACCCCTAATTCCTTGCGCTCAACCGCGTTACTGATCAAGGCGCACAGCACTTGTGTGTCTTCCTGGACAAAAGAAAAATCGTTGCGTGTTAACGCCGACTTGCTTGCCGGCTTGGTAAACACCGCCATCAATTCGTTTTGATCCCGGTACTCACGCATCAGCACGGGTGGCAGCTTTTCGCTGACCTTCATCAAATCAGACAAATCGGTGATACTGTGCTCAGAGATCAGGTTTTCGACCAGACCAATACGTTCCAGGCGCGAACCCGCGCGCAGGGCCTCTCCCACCTCACTGGCGGTCACGCCAGCTACCTCCGCAATGGCCGCGTAAGCCTCTGGCGCATTATTGACTTTGAACTCGACCAGGATGCTGCGCAAATCGCGCTGATACCGCGCCAACGTGCCATACAGCAAGAGCGCTCGCTCGGCTTTGTTGAGTTGCAGCAAATTGCTCAAAGCGGCGATATTTTTCTCAACCAGGGTGCTGTGTTTTTTCAATGCGTGCGTGAGCCAGTCACCCGTCACGGCTAAAACCGAGAGCAAATCTTTGGGTTGATCTTTGGCAAACTCATCTAAATAGAAAAACATCGTCCCTTCTTCATAAGGGCCGCGCCACGTACCATGACGCTCAATAAACTCTTGATTACTCAGCAGTTCGTGACCACGCCAGACATCGTTGTCTTTGCAACGCCGTGCCAAAAACTCCCGCACGCGGTTAAAGACATGGCTGGGCCAGACCATGTGGCGACCTGAGAGTGCCAGCAAGCTGTTCAAATCACGACGCACATTAAATTTTGGCCCTAGTTTGGCAGCCAGGGTCAGCACGAAATGCGAGCACATCAAGTCCAGCACTGGCGCCGCTTGCAAACCAGGAGAGGGCAGCAACTGACCCCCATGCTTGACCCATAGCTCATCAACCGAACGCTTGCTCATATGAATAGCCTCCAGCGACGACCAGTCGCATGTGTCACCATAACGCAGTTTGAGACGCTTTGGAATACCCCGGATTTAGAATATAAGCCAATATTCCCGGGTTTTCCACCCACCGAGCCAAGCTGTGCCGTGTGCGAGAATCAAAAAAACTACAATTCGTGACAATCATGACCGACACACTCCAAAGCCCTCAAGCTCAGACGGCCAAGCCCGCCGACGAGGCTACTGCTGCCGTCATTCGCAAACGACCCCAACCGGGTGAGCGACGTGTGCAGATCCTGCAAGCATTGGCGGCCATGCTGGAGGGCTCGGGCGCCGAGCGCATCACCACCTCCGCCTTGGCGACCCGTCTTGAAGTCAGCGAAGCGGCGCTGTACCGCCACTTCGCCAGCAAAGCGCAGATGTTTGAAGCCTTGATTGATTTTATTGAGCAGTCCGTCTTCAGCTTGATCAACCAAATCACCGAGCGCGAATCCAACCCGACGGCGCAAGTGGCCAAGGTGCTGACCATGCTCTTGCAGTTTGGTGAAAAAAACCCGGGCATGGCGCGGGTCATGGTGGGCGATGCACTGGTGTTTGAAAACGAACGCCTACAGCAGCGCATGAATCAGTTTTTTGACAAGTTTGAGTCCGGTTTGAAACAAAGCCTGCGTCTGGACGCGGAGGCTCAAGGCTCGGCCACACCCAGCGTCGATGCACAGGTCAAAGCCTCGGTGTTGACAGCCTTTGTGGTGGGCCGCTTGCAGCGTTTTACACGCTCTGGCTTCAAGCGCCTGCCCAGCGAGCATTTAGAGGCCAGTTTGGCGCAGCTTTTGTGATGTTTGCGTTCCTGCAGAA
>JASJPN010000082.1:25574-40125 GCA_031426635.1 Polaromonas sp.
GTGCCTTTCAAGCTCTGATCAACGCGTGACAGCGCTTGACCCACGGCGACGACCCGAGCCGCATGGATCAAGTCGCCAATGTCTTTGCCTTTTGGTTTTTCTACTGTTTGACCCTCAAATTGACCTCTAGCCGGCGTATTCATTGCCTTATCTGCTATTAAATGTGTAGCTACTGACTGCGCTGCCTGTAGGCATTGCAGCAGACGCGGCCGTTGCGGATACGTTGCTTCTTGACAACCCAGCCGCCCGCGCGCATCGCACTCGCAGGCCAGCAGCACCTCTTCAAAGCGCTGCGGCTTGCGAATGGCGTCACAGCGCACCAGCAAGCGCACCACGGCGGCGGCGTCGAATTCTAGGCTGCGGTGGATGTTGCCGTGCTCGCGTGCCACCACATCGGCCAGTTGGCGGCACTCGGTCGGCACACGCAAGCGAGCACACACATCTTGCAAGAGCCTGGCGCTGCGCTCTTCATGCCCCAGGTGGCGCGGCAGCATGTCGGCTGGCGTGGTGCCTTTGCCCAAGTCGTGGCACAGGCAGGCGAAGCGGACGGGTAGCGCACAGTTGAGCTGCGCGCTCATGTCCAGCACCATCATCACGTGCACGCCGGTGTCGATTTCGGGGTGATACTCGGCACGTTGCGGCACGCCCCAGAGCTTGTCCAGCTCGGGCAGCAGACGCGCCAAGGCACCACATTCACGCAGCACCTCGAACATGCGGGACGGTTGGGCTTCCATCAGCCCCTTGGCAAGCTCCTGCCAAACGCGCTCGGGCACCAGGGCGTCCACCTCGCCGCTGGTGACCATCTGGCGCATCAGGGTCATGGTTTCTGGTGCGACTGTGAAGTCGGCAAAGCGCGCGGCAAAGCGGGCCAGGCGCAGGATGCGCACCGGGTCTTCGGCAAAGGCGCTGGAGACGTGGCGCAGCACTTTGGCATTCAAATCGCGCTGCCCGTGGTGCGGGTCAATCAACTGGCTGCGGTCAAGCGCGGCATCGACCTTCCAGTCCATTGATGTGCCAAATTTACCTACAGTCGGCGTATTACTTGCCTGAATAGCTATGGAATTGATAGTGAGGTCACGCCGCGACAGATCGTCTTCCAGGCTCACACTAGGGGCGGCATGGAACGCAAAGCCGTGGTAGCCGGGCGCAGTTTTGCGCTCGGTACGGGCCAGGGCGACTTCTTCTTTGGTGACCGGGTGCAAAAAAACCGGGAAATCCTTGCCCACCGGCAAAAATCCCGCGTTGACCATCTGCTCAGGCGTGGCGCCCACCACCACCCAGTCGTGGTCTTGCACCGGCAAGCCCAGCAAAGCATCGCGCACCGCACCACCGACCATGTAAATTTGCATGGCGCTAGTTTACAGATTTGCCAAAGAAGGCTTCGACCAGCTCAGCCCGAACGGGTCGAGCCTGACGGTTTTACCGCTTGATCCGATATGGCTCTTCAAAATCCAGAAAGTCTTTCTCAGCCAGCGCGCCCTGAATCCACGCCTGCACGCCGGGCAAGGCGGTGACGCGTGCCACGTACGCGGCGATGGGGGCAGGCAGCGGCAGCGCGTAGGTGTTCAGGCGCATGCAGACGGGGGCGAAGTAGGCGTCGGCGATGGAGAAATCGCCAAACAGCATCGGGCCTTGGTACGTATCCAACAGCCCGCTCCACAGTTGAACGAGGCGTTGCACGTCAGCCTGCACCGCCGGTTTGTCACGCCAGACCAGTTGGCCGATGCCGGGCAAGGACGCTTCGATGTTCATGGGGCAGTTGCTGCGCAGGCCGGTGAAGCCGGCGTGCATTTCGGCGCAGACACTACGGGCGATGGCGCGGGCTGCGCGGTCTTGCGGCCACAGGTGCTTGTCAGGAAAGGTCTCTGCGACGTACTCAGCAATCGCCAGGGTGTCCCAGATGTGCAAGTCACCGTCCACCAGAACGGGCACCTTGCCAGTCGGACTCACGGTGGCGAGTGTCTGCTTGAAGTTGGAGCCCGCCGCAAACGAGTCAAAGCGCACCATGACTTCTTCAAACGCGATGCCCGCCTGGGTGAGCAAGACCCAGGGCCGCATCGACCATGAGGAGTAATTTTTATTTCCGACGACCAGTTTGAGCATGCAGTTCTCCAAAATGCCATCCTAACCCAAACAGCAGCGGGATCGCGTCACAAACCACTTAAAACCGACCCGCTGTTTTGCGCATGGCCAGCAGATGGGCCCCCGCACCGTTGCGGCCCAAATACATGGGCGCAATCGCAGCCAGGGGGGTGGGTGTCACGTTCAGGGCGTCCAAGCCTGGCAGCTTGCCACTGGCGATGTTGTCAACCCGCATCGAATCGAGGTTGTCGCGGCTCAGCAAGGGCTCGCCGGGCAGCAGCCGCATGACCGCCGCTTGCAATTGACCCAGCGCCATCGGCAAGGCCAGCACGGGGCGGCCGCGCCCGTGGTTGATGCCCGCCCACACGCCCGCCAGTTGCGCCAACTGTTTGAGCGTGAACACATCGGGCCCGCAAGCCTCGTACACCGGGCTGGTGGTTTTGCCAACGCCATGGTCAAGGCTGTGCAAGCTGTTCACAATCGCCTGCGCCACGTCTTCCACCCACACCGGCTGAAAGCGGGTCGTCGCCCCGGCCAAAGGCATGACCAGGAAAACTTTTTGCAGCTTGGCGAACAGGTTCAAAAATTTGTCCTCCACGCCAAACATCACGCTGGGACGCAGAATGGTCAGGTCCAGCCCTGCGGCTTGCAACACAGCCTCGCCCTGTGCCTTGGAGCGCTGGTACATCGACGGGGCATCCAGCGCGGCGCCCAAAGCGCTGACGTGGACGACCCGTTTCACGCCAGTCTGAACGCAGGCCTGCGCCAGCGCACGTGGCAAGGCGACATGTACGCGCTCAAACGCGGCCGCATCGCCGTGCAGGATCGCCACCAGGTTGACGACCGCATCGTGCCCAGCCACCAGGCGCGTCAGTACAGCGGGGTCGTGAATATCGGCCTCCATCACGTCCAGGAGCGGCAGGTGCTGAATCGGTTTGGCGTTTTCGCGCCGACGCGTAGGCACGGTGATGCGGTAGGACAGGCGCGCCAATTTTTCACAAACGTGGCGACCGACAAAGCCGGTGCCGCCTAAAACGAGGATTTTTTTCATGCTTCTTGTTGTTCTGTCTGCAAGTTTTTGGGGAGGAATCGGATCAAGGCAAGTCGGCGTTCACTTCGGCGACCGCTGTTTCACGCGGCCCCACCAGGCCAAGGCGGTTTTTGAGAGATTGCGGTTGCCCCGTCAAAATGGCGGCGTAGTTGGTGGTGTTGCTGAGCACCTTCTTCACATAATCGCGGGTCTCGGCAAAGGGCACATTTTCAGCCCAAATCGCGGCCTCGATCTGTGGGCCGTTGCGCCATGCGCGGGGGCGTCCGGGGCCCGCGTTGTACGCAGCAGCGGCCAGCGACATGGCACCGCCAAAGTCATCCAGCACCAGCTTCAAGTAGCCGGTACCGATGGTGATATTGGTTTCACGGTCGTTGATTTGGTCGGGCGTGAAACTGGTCAAGCCGATTTTTTTGGCGGTCCAGCGTGCCGTTGCAGGCATCACCTGCATCAACCCCGAGGCGCCCACGCCTGAGCGCGCATCCATGATGAAGCGGCTTTCCTGGCGGATCAAACCGTAGACATAGGCTGGGTCCAGGTTGATGTCAGCGCTGCGTTTGGTGACCGAAGCTTTGAAAGGCATGGGGAAGCGCTGCTCAAAGTCGATGACCGTTTTGGTGCGCTCACTGGTGTTGATGCAGCGGTCCCAAACTTCGCGTTCGCACGCCAGTTGGGCGGCGGCCAGCAGTTCGCGGTCACTCATGCCGCCGGCTTGGCCACCCGCTGGTTCGCTTGGCGTGTGTAAGTTCGTGCTGTAATTCCATTCGCGTACGCCTTCAGGACGCAAACCGATGCCCATGGCAACCAGCGCACGTTTCAGGCCCGGGTTTTGCCGGGCGGTGTCTTTCTCAAGCGGTGTCAACTCCGGTGGGCGGGCGGGTACGGTGACTTTGCGTCCCAACTCTTCCAAAGCCAGTTGCTCGTAAAAACCGCGTACGCCAGCGATGGATTCCAGCAACGCATTGGCTTCATCCAGCTCGGTCCGGGCGGCGGGTATGTCTGCGCGTCCTGCGTTTTTAGCAGCTCGCAGGGCCGCACTGGCTTTGAGCGCGCGCGCCTTCCAGTACCGCCACGTGGCGTCTTTTCGGGCATCGTCACTCATCGCGTTGATGGCGTTTGATACCACGGACCACTGGGGGGTGCTGCTGGCACGCAGTACCGCACGCACTTTCCAGCCCAGCATGTCATCGCTCAGATCCGTGTCTTTGGTCACATTCGCAAAATAGCCTGCGGCCTGGCTGCTCAGACTCATCGCGGCTTGTTTGCCAATCGCCCCCCACGCCCAGTTGCGTTGCTCGGCGGTCAGTTGCACACTCCATTTGGCATCAAGCTGCATCGCTGCTGCATCTGCATTGCTGCCTGCCAGCCGGATCAAGGCCAACAGTTCAGCCTCTTTGCGCTCCTTGCCCACCGCCGTGGCGCGCTTTTTCAAAAACTTCAGCGGGTCGGCTTGTATCTCCGGCACGCTACTTGCCGTATCCAGGGACACGATTTGCAAGGCATTGCGCGCCGCGCGGGGGCGGTTCGCCTCCATCGCCAAACGCGCTTTGCGCCAGGCATCCTGCGCGTTCATGCCGCCGTTGGCGGCTGTGCTTGAGTTAGGGTCTTTGATCAACCGGTCAGCGGCCAGGTTGCAGCCATCATCGGCATCACGCTGGGCCAGCCAGTTTTTACGCACCTCGGCGGCCAAGTCAGGCGGCGCAGCAGCGGTCAACGTTGGTGTGCCTTGCAGGTGATCGATCAGGAGCGCGTAGCAACGCACTTCTTTGTCGTCGTTCATGCGGTATTTGGGATACTCGGCGGCAAAGTTGCTCCAATCGCGCCGCTGACCCAAGAGCAACAACCAGTCGTTGCGCAAGCGGTCCTCCTGGTAGGTGCCTGCATAGCGGGTCAAAAAGGCTTGCACTTCTGTGCTGGAGGCCTCGTCTAAACGCGCTTTGAGCTCCCAATACCCTGCCCACGGCTCCAGCGCATGGCCACTCGCTTGCGGCAAGAGCGCCGCCAGTCGGGTTTTATCGCCCCGCTTAAACGCTTGACTCATCTCCAGCAACACCTGGTCCGCACGCGGGTTGGAACCGTTTTGCGCTACAGCCATGCCCGAAAAACCAGCACCCAAAGCGCTGATAAGTAGTGGGAGCCAGAACGCGGGCGACAGGGGAATAAAAAGAGGTGTCAAAATCGTGGTGCTTTGCTTGAATTGCATAAAGGGAAAATGATGAATAAGGTCGCCGTGCGGAAAGCTCTGATAGAACAACGCTTGAATTTACCCGATCGACTACACCGCGCGGATTTATTACAAAGTGTGATGCGAATTTGGCTCTTTGGCAAGCCCGACACCGTGATTGGTGCGTATTGGCCCATCAAAGGCGAGTTTGACCCCCTACCGGCTCTGTACCGCTGGCAAGAGGATGCCACTTTGCAGACTTTTTCAGCCAAAAATATACCGCTGGCCGACGAAGATATCGCCCAGACAGCTACAGAATCCATCGCAAATCGGTCGCCTTGCAAAATTGGGCTGCCGGTGATCGACAAGGTCCACAAAACCCTCATCTTCCATGCGTGGTACCCCGGCTGTCCGATGGAAGAGGACGCTTACGGCATCCCCAAACCCAAAGACACCGAGATTGTGGTGCCCACGATCTTGTTTGTGCCCTGCGTCGGTTTTGGGCCAAATGGCTACCGGCTGGGCTATGGCGGCGGCTTTTATGACCGCACCCTGGCAACCCTGCAACCACAGCCCACCACGGTTGGCTTGGGTTACAGCCACGGCTGGCTGCCCGATTTTTCGCCCGCAGCGCACGACATCCCACTGCATGCCATCTTGAGTGACACCGGTGTGGTTTGGCAAGCAGACCCTCAAGTTTAAGATCGTTTGACTTGAGTCAGTGGACTGCTCAACTTTTGCAGCAAGGCCCGGGTTGACCCGTCCAGCCCCGCCATATCGCCCGATGTCATGCGCGCCTCGATATCTACTGCCAACATCTTGCCCAGTTCCACGCCCCATTGGTCATAACTGTTGAGGCCCCACACGCTACCGGCCACGAACACGCGGTGCTCATACAGGGCAATCAACGCACCCAAACTAGCGGGTGTCAGCTCGTCAAGCAGCAGCATCGTGCTGGGGCGGTTGCCTGGGAAATGTTTGTGTCCAGCGGTATCGCTTTTACCGACCATCAAAGCTTGTGCTTGCGCCACCACATTGGCAAGCAGCTTGTTTTGATGCCCTGCCAAGCTATGCCGGGCCCGCTTGACCGCAATGAACTCGACCGGCACCACATCCGTGCCTTGGTGCAGCATTTGAAAGAACGCGTGCTGACCGTTGGCGCCCAGTTCACCCCACACCACCGCAGCGGTAGAAAACGGCAGCGTCTGGCCACTGGCATCAACGCGTTTACCGTTGCTTTCCATCTCCAATTGCTGCAAATAGGCTGGCAATCGGCGCAGTGCGCTGTCATAGGCCGCTACGCAGCGACTGGTGAAGCCATGAAAATTGCGATACCAGACATCGAGCAAACCCAGTTTGACGGGCAAATTGCGCTCTAAGGGCGCGCTGCGAAAGTGCTCGTCCATCGCGTGTGCACCAGCCAGCAGGTCTTTGAAGCCTTGCGCGCCAATCGCTATCGCTATCGGCAGTCCGATGGCTGACCACAAGGAATAGCGCCCGCCCACCCAATCCCAAAAACCAAAAGTGGTGCTGATGCCAAAGGTTTTGGCAGCAACGACGTTGGTGGTGAGTGCCGCAAAATGACGCGATATGCCTTTACCTGCTGCACTGAGCGCATTTTTCTCACGGTAGTTAGCCTCGAACCACGCCTTGGCAGACAAGGCATTGGTCATGGTTTCAGCCGTGGTGAATGTTTTGGAAGCGATTAAAAACAAGGTGTTCTCCGCTTTCAGGTTTTTCAGCACCGCCGCCAGCTCATGCCCATCGACGTTGGAGACAAAATGGATCCGTTTGCCTGCCGTGACGAAGCTGTCTAGCGCCAACACCACCATCTGCGGCCCCAAGTCCGAGCCGCCAATGCCAATGTTGACCACGTCGGTGATTTTGGCATCCGCACGAATGCGCTCGGCATAGGCCAGCATGGGTGTCAAGGTCGCGTGAACCAAGGCCAATGCCTCGGCAACCTCCGCACCAAGAATGCTTTTTGCTACTGTATTTGTAGCATTGTGACCAGCATTTACACCGACCACGCAAGGACTCCTGAGCAACCAATGCATCACCGCACGGTTTTCGGTGTTGTTGACTTTTTCGCCTGCAAACATGGCATCTCGATGCGCTTCCACACCGCTTTGACGGGCTAAATCAAGCAGCAAGATCTGCGTCGCCTCATCGAGTCGGTTTTTTGACAAATCGGCAAACACATACGGCGCTTGCTGGCTCAGTTTGACAAACCGGTCTGCCTCTTGGGCAAAAGCGTCTCTGGCATCAAACACTTGGCCGCTGACCGAGAAGTGGTGTTGCAGCGCGGCCCATGCGGCGGTTTGATCGCAGCGAACGCGCGATGCGGCGGTCCATGCGGACGGGGTGCTGTAAGCGGTAGTTATAGTGGTCATGGTCAAGCTGGTTGCGATGTCATCCTGTGCTGCAATTATTGCACCCCTCATGAAACCAAGTTACATTAATAACTCTCATTTGGAATATTTTAGTTACGAAACCATCCAGCGACTTCATGAGTTTTGACTTGGTTATTTTGGGTGGAACGGGCGATTTGGCATGGCGAAAGCTGCTGCCCGCTTTGTTTCAAGCGTTTCGTCATGGCAGCTTGCCCGATGGCGGGCGCATTATCGGCGTGGCGCGCGACGACCTCACCGATGCGCAATACCGTGCGCTGATCAAATCGCGCTTTGATGCGGTGGATCCCTCCAAACGACCGGCTCCTGAAGACTTCGAGCGCTTTGCGACCATGCTGCACTTTCTGCGCATGGATTTGTCCAAGCCCACCGATTATGTCAGCCTGGCTGAACGACTGAACACCCGCAACGCAGACACGGTGGTGATGTATGTCGCCACCGCGCCTGCGCTGTTCACGGCGGTGTGCGAGCACATTGCAGCGGCTGGCCTCAATGGCCCCAAAACACGGGTGGTGCTGGAAAAACCGCTGGGCCACGATTTGGCTTCCAACCGCGCCATCAACGACACCGTGCGCCGGGTGTTGACGGAAAACCAGGTGTTCCGGATTGACCACTATTTGGGTAAACCGTCGGTACAAAACCTGTTTGCACTGCGCTTTGGCAACTCGCTGTTTGAGCCCCTGTGGCGCAGAGAAACCATCGCCAACATCCAAATCACCATCGCCGAAGACCTGGGCGTAGAAACACGCGGCGCGTTTTATGACAGTACGGGTGCCTTGCGCGACATGGTGCAAAACCATGCGCTGCAACTGCTGTGCGCGATTGGCATGGAGCCGCCTATCAACGCCCATGCTGATGCAATTCGTGATGAAAAGCTCAAAGTGCTGCGCTCTTTGAAGCCGTGGACACCGCAAACGCTGAGCCAGCATGTGATTCGCGGTCAATACACGGCGGGCGTGATCGGCGGTCAAGCCGTGCCCGGCTACCTGGCTGAGGCTGGCGTCAATCCGCACAGCCAGACCGAAACCTTTGTCGCCCTGCGCTGTGAGATTGCCAACTGGCGCTGGGCAGGTGTCCCGTTTTACATCCGCACCGGCAAGCGCCTGGCGGCGCGTGATGCGTCGATTGTGATCAACTTCCGCCCGGCACCGCATGCGATTTACCAGTCGCCGATGGGGGCCGCCAACCGCCTGGTGATCAACCTGCAACCCAAAGATGGCCTGGAGCTGCATTTGTTCTCGCAAGGGGCGAATCAGCGCACATCGGCCGGGCGCAACACACAAACACTGGTACCGGTGCAGCTGGATCTTGATTTTGACAAGCGTTTTGGCCTGGAACGCGTCGGCGCTTACGAGCGCTTGCTGCTGGACGTGCTGGCCGGCCGCTTGAATCTGTTTGTGCGTAGCGACGAGCAAGAATGTGCCTGGCGCTGGGTTGAGCCTATTTTGGACGCCTGGAAAGCCGATGCACAGGGCCCACGTCCTTATGCCGCCGGTAGCTGGGGCCCCAGTGCGTCCAGCGCCATGATTGCCAAAGACAACTACTGCTGGAGTGAGGCATGCTAGAACGCGTCAAAGCCTGCCTCTCCTCGCCGGCAGCGGCTCGCCGTTAGCATCCGCTGGAAAAATTCACCTGGCCGCCGACCACCCGAAAGGCTTTGACCGCTACAGCCCGATGGCCTCGCGCTTCCTGCATTTGATGATCATCGACCTTTTGGCCACCTGCGTGGCAAGCGGTATGCGTGAGGTCACGGCGTCGGGGCCGACCTGAAACGCAACGCCCCATACCACGCAGTAGTTTGCGAACGGGTGTTATCGCTGTCCGTCATGATGCCAACGCGCAGCAGGGCACCAGGTGCTTCACCGTAGGCTTTTTCATAATCGGCGCGGATGTCACGCTCATAGTCTCGCCACTGGTTGAGGTGTTTGCGGCCCGATTCGACCACGATGCTGCGAATTCTGTCGGTGTGCGAGCTGATGATGACGCTGCCCTCTGGCTGTTGATTGCTCCATACATACATCAGTGTGGCGTAAGGCAGCGGCTCACCCAACACGAGGTGGGTCAATTCAGACAACAGGGCATTTTTTGCAGAAAATTGGGTCCGATCGCCCTCAAAAATCAAGAGAATGCGTACCGGTGAATCGTCAAACTCCGGAACGGCCATATCGCCATCTTTGATGAGTTCAGGCACTTGCCATGAAAATGTCAGATCACCCAACTCTGCCGGCGAGAGTCGTAATTCACGCCGCAGCATACTGGACGAAGCGTCCGCCTGCGCGGCCATGCTGTCACGCCCATCATGATGCACATAGCTGTAGCTGGTGGCCGATTTACCGGGTAGCGGAAAATGCACCCAGTCTGATGCGGCGGCTATAGGCGATCCAGATGCAGCAGACCAAGGATTGCGCGCGATCAAAACTGCAGCATCCGTCGCTTCTTGCACCTGTGGCGACTCACCCTGGGGCAAACTCGTGCAGGAGGCCAAGGTCATGACCGCAAGCCACCTGGACAGCCAGCCTAATCTAGTCATTGCCTTCGTATTCTTCGAACATGGTTTCACAAAATTTCATCTCATCTGTATCATCTTGCCCATAGAAAAAGCCACCAAGTCCGAAAACCTGGTGGCTTTTTCACTCTTAAACCCTTACTGGCTTGCAGCCAGCATGAGATTTAGAAGTTGTGGCGAATGCCAGCGCCCACCACGTTGGTAGACGTTGCGCCCATACGCTGGTAAGCAGCGTATGTGAAGGTGCGCTTAGACAAGCTGTACTTGCCTTCCAAAACGTAGTTGGTAGCCTTCAGGCCAGTGTCACGAGCCACGTCAACTGCCAAAGAAGCAGCGCCGAAGTTAGCTGCGCCACCGACGGTGAAGCCTTTGCTCACACCAGCTGGGTCTTGGTAGCTAGCAGCAACTTTAAAGGTGCCGAAGTTGTAACCGCCACCCAATGAGAAGCTCTTCTCGCCGCCGGCAGGCTTGCTGTAAGCAGCAGCAGCTGCAATTGGGCCAGCGCTGTAGATGACAGCCAAGTCGAGCTTGTTGGTAGGTGTGCCAGCTACTGCTGGAACATACACACCAGCAGACGTGAAGCTAGCCGCTTTAGCGCCAACCACGTTATCTGCAGCCAATTGGTAGCCGATACCCACTTTCAAGCCAGGAACGAATTCTGGGCTGGTGTAACGGATTTCGCTGTCGTTGCGGGCACCGCCCACATAGCCAAAGCTGTTACCCAAAGTAGAGTAGTTGGCCGTACCGGTCAACTCATAAGCATAAGCAGCAGCCCAGCCCAAGCTCAGGCCACGGCCCAAACGAACTTCACCGAAACCGCCATTGAGCGACACGTTAGCTGCGCGCTGGAACAGCCTGGCATCAGTTGCGCCATTCTCAAGATTCACTGCGGCTTCCATGTTGAAGTTGGCTTTCAAGCCGCCACCGAGGTCTTCAGTGCCCTTCAAGCCGAAACGGCTGTTACCGTTGTTGGCGATGCCGTTACCAGACATTTGGACTTTGCCGCCGTTGTTGGCTTTAGCAATAGCGAGGTCAGCCACGCCGTACAAAGTCACAGAAGATTGTGCGAATGATGCGCCAGAAGCAGCCAAAACTGCCAATGCGAGTAGGGTTTTTTTCATTTAAAAATTCTCCAAGGTTAAACATAGGGCACCGGTCTGCAAAGTGTCTCGCATCGAATGACTTGCGTCGCTCTCTGCATCGCTTCGTTAGATGCCCGGGCCAACCCCCTTTCGGGAAGTTGGGTCTATTGCACCAGAGGCAGCACGACTGTGCAAATGGTTTAGTTAAAATAGCCATTATTCGCCTCATTTATGTTGCTTCCCTGCAACAACTCCATGAATACTTTGATCGCCGCCCTGGACACCACGTTGCGCACCTTGTTTGCCGAACCGCGCGCCTCCAAGCCTTGTCCGCAGGCTTGGACCGTTGAGGAACGCCCCGCCCCCCTGAGTACAACCGAGAAAGCCCATGCTGGCGCGCTGATGCGGGTTAACCATGTGGGCGAGGTCTGTGCGCAGGCGCTGTACACCGCAGGGGCCCTGGCTACCAAAAATGCCGCTACGCGGGCTCACTTTTTGGCGGCTGCACGCGAAGAAACGGATCATTTGGCGTGGTGCAAAACGCGTTTGGATGAACTGGGGGCACGGCCGAGCCTGCTGAACCCGCTGTGGTACGCAGGGGCCTTTGGCTTGGGGCTGATCGCTGGCAAGCTCGGCGATGCGGTGAGCTATGGCTTTGTCGATGAGACGGAAAAGCAGGTGGAAGCCCACTTGCGCAGCCACTTGGACCGGCTACCCGCCAGCGACCATGCCTCGCGCGCCATCGTGGCTCAAATGGGCGCAGACGAAGCCCGCCACGCGGCTCAAGCGCGCGATGCGGGCGCGGTGGACCTGCCCGCACCGGTCAAAGCGCTGATGGCTGCGGCCGCCAAGGTGATGACGACCACAGCGCATTACGTTTGATATTTTTTACTATTAAATATATAGCAACATAACCAACAAATACGCTGGCTATAGCCATATATCACCCTATTTACGCCTCGATTTTCTCAAAACTGGTGCTGATCGCGGCGGTTTTGCCCAGCATGATGCTGGCAGAGCAATACTTGTCGTGGCTCATGGCAATCGCTCGCTCAATGGCACTGGCGGGAATAGCCTTGCCTTGCACAGTAAAGTGCATGTTGATCGCGGTGAAGACTTTGGGGTCAACCTCGGCGCGGTCGGCGTTAATTTTGACGGAACAGCCACTCACAACATGGCGGCCACGCTTCAAAATCAGCACCACGTCATAGGCGGTGCAGCCACCCATGCCCGCCAGCAGCAGCTCCATGGGGCGCGGCGCGAGGTTTTGGCCACCATTTTCGGGTTTGACAGCATCTGGCGCGCCATCCATAGCGACCACATGGCCACTGCCGGTTTCGGCAACAAACCCCATGTTCGAGCGTGTGCCCGTGCTTCCCGTCCAGCTAACTGTGCATTCCATGACGTTTTCCTTGACTTGTAACAACAAAACACATTATTTTGAGGGATGACTCTAAGTTTTTTATTGCATTGCAATAAATTTTGTTTACACTGACTTCAGGCGCTGGATAAATTAACTTTACTTTATTTGGCGCACCAATTGTCTCCTCCATCCTCTGAAAAGATGGATTAAGCCCCAAACCGCAAGGTTCGGGGCTTTTTTTTGCCCGGTTTATCATAGAGACTATGAGCAAACACCTGACACCAGCCGACTATCTGCAAAAAACCCTCAAGGCACGCGTGTACGACGTCGCGATTGTGTCCCCCCTGCAACCCGCTAAAAACCTGAGTCAGCGCCTGGGCAACACCGTGCTGTTCAAGCGCGAAGATCAGCAAGAGGTGCATAGCTTCAAACTGCGCGGCGCCTACAACAAAATGGCACATCTGAGCCCTGCACAGCTCAAAAAAGGCGTGATTTGCGCCTCTGCCGGCAACCACGCACAGGGCGTCGCTTTAAGCGCCTCCAAACTGGGCATTCGCGCCGTGATTGTCATGCCCACCACCACGCCGCAGCTCAAAATTGACGCCGTGCGTGACTTTGGCGGTGAAGTGGTGCTGTTTGGCGAGAGTTATTCTGACGCTTACACCCACGCCGTGACCCTGGAGAAAAAGCAGGGCTTGACCTTTGTCCACCCCTTTGACGATCCCGATGTCATTGCCGGCCAGGGCACCGTGGCGATGGAAATGCTGCAGCAAATGCAAACCCTCAAACTGGGTGAGCTGGACGCGGTGTTTGTGGCGATTGGCGGTGGTGGGCTGATTGCTGGCGTGGCGAACTACATCAAAGCCGTCAACCCGCGTATCAAGGTTATCGGCGTGCAAATGAACAACTCGAATGCGATGATTCAATCCGTCGCCGCCAAAAAACGCGTCACGCTGACGGATGTGGGGCTGTTTTCGGACGGCACGGCGGTGAAACTGGTCGGCGAGGAGACTTTTCGCATCGTCACCTCAGGCGTGGTGGACGACTACATCGAGGTCGACACCGACGCGGTGTGCGCAGCCATCAAAGACGTTTTTGTCGATACGCGCAGCATCGTCGAGCCCGCTGGCGCGCTGGCGGTAGCGGCGATCAAGCAATATGTTGCCAAACACAAGGCCAAAGGCAAAACGTATGCCGCCATTTTGTGTGGCGCGAACATGAACTTTGACCGCCTGCGCTTTGTCGCCGAGCGGGCCGAGGTGGGTGAGGAGCGAGAAGCGCTGTTTGCCGTGACCATCCCCGAAGAGCGTGGCAGCTTCAAGCGCTTTTGCGCGCTCTTGGGCGGCTTGCCCGCGGGGGGGAAAGTCAGCCATGCCGGTGACGAAGCGGCGGCTTTAGGCGCGACACAGCGCAATGTGACCGAATTTAACTACCGCATCAGCGATGCCAAAGCGGCGCATGTCTTTGTGGGTTTGACAACAACCGTCAAAGGCGAGAGCGCCAAAATCGCGCATACCTTGACCAAAAATGGCTTCAAGGCGCTGGATTTGACGCACGACGACCTGGCGCGTGACCACATTCGGCACATGGTGGGCGGGCATACGGGCTTGGCCAAAGACGAACGCTTGTTGCGCTTCGAATTCCCTGAGCGGCCGGGTGCGCTGATGAAGTTCCTCTCCGCCATGCGCCCTGGCTGGAACATCAGCCTGTTCCACTACCGCAACCAGGGTGCAGACTATGGCCGCATTTTGGTCGGCTTGCAGGTGCCGCCAAGTGACAACAAAGCGTTTGACGCCTTTCTGAAAACGCTGGGCTACCCGTTTGTGGAAGAAACCGGCAACCCTGTTTACAAGCTGTTTTTGAAGAGCTGAGACGAAGAAAATCTCCCCCAACCC
>JASJPN010000083.1:0-4492 GCA_031426635.1 Polaromonas sp.
TGGTGTGTTTGGGGCTGCCGCTGGAAATCATCGCCGACGACCAGGACTTCACCCAGGAATGGCTGCGCGAGGGCCAGGTGCTGGGCTGTGTCACCACCCTGAAACTGGCGCTACGCGGCTGCAAAGTGGTGCCACTGGGCGCAATGAACTACATCGCGGTGGCGCAGGCCAGCTACGCCAAACAGCATTATCCCGAGGGGATGACAGCGTATAACTTTCGATCCACCCCGTTTGTGGCGTTCAACCGCAAAGACGACATGCAGTGCGAGTTTGTCAGCAAGGCCTTTGGCCTCAAACGCGTCGCCTTGAATCAATTGTTTATGCCCAGCTCAGAAGGCCAGATCCGCGCCGCTCTGGCGGGCTGGGGCGTCAGTGTGGTGCCTGAGTTGCTGGCACGCGAGCACTTGAAAGCGGGGCGACTGGTGAACATCGCCCCCAAGCATGTGCTGCCGATCCAGCTGTATTGGCATTGCTGGAATTTGACCTCTGATGTGCTGGATGCACTGAGCAGTGCGTTGCTTGATGCGGCGGCATTGACGCTTTCAAAAGAGTAATGCCAACAGCGCTCGAGTGACCGGCAGCGATAGCGGCGCGACCACTCGCCGATGGAACCGAAACTGCGCCGTCATACCTGGCTGCGTCGCAAGCGCAAGGCATTGCCAATCACGGACACGGAACTGAAGCTCATGGCCAAGGCTGCGATCATAGGCGACAACAGCCAGCCGGTCAACGGGTACAGCACACCCGCCGCGATGGGGATACCCAGCGCGTTGTACAGCAGGGCAAACAGCAGATTCTGCTTCATGTTGCTGACCGTGGCCACCGAGAGCGCCCGCGCGATGGCGATCCCGCGCAGATCACCCTTGACCAGCGTGACCTGCGCGCTGTTCATGGCCACATCCGTGCCAGTACCCATGGCGACGCCAACATCCGCTTTGGCCAGCGCCGGCGCATCGTTGATGCCGTCCCCCGCCATCGCCACGATGCGCCCTTCCCTTTGCAACCGCTCGACCAGCAGCAGTTTGTCGGCCGGCTTGACCTCCCCGTGTACTTCGTCGATGCCCAGACGGGCACCGACAGCCTTGGCCGTGGTCAGACCGTCGCCGGTGGCCATCACGATGCGCAAACCGGCCACTTTCAGTGCCGCCAAAGCTTCAGGCGTGCTGGACTTGATCGGGTCTGACACCGCCAGCAGCCCTGCCAACTGACCGTTGACGGCCAGATGCATCACGCTGGCACCTTCTGAGCGCAAGGTCTCGGCCTGTGGCAACAAGCCATCGACCGCAACGCCGATCTGCTGCATCAGCGTGGCATTGCCCAGCGCAAGCTGGTGCCCCCCCACCTGTCCGCGCACACCCATGCCCGATCCTGACTCAAAATTCTCCGGTTTGTCCAGCGTCATGCCGCGCTCACGGGCGGCACGGACAAGGGTCTCTGCGAGTGGATGCTCGCTGCCCTGATCCAGGCTGGCCGCCAGGCGCAACACGTCGTCAGCCGTCAAGCCCGGCACGGGTACCGTGCGATCAAACGCCGGTCGGCCTTCCGTCAGGGTCCCGGTTTTGTCAATGATGAGGGTGTCAATCTTGCGAAAATTCTCGATCGCTGCAGCATCGCGGAACAACACGCCCCGCGTGGCACCCAGGCCGGTGGCGACCATGATGGACATCGGCGTAGCCAAGCCCAAGGCACACGGGCAGGCGATGATCAGCACCGAAACCGCGTTGATCAAACCAAACACCCAACTGGGCTCAGGCCCAAAAAATCCCCAGACAAAGAAAGTCAGCAAGGCCACGGCCACCACCGTCACAACAAAGTAGCCGGCCACCAAGTCGGCCATGCGCTGCATCGGGGCTCGGGAGCGCTGCGCCTGGGCGACCATGTGCACGATCTGCGCCAGCACGGTGGTGGCGCCGACCCGTTCTGAACGCATGACCAGGGCACCACTAGTGTTGAGGGTCGCACCAATGACTTTGTCGCCCACGCGCTTGGTCACCGGCATGGGCTCACCTGTGAGCATGGACTCATCCACGGCGCTGCTGCCCTCGGTGACGATGCCATCGACGGGCACCTTTTCACCGGGTCGGACGCGCAACACATCGTTCACGTGAACATGGCCCAAGGGCACGTCTTCCTCGGTGCCATCAGCGCGGATGCGCCTGGCCGTCTTGGGTGCCAGACCCAGCAGGGACTTGATTGCCGCCGAGGTCTGCGAACGGGCTTTCAATTCCAGCACCTGGCCCAACAAGGTCAGCGAGATGATCACGGCCGCCGCTTCGAAATAGACGGCGACACGTCCCATCGAGACAAACGAGGCCGGAAACACCTGTGGTGCGATGGTCGCCACCACGCTGTAAATATAAGCAGCACCAGTGCCCAGCCCGATCAATGTCCACATATTGGGACTGAGATTGACCACAGACTGCCAGCCCCGGGTGAAGAACGGCCAACCAGCCCAGAGCACGATGGGCGTCGCGAGGACCAGTTCAACCCAGCTCTGCACCGCCATGTCCATCCACTGCAGGCGATGGCCCAACATGGCGAGTACGAAGACGATGGCGGTCAGCGGCAAGGTCCACCAGAGGCGGCGCTGAAAGTCGCGCAACTCTGGGTTGTCGTCATCGTCCAGGCTGGGCAACTCCGGCTCCAGCGTCATGCCGCACTTGGGGCAGTTGCCGGGATGGTCCTGGCGCACCTCTGGGTGCATCGGGCAGGTGTAGATGGTGCCGACAGCGAGGCTGCTGCTGGCAATGCTGGCAGTGTTCATGGTCGTGCTTTTTTGGGTTATGGTGTCAATCAGAGTTGCCAGCGAAATATCCGGAGTATGAGCTCACCCGGCCGCACGATGGTGAATTCCCACCGGTTGTCGGGCGATCCGGTCGACGATTGCATGCTCATCGCATTCGGGTTTTCTTGCGCTCCAAGGGTCATTGTTCATTGGTGCCTCCTTCACTTCATAGGCGCGGCTTGCATTCGATCCATCATCATTTTCATCATGGTCTGCATCATCTCCATGCGTTTTTCCATCATCTGCTGGCGCGCGCCCATGTCGCCAGCCATACCCTGCATACCCTTCATGTCTCCCATACCAGCGCCGGACATGCCTTCCATCATTTTCATACCGTCCTGCATGGATTTCATGTGTTCAGCCATCAGCTTGCTGCGCTCTTCCGGGGTCTTGGCGCTCATCATCTTGTCGTGCATACCTCTCATGGTCTTCATCTGCGCATCCATCATGGCCATGCGGTCGGGCGTGGCCATGCTGCTGGCAGATGCGCTGCCCATCGGCATCGTCGGTGCTGTGTTGCAAGCGGTCAATGAGATCGAGGCAACGAGCGCAACGGCTAGTGGTGTGAAGCGAAAATGGGTCATGACAGACTCCTGGTTTGGTTGGGTAACGTTGGGAACAGCATGAAAGCCGAGCTGTAAACGGCATATCTGACGACTTTTATCACTTGCCGCCTCGCTTGACGATCCATGCGACGAGGCCAGCAACCACGATAACAAGCAAGATCGGCGTCCATACCCCGCCGTATCCACCCATCCAGCCGCCGCCCCACGCGCCCCCATTCATCATGTTTCCGTGCTGCGCCAACGAGACGCCGGTGCTCAACAGAGACATCGTACCAACAGCCATTACAAGCAAGGTTTTCATAAATTTTCTCCAGAAAAAAAGTTTCAGAATCATTACCGTTGAAACCCGTCTACGCCGACCTCCTGCAACGGGCACAGAGCGGGGCCAAAGTGGAAGCCACCGACGGGCACTTAGCGGCTTGCCGACGAAACTTCCGTCAGCTTGCCATTCGCAAGTCTGAAGTGGAACCTGGCGCTCACCGCTTTGGACCACAGGTCTTTGTCTTTCAATTCGCGTTGGAACGTCGGCACATCGACCGTCACCGTGGCGGCATAGGTACCGTCACCCAGGAGCGCGCTGTTGGCCGAGTAATGGAGGCCGCTGCTGCCCCACATCGGAGGAAGCGGCAGGGTGATGCTCTTGCCGGACGCCTTGTTTGTCGCTGCAAAGCTTATGTTTGCGTAGGGAATGCGCGTCTTGGTCTTCGGGTCCGTCAGTTTTAACTCTACGTGGTAGCGTTCGTCGGCACCGGGCGTATGTGCGTCCCAAGTGGGCGGATTGCCCATCTGCATCCACATCGGTTCGGAACCTTCGAGTTCCAATTGAAAAATCATGTTTCCCGTCGCGACACGGCCGATGAGTACCGCCTTTTTCAAAGGGTCGGCCGCCACCGCAAGCGTCTCGACCTTTGGTTCGGCAAGCTGCGCCGCAGCGTTTTTTGGATTATTTTGATTGGTCTGCGCAGGGGTTGCGGCCCATGAACCGGCACAGGCTGCAGCGAAGGCGACGGTCAGTACGGTGCGACGAAGATGTGACATGATGAGTTCCCTCTTGTGAAATGCAAGGTAAAAAGAAAGAGGCGCTCCGGTGTGGCCCAAACAGCTCATCCGGAGGCAAAAGCAGGCACACCGCCAAGCGGAT
>JASJPN010000084.1:0-1722 GCA_031426635.1 Polaromonas sp.
CTCGCTGGCGTCGGGGTCACTGCCGTGGTGCAATCCAGCACAGCAACAGCGCTGATCGTCTCTGCCTTCGTCGGCCAGGGTTTGGTCACGCTGCCTGCGGCTCTCGCGGTGATCCTGGGCGCGGATGTGGGCACCAGCCTGATGGCCGTGATATTTCATTTCGACCTGAGCTGGCTCTCGCCCTTGCTTATTTTTATGGGCGTTGTGTTGTTTATTGCCAGCCAAAACACTACCGTGGGCCGAGTGGGGCGAATTTTAATTGGACTTGGGCTGATGTTGCTGGCACTCAGCCTGATCAGCGCCTCTACCCGCATATTGACGCAGTCAGATGTGGTGCAAATCGCTCTGAAATCATTGGCCAGCGACTTGCTGCTGGAAATTACCGTCGGTGCCGTTATTCCAGTCTGGCAACCGTGCTGCTGGTCGCCACCTTGGCGGCCTCGCAAGTCATCCCGATGGAAGTGGCGCTGGGTTTGGTTTTGGGTGCCAATCTGGGCAGTGGCTTGCTGTCGGTACTGACTACCGCAAAATCCGCCCTCACGGTACGCCAGGTGCCGCTGGGCAATTTGCTGTTCAAAGTCTTCGGGATTTTGGCTGCTGCGCCCTTGGTGGGGCTGTGGCTCAAGCACACCAGTGGCATGTTAGGTGGCGCAGCCACGCAGGTAGTTGTCTTTCACCTGGCCTTCAATTGCGTGAGAGCGATCGCCTTTATTGGCTTCACAGGAGTCGTTGCAAACTGGGTCGAAAAGCTCTTGCCGCCCACCAAAGATAACGCTTTGTCACGCCCCCGGCACCTCGATCCCTCCGCCCTGGCTACCCCCTCACTGGCCATCTCCTGCGCTGCGCGCGAGGCACTGCACCAGGCCGATGTGGTGGAAACCATGCTGCGCGGCACGCTCACCGTCATCAAAGACAATGACCTGGCGTTGGCGCAAGACCTGCGCAAGCTCGACGATACGGTCGATGAGCTGTACTCAGCCATCAAGTACTACCTCACAAAAATCTCACGTGAGGCCTTGGGCGAAGAAGAAAGCCGCCGCTGGACGGACATCATCAGCTTTACCATCAACATGGAGCAAATCGGCGACATCATCGAGCGCGTGCTGCTCGATATTGAATACAAAAAAATCAAGCGCGGCCGCAACTTTTCCGAAGCGGGCATGGGCGAAATTTGCGAACTACATGGGCTCTTGGTGGACAACTTGCGTTTAAGCATGAGCGTGTTTTTGAACAGCAGTGTGCACGACGCCCAAAAATTACTGGAAGAAAAAGCCCGTTTCCGCGATCTGGAGCGCGCTTACGCCGCGACCCACCTAGAACGCTTGGCGGACAAAACCACACTCAGCATCGAAACCAGCAGCCTGCATTTAGACTTGATCAGCGAGCTCAAACGCATCAACTCACACATTTGCGCCATCGCTTACCCCATTTTGGATACAGCTGGTGCGCTCAGTCCCACGCGCTTGCGGCAGGCCCATTTGCTGGTTGCCAGCGAGCCCATGCCCTTTGACAAAAAATGAAACCTGTTCTGCCATCATCCAATCGCCCAGCAAGGGGCCGTTCACGACAAACACGACACGACATGAACCGGCCGTTGACACAACCAGTGCTTGGGTGCTGACTGGCCATCACCCTGATTAAAATACGTCGTTTTCGGAACTTTTTTCAGACTACGCTATCATTAACACATGCGCCGTTTTATCTTCATCCTCATGATCGCCT
>JASJPN010000085.1:0-3225 GCA_031426635.1 Polaromonas sp.
TATCTACGGCTAACGCGGCATACGAATCAGTGCAAAAATCCGTCAAGCAAGCGACGGAGAAAGCAACTGAAATGGCTGAGAAAAACTTCACCGCCGTCTCTGATAGCGCCGTGAAAGCAACATCAGCAGCAACTGCCAAAAAGCGTTAACTAACGCCTGGTTCACTGCCCCGCCTTTTGGGTTGGGTGGTCATCAACCAAAAGCCATGTTGAAACCCGGTGGGTAGCAACGTGGCTTTTTTGATGAGCTCTCGGTTATGGGCTCTTTTGTGCCATTGCCACTTTGAGCTGCGGCAACAGCGCCCGCATGGCGACGCGGCCCGCCTCGATCGATTGCCGCTTGGCAGCAAAATCGGCGCTGGCAACACCGCCCAGAGCTGGCCGCACCACCACATCGGCTTCACGCAACTCAAAGGTGTTGATGCTTTGGCTCATGATGGCAAAGGTTTGCAGCAAAATTTCCAGGCTGCCTGAAGCGGAGTTGCTTTCAGGCGTGGCTGAAATATCGACGGCAATCACCAGTTCTGCGCCCATTTGCCGCGCATAGCGCACCGGCACCGGCGACACCAGGCCACCATCCACATACTCACGCGAGCCAATTTTGACGGGCTGAAACACCGCCGGCACCGCGCTTGATGCCCGCACTGCCGTGGCCGTGTCGCCCCGCGCAAACAGCACGCCGCGCCCGCTGTGCAGGTCCGTCGCCACAATGCCCAAAGGCATCGTCATCGCTTCAATCGTCTTGCCGCCCACTTGGCTGGAGACGTACCGCCCCAGCGCATCGCCGCGCAACATGCCACGGCCAAATAGCGGCAAAGTCCAGTCGGTCAAAGCCGCTTCTTCCATGCTTTCAGAAATCGTTTGCAACTGCACACCCGTTTTTCCGCTGGCATAAATAGCGGCGACCAAGCTGCCTGCTGAAGTGCCGACCACCAGGTCTGGCTTGATGCCCGCCTCTTCCAGCACTTGAATCACCCCCACATGGGCAAAGCCACGCGCTGCGCCGCCGCCCAGGGCCAAACCAATCCTGGGCAGGCGTTTGACGGCCAGCGGCGTTGTCATAGGTGGCGGCACGCTGAGCCAGCTGGAGCAGCCTGACAACAAGATCGCGCTAAAACACACGCCGAGCAATGTGTAGCGCCCCACCGCGCGCACCGGCTTACCCAGACGCGTCGCTGAGCGACAAGAATTTAAGTTATAATTAAGAATGATTCGCATTTATAATTCGAATGGGCAAGTGAACCAGCAGGCCATGCACCTGCTGACTCAATACCTCACTACATTTCGTTATTTTTGTTATTTTTGTTATTTTTAAAAGGACATGAAGATGTTAAAGCGCTCACTCAATTCGATTTCCGTCGCTGTTGTTACCCTCGCTTGTGGCGCTTTGCTGAGCAGCCATGCCGCCCTTGCGCAAAGCCCGCCCAACGACAAGGTTCTCAACCTGTATTCGGCGCGCCATTATCCAACCGACGAGGTGCTGTACACCACCTTCACCAAAACCACCGGCATCAAAATCAACCGCATTGACTCCGACGATGCAGGCATTGTGACCCGCCTCAAGGCCGAAGGAGCCGCCTCGCCCGCCGACCTGATTTTACTGGTCGATGCGGCTCGCTTGACCAAAGCCGATGCCGACGGCTTGTTTCAACCCATCAAATCCAAACGGCTGGACGACAGCATTCCCGCCAACCTGCGCGCCGTGGCCACCCCAAAAGGGGTGACCTGGACCGGATTTTCCACCCGCGCCCGGGTCATCGTCTATGACAAAGTGAAAGTCAAAAAAGAAGATGTGAACACCTACGAAGAATTGGCCGACCCGAAAAACAAAGGCAAAGTCTGCACCCGCTCGGGTTCGCACCCTTACAACCTGAGCCTGTTTTCCACCCTGATGGAGCACCTGGGCGAGGCCAAAACCGAAGTCTTCCTCCAAGGCATGGTAGATAACATGGCGCGTGCGCCCAAAGGGGGTGACACCGACCAGATCAAGGCTGTTGCATCAGGGGAATGCGCCATCGCCTTGACCAACACCTACTACCTTGCACGCATGATGCGCTCGACCAACCCAGAAGACAAAGCGGCGATGGAAAAAGTCGGCGTGGTCTTCCCTAATCAGGCCAGCTGGGGCACGCACATGAACATTGCCGGTGGTGCCGTGGCCAAATACGCCAAAAACCGCGACAACGCCATCTTGTTCATGGAATACCTGGCCAGCCCGTTTGCGCAAGACCATTTTGCCAATGGCAACAACGAGTGGCCTACCGTCCGCGGCGTGAAGATTGAGAATGCGGCCCTCAAAGCCATGAGTGGCGGTGCATTCAAGAGCGAAACCATTCCCCTGGCCGCTGTGTCCAAAAACCAGATCAGGGTACAACAGATGCTTGACCGCGTGGGTTACAAGTAAACAGCGTCTGACCGGCTATCCTCTTGGGTCATAATTGACATTTACGTCAACGTTAACGTCAACTCAAGAGGATTTCATCATGGACATCGCGGGCAAAGTATTCATCGTCACCGGCGGCGCATCGGGTCTGGGCGAAGGTACGGCGCGCATGTTGGCAGCCAACGGCGGCACCGTCGTCATTGCCGACATGCAGGCTGACAAAGGCGAAGCGATTGCCAAAGACATCGGTGGTGCTTTTGTGAAATGTGATGTATCCAGTGAGGCAGACGGCCAGGCCGTCGTCGCCAAAGCCGTGTCCTTGGGCAAACTGATGGGCCTGGTCAACTGCGCGGGCATTGCCCCGGCTGAAAAAACCGTCGGCAAAAACGGTGCGCATTCCTGGGCCGTGTTCAGCAAAACCATCACCGTCAACTTGCTGGGCAGCTTCAACATGATCCGCTTGGCCGCCGAGGCGATGTGCAAAAACGAACCTGAAGCCACCGGCGAACGCGGCGTGCTGATCTCCACCGCTTCCGTGGCCGCCTATGACGGCCAAATCGGCCAAGCCGCTTACAGCGCGTCCAAAGGCGGCATCGTCGGCATGACCCTGCCCATCGCCCGCGATTTGGCCCGCAACGGCATCCGCAACATGACGATTGCACCCGGCATTTTTGGCACACCGATGATGTTTGGCATGCCGCAAGAGGTGCAAGACTCTCTCGCTGCCAGCGTGCCCTTCCCCTCACGTTTGGGTACGCCGCAGGATTACGCCAAACTGGCCAAGCATATTTTTGAAAACGACATGCTCAACGGCGAAGTGATTCGTCTGGACGGCGCGATTCG
>JASJPN010000086.1:0-13185 GCA_031426635.1 Polaromonas sp.
TTGTGGCGCGCATTTTCCAGCCCGGTTTGAATGTTCTCCTCCACGGTCAGTGTCGGAAAAATCATGCGCCCCTGGGGGACGTAGGCAACCCCCCTGGCTACCCGCAGGTAACTCTCGTCTTTGGAGATGTCCTTGCCATCAATGGCTATCGTTCCCGACTTGAGCGGCAAGATGCCGATGAGCGACTTGAACAGCGTGGTCTTGCCCATGCCGTTGCGGCCCATGATGGCCACGGTTTCATTCTTTTTGGCAGTAAACGTGATGCCGTGCAGCGCCTCGCTTTGCCCGTAGCTGACATGAAGATTGTTGACATTGAGCATGGCTATTCCCCTTGATTCCTCAGTGGCCCAGGTACACATCGATCACACGCGGATCGGCCTGCACTTTTTCCATCGAACCTTCGGCCAGGATCTTTCCCTGGTGCATGACGGTCACCTTGTCGGCGATCCGTTTGACGAACTCCATGTCATGTTCGATCACGATCATGGCGCGCCCCTTGCAAATGCGCTTGAGCAATTCGGCGGTGAGTTCACGCTCGCGCACGCTCATGCCGGCGATGGGCTCGTCCAGCATCAGCAGTTCGGGGTCCTGCATCAGCAGCATGCCGATCTCCAGCCATTGCTTTTGCCCATGCGACAGCAAACCGGCTTCGATGTCCAGCTGGCTTTGCAGACCGATCTCCACGGCTACGGCCTGCACCTGGCTCTTCACCTCGTCACTGCACTTGAAGAACAAGGCACCGAACACGCCACGCCCGCGCGGAAACGAGACTTCCAGGTTCTGAAACACGCTCAGGTTTTCGTAGATGGAGGGCGTCTGGAACTTGCGGCCAATGCCCGAGCGAACAATCTGGTACTCAGGCAGCCTCGTCATCTCGTTGTTCTTGAACTTGATGCTGCCGGCGCTGGCGCGGGTCTTGCCGCATATCAGATCCAGCAGCGTGGTCTTGCCGGCGCCGTTGGGGCCGATGATCACGCGCAGCTCGTTTTGGTCGACGTAGAGGTTCAGCTTGTCGATGGCCTTGAAGCCGTCGAACGACACGGTCAGGTCTTCGACCGACAGCACGAAATCAGTGTTGCTCATGACAGGTCTCCGTAGTTTCAGGTTTGTTGACTGATCAAGTCCGCAGGAATCCCTTGCGATTCGCTGGCGGCGGCCACTGGCGCCGCAACATCCCGACGGGCTGCCCAACGCCTGGCAAACCACGGTTTGATGCGCTTGTTGTAAACACCGGCCAGCCCGTCCGGAAAAGCCAGCACCACACCCAGGAACATGGCGGCCATCAGGAACAACCACAGATCAGGGAAGGTCTCGGAGAAATAGGTCTTGCCGAAATTCACCAGCAAGGCACCGTACACCGCCCCCACCAGGGACATGCGCCCGCCGACTGCGGCAAAGATCACCATCTCGATCGACGGCACGATGCCCACCAGCGAGGGCGACATGAAACCCACCTGCAGCGTGAACATGGCCCCGCCGACGGCAGACAGCAAGGCGGCAAAGCAGAATGCAAACACCCGGAACATGGCCACGTCGTAACCGGAGAAGAGAACCCGGTCTTCCTTGTCCCGCATGGCAAGCAGCAGGGTGCCGAGCTTGCTCTTCTGAATCCAGGTGCATAGCACGATGGCGCCCAGCAGCAAGCCGACCGTGACGAAGTACAGGATGTACTTGGCGCTGTCGGTGCGGGTGTCCCAGCCCAGAATGGTCTTGAGATCGGTCATGCCGTTGACGCCCCCGGTGTAGCCCTGCTGCCCGATGATGAGCACGGTGAGGATCAGGGCCACGGCCTGCGTGATGATGGCGAAGTACACCCCGCCGACCCGGCGCTTGAACATGGCGTACCCAATGATGAAGGCCAGCAAGGTGGGCACGACCAGAATGAGCAGCAGCGTCAGGGGAAAAGAGCGGAAGGGCTCCCACCACAGCGGCAGTGCGGTGATCTGGTTCCAGTCCATGAAATCGGGAATGCCGGGCGTGGACTGAATCTTCGTGGTAATGGGGTCGCTGGCCTCCAGCTTGAGAAACATGGCCATGCCGTAACCACCCAGGCCAAAGAAGACGCCCTGCCCCAGGCTCAGCACGCCGCCATAGCCCCACAACATCACGAGACCCAGCGCCACAAAGGCGTAGCTCAGATACTTGCCCACCAGGTTCAGGCGAAACAGGTCGAGTGTCAAAGGGAATGCCACCAGCAGAACCAGGGCCAGCAACAACACGCTGCCCATCCTGTTACGTTCTATCCACTGCTTGATGCTGTTCATATAAAACTCCGGTTGACTATCAGTTGCTGTGTGGCACGCTTCATGGGGGTGTTCAGCGCCGCACCTTGGCTGCAAACAGCCCTTGGGGGCGGAGCATCAAAATGGTCACGATGAGCATCAAGGTGAGAACCTTGGCCATGGAGCCGCTCATAAAAAATTCGGCAATGGACTGCGTTTGTGCAATGCCAAAAGCCGACACCACCGTACCCAGCAGACTGGCGGCGCCACCAAAGGTCACCACCAGGAAGGCGTCCACGATGTACAACGAGCCGCTGGTGGGACCGGTCGAACCAATGGTGGTGAAGGCGGCACCCGCCACACCAGCGATGCCGCAGCCAATGGCAAACGTCAATCGGTCCGTCTTGCTGGTGTTGATACCAGTGGCATTGGCCATGACACGGTTCGCCACGGTGGCGCGCACCCGCAGGCCCCAACGAGACTTGTACAGCGCCAGCAGCACACCACAGGTCACCACCAGGGTAAGCGCCATCACGAACATGCCATTGATGGGAATGTCCAGGCCCGGGGCCGGGGCCCACGAACCCATCAACCAGTCGGGCAGCGTCGGGCTCACCTCCTTGGCGCCAAAGGTTGTGCGAAAAATCTGCTGCATGCCCAGCGACAGGCCCCAGGTGGCGAGCAAGGTGTCAAGCGGGCGCTTGTAGAGGTGGCGGATGAAGGCCCACTCGGCCAGCCAGCCGACGGCGAAAGCAAACAGGAAGGCCGCGGCGATCGCGAACGGAAAGTAGGCTTGCACGAGCTTGGGGGCGTAGGTCTCGGCCAGGTGCGAGAACAAGTAGATGGTGTAGGCGCCGATGGTCATGAACTCGCCATGCGCCATGTTGATGACGCCCATCTGCCCGAAAATAATGGCCAGCCCCAGGCCCATCAGCAACAGCACGGAAAACAGACTCAAACCTGCAAAGCCTTGCATCAGGCCGATGTTGAGCATTTCAGAAAGTGACATGATGGGCTCCGAAATGGGTCGTGTGACCTTGGTGTGATGACGGTTCGTACTCTTGAACACCCCTCCCGGCCCGCACCCGCTGGTGCGAACCGGTCAGGAGTCAGACTTTTATTGATAACCCTTGGGGAAGGGGTTGGGTTCGATCAATGCCGGTGACTCGGCCACCACCTTGAACTGCCCGTCGGCCTGTGCCTGGCCGATGCGCGCCTTGCTCCACAGGTGGTGGTTCGGGTGCAGCTTCACGTAGCCTTCGGGCGCGGTCTTGAGCTCGATGCCGGCGGAGGCGGCGGCGATCTTGTCCACATCGAAACTGCCGGCCTTCTCGACGGTGGCTTTCCATAGCCAGGGGCCCAGGTAGCCAGCCTGCGTCACGTCGCCAATCACCGCGTCCTTGCCATACTTGGCTTTGAAGGCTGAAACAAACGCCTTGTTGTTCGGGTTATCCAGTGACTGGAAGTACTTCATGGAGGCGTAGAAGCCTTCCATGTTCTCGCCGCCAATGCCCAACACCTCGTCTTCCGTCACCGAGATGGTCAGCAGAAACTGCGTCTTGGCCGTCACGCCGGCGGCCTTGAGCTGCTTGTAGAACGCGACGTTGGAGCCGCCGACCACGGCCATGAAGATGCAGTCCGGCTTGGCCACCTTGATCTTGTTGATCAACGAGTTGAAATTGGTGCTGCCCAACGGGTAGTACTCCTCGCCCACGACCTTGCTGCCGGCGGGCAAATGTCCTTCGATGTGCTTGCGCCCGATCTTCATCGATGTACGCGGCCAGATGTAGTCGGAACCGACAAGGAAGAAGGTTTTGGCTTTTTTCTCTTTCGAGGCCCAGTCCAGACCGAATAGGATCTGCTGCGTCGCTTCCTGGCCCGTGTAGATCACGTTCTTGCTCTGCTCCAGACCTTCGTAAAAGGTGGGGTAATACAGCATGCCATTTTCTTTTTCGAAAATCGGCAGCACCGCCTTGCGCGAGGCCGAGGTCCAGCAGCCGAACACGGCTGCCACCTTGTCGTTGACCAGCAGCTTCTTGGACTTCTCGGCAAAGGTTGGCCAGTCGGAGGCGCCGTCTTCCTTGATGACCTTGATCTTGCGACCCAGCACGCCGCCCATCGCATTGATCTGGTCAATCGCAAGCTGTTCGGCCTGGATGGCACCGGTTTCCGAAATGGCCATCGTGCCGGTGGCCGAGTGCAGCTGGCCCACGGTAACTTCCGTATCGGTGACTGCCAGCTTGGTGGTGTTGACCTTGGCTGTGGGGAACTGCTGCGCCCGCGCCCACATGGGTAGCGCCGCCAATGGCAGCGCCGCGACACCCTGCATCAGGCGGCGCCGGTTGTTTGAGGAAGGTGTATCGCGATGGTCATTTGACATGGTGAGCTCCTGGGTTGATGAAAAGGGATAAATGCTTGCGCTTGGTGAGATGAATCATCTTCACAAAGACGCCGCCATCCAATACGTCAATCAACGTAGTCACCCGCTTGACTTGACCTTGATGGATCCAGGCACACTTCTTGCTCGCCTTCCTTATCGTTCGACGGAGTTCCTTTTGACCCTTACCACACAAAAAATTTTTCGCATCCGTCGCGAGTACAACGCCTGGGTCGCTGACGAATCGATCGAGGACTACGCCTTGCGCTACACGCCGCGCGGCTTTCGCAAGTGGTCGGAATGGCGGGTGGGCAACACGGCGTTCGGCGCGGTGTCGTTTCTCGCGCTGGAGGCCATTGGCGGTGTTATTGCACTGAACTACGGCTTCACCAATGCGCTGTGGGCCATCCTGGTGGTGGGACTGATTACTTTCCTCACGGGCTTGCCCATCAGCTACTACGCCGCCCGCTACGGCGTGGACATGGACTTGCTGACCCGGGGGGCCGGCTTTGGCTACCTGGGCTCCACCATCACCTCATTGATCTACGCCAGCTTCACCTTCATCTTCTTTGCGCTGGAGGCGGCCATCATGGCGCTGGCGCTACAGATGTACCTGGATATCCCGATCGCCTGGTGCTACGTGATCAGCGCCTTGCTGATCGTGCCCATGGTCGTTCGCGGCATCACCCTGATTTCCAGGCTACAGATGTGGACCCAGCCGCTGTGGGGTGTGCTGCTGTTGCTGCCGTACCTCGCGGTTCTGTGGAAAAACCCCCAGGCATTCTCCGATTTCACGGGTCTCGCCGGCCGCACGTCGGGCAGCAGCGAATTCAATCCGCTCATGTTTGGTGCAGCGGCAACCGTGGCGTTCTCACTGGTGGTGCAGATCGGCGAACAGGTGGACTTCCTGCGCTTCCTGCCCGAGAAGACACCGGCCAACCGCAAACGCTGGTGGGCCGCGGTCCTGATGGCCGGGCCTGGCTGGGTCGTGCTGGGCATGCTCAAGATGCTGGGTGGCGCGTTTTTGGCCTTTTTGGTATTGCAACATGGCCTGCCAGAGGCCAAGGCGGTGGAACCCACCCAGATGTACCTGGCCGGCTTCGCCTATGTGTTCACCGACCCGGCGTGGGTGCTGGCGGCCACGGTGCTGTTCGTGGTGCTATCACAACTCAAGATCAACCTCACCAACGCGTACGCCGGTTCACTCGCCTGGTCCAACTTCTTCGCACGGTTGACACACAGCCACCCCGGCCGTGTGGTGTGGCTGGTGTTCAACGTGGCCATCGCCCTGCTGCTGATGACACTGGGTGTTTTTTCGGCGCTTGAAAAAGTACTTGGGCTCTACAGCAATGTGGCCATTGCATGGGTCGGCGCGCTGGTGGCCGACCTGGTCATCAACAAACCCCTGGGGCTCAGCCCGCGCGGCATTGAATTCAAGCGGGCGCATCTCTACGACATCAACCCGGTGGGCCTGGGTTCGATGCTGCTGGCTGCTGTGGTCGCCGTGGTCGCCTACACTGGCGCCATGGGTCCGCAGGCCGAGGCCTTTTCACCCTTCATTGCGCTCGGTACGGCACTGGTTTTGTCGCCTCTTCTGGCCTGGCTCACCAAAGGGCGTTACTACATCGCCCGGCAGCCGCAAGCCACAGGTATGCCGGGTCAAATGGTGAAGTGTCATGTTTGTGAAAACGCCTTCGAGGCAGAAGACATGGCCAGCTGTCCGGTCTACGCAGCCCCCATCTGCTCCCTGTGCTGCACGCTGGAGTCCCGATGCCACGACCGCTGCAAAACACGTTCTCGCGCCGCCGAACAGGCCGAGCAGTTCCTCGGCGCGCTGCTGCCGAGTGCCTTGTCGAGCCGGGTGAATTTCCGCGCCGGCCACTATTTGGTCGTGATGCTGTCACTGTGCGCCCTGCTCGCCACGGTCCTGGGCATGGTGTACTCGCAAGAGACGGCGTTTCCCCTTTTAACTGACCCTGTCGATATGTTGCGATCGGCCTTCGTGAAGGTATTCGCCGTACTGCTGCTGATCGTCGCAGTCTGTAGTTGGTGGATCGTTTTGGGCAGCGAAAGCCGGCGCATGGCGCAAGACGAATCAAACCGACAAAACCAGTTGCTCTCGCGCGAGATCGAGGCGCATCAACGTACGGATGCAGCCCTGCAAGCCGCCAAAGAACTGGCCGAGTCGGCCAATCAGGCCAAGACCCGCTACGTGGCTGGCATGACGCACGAGCTGCGCACGCCGCTCAACAGCATTCTGGGGTACTCGCAAATCCTGCTGAAAAGCGAGGCGCTGGCCAACACCCCGCGCGAAGCCATGCAAACCATCCAGCGCAGCGGCGAGCACCTGCTGGCGCTGGTGGACGGGCTGCTGGACCTGGCCCGCATTGAGGCGGGTCGGCTGCGGCTGGAGCCAACCCCTCTTCCCTTGTCTGATTTTCTAGACGAGTTGGTCAGCATGATGCGCCCACAGGCTGAGGCCAAAGACGTGGCTTTCATCTACACCCACAGTGGTCGCATGCCCGCCTGGGTGCAGGCTGATGCCAAGCGTTTGCGTCAAATCATCATCAACCTGTTGAGTAATGCCGTTCGCTTCACCGATAAAGGCACCGTGACCCTGCATGTGGATTGTCGGAGTGATGTGATTCGATTTGACGTGGCGGACACCGGCATCGGCATTGCAGCGCAGGATCAACAGCGCATTTTTCTGCCCTTTGAGCGCGGGGCTGCTGGCCGTCGCCGGGGCGAACCAGGCACCGGCCTGGGCCTGACCATCACGGCCCTACTCACCTCACTGATGGGGGGCGACCTGTCATTGCAAAGCGAGCAGGGCAAAGGCAGTACCTTCAGCGTGCGGCTGTACCTGCGCGAAATCGATGACCCCGGCCCTCTGGCTGACCCGCCGCACCAGATCGCAGGTTTCTTCGGCAAGCGCCGCACCTTGCTGGTGGTGGACGACCAGCCGGTGCAACGCCAGATGCTGGCGGGCATGCTGACCCCACTGGGGTTTGACATCACTGAGGCGGCCAGCGGCATGGAATGTATCGACAGCCTGGGGGACGCGTTGCCGGATGCGATCCTGCTCGACATCAGCATGGATGGCATGGACGGCTGGCAAACAGCGGAACAAATACGCAGCAGGGGATATGACGCTGTGCCGATTATTGTGGTGTCAGCCAATGTCTTTGAGAACCAGGCCGCACGGCTGAGGTCCGCCGGGTGCCAGGCGTTTGTGGCCAAACCCGTGCTGGAGTCCGAGCTGATGGACGCTTTGCAACGCCACCTGGGGCTGGAGTGGGTGACTTCAGGCGTCTTGCCGATCTCCGCCTCAGCCGGCCCCGTCGGCGAAACGCTCAAACTGCCAGATGACGCCCGTACCGAGCTCATCCGGCTGGTACGGCTGGGTCATGTCCATGGCCTGTACCGCTTGCTCGACCGCTTCATGGCTGACGACCCAACGCTCGCAGCCAACTGGGCCAGGCTGCGCGGCTTCGTCAGCCGCTGCGAGCTTGAATCTCTGTTGGACCATTTGACGGAGGACGAAGATGTTGGCGAACCTTGACCCACAACGCCCCGTCGTGCTGGTGGTGGACGATGCCCCCAGCAGCCTCGGCATGTTGTGCGATACGCTGGAAGGCGAGGGCTACACCGTGCTGGTGGCCAGGGACGGAGATGCTGCACTGCAACGTCTTGAACTGGTGACACCGGACGCCATTCTTTTGGATGCCGTCATGCCCGGCCTGTCAGGCTTTGACACCTGCCGGCAGATCAAGGCGAACCCGGTACTGGCACACATCCCCGTGATCTTCATGACGGGCCTGTCTGAAACGCCTCATGTGTTGGAAGGCTTTGCCTGCGGCGGTGTGGACTATGTCGTCAAGCCCTTACGTGCGCAGGAGGTCGTGGCCCGCCTGCACACCCATACCCGCAATGCCCGCTTGACCCGGCTGGCCCGAGATGCGGTTGATGTGGCGGGATTCGGCGTGGTGCTGGTAGATGCCCGAGGACGTATCGCCTGGCGTTCACCACAGGCTGCCCTTTGGCTTCAAATGATCGATAGCACGATGGCAGATGGGCGATTGCCAGATGCTGTAAGAACCGCCCTGGTCGCCGATACGGATCAACTACTGTTGACCTTGGACGGCATCCAACTGTCCGTACGCAATATGGGCAGGGTGGGCATTGGCGAGACCATGCTGCTGCTGGAACAACACGCCGCCAACGGCGCAGTCCCCTCCCGTCTGGCCAACGCCTCCTTGACGCCACGGGAAACCGAAGTCTTGTCATGGCTTGCCAAGGGAAAGACCAACCGGGATATCGGTGACATTCTCGGCATGAGCCATCGAACGGTGAACAAGCACCTGGAACACATTTTCGAGAAGCTCGGGGTTGAAACTCGCTCTGCCGCAGCGGCACTGGCCACCGGGCATCTGGTTTGAATATTTCAGGACGGGTCACAGAAAACAAAAAAGCCGCAATGACGCGGCCTTTTTGATGCTTCGTTCAGCTTAGTCAGCGTACACGCCCGCTGCTTTGATGATCGGGCTCCACTTGGCAATTTCAGCCGCGACAAACTTTTTGTGCTCAGCTGGCTCCATGCGCTTGTCGGTGACGACCACCGCGCCCAAGCCCTCTTGCTTTTTGATGAACTCTGGATCTTTCAGTGCCACCTTCAACGCTGCATTCAACTTGGCTGCCACATCGGCTGGAATGCCTTTGGGGGCATACAAACCATGCCAAATGGTGACTTCAAAGCCCTTCAGGCCAGACTCTTGCAGCGTCGGCAAGTCTTTAAGTGCCGGCGTGGTCAGGCGTTTGGCGGTAGTCACCGCGTAAGCTTTGACTTTCTTGCCCTCAATTTGGCTGGAGGTGTTGGTGCTTTGGTCGCACAGCAGGTCGATCTGGCCGCCGATCAAATCGGTCATGGCAGGTGCGGTGCCTTTGTAGGGCACGGTGGTCATTTCGATTTTCACGGCGCTTTGAAACAACAAGCCGCACAAATGCGATGCTGAACCCACGCCAGCGTTACCGAGATTGATTTTGCCTTTGTTGGCAGTCAACCAGGCGCTCAACTCTTTGTAGTTGGCCGCGGGCATGGCAGGTTTGGCAATCAGGGTCATCGGAACGTCGTTGACCATACCCAAATACTCAAAATCGCTTTCCACTTTGAAAGGCAGATTGCGAACCAAGCCTGGCATGGTGGCCATGCCAATGTGGTGCAACAGCAAGGTGTGGCCGTCTGGCGTGGCTTTGGCCGCTTTATTGGCGCCAATGGAACCACCCGCGCCGGCGGCGTTGTCCACCACAACGCTGACGCCACCCAAAGGCTTGCGCATGGCTTCAGCCAAATCACGCGCGACACGGTCGGTCGGACCGCCCGCAGCGAACGGCACCACGATGGTGATGGTTTTGTCTTTCAGCGGGAAATCGGCCGCGTGGGCACTCAGAGATGCGCCCATCAAGGTGGCGCAGGCAAGACTGACAGCAAGCAATTTCTTCATCAAATGTCCTATAAAAAAAGAAGGGGAAGCTTCACGGAGATCCAGATCTAACCCATGCGCAACAAATCGCGAATGCATTGTCTCTCAGAAGATAACGGCGCTCAGGCCAGCTTGCGCCCCGTGAAAACCCTTGATTCTATGCAAATTGTGCTCCGCCCTTCAAATGACGGGCTCATTTCCAACTATTTTTTCTAATTGCTTGCCCGGTTTACTTGCCTGGGCTGCCAACCTGATCAATAGCCTCACCCTCACTATTTGTAACTACGCGCATCTTCAATCACCCGGCCGTCATTGGGCAGACTGCCTGGTGCCACCAGTTCCACGTCGCCGCGCAGTTTGGTGACATCGCGAATGGCTTCGCTGATTTTGGCGGCCAGCGCATCCGGACCGCTGCACGCGGTCTCCACCTTGAGGGTCATGGCATCATTGGCCATTTCGCCGGTGACCACCAGCCGGGCCTTCATCACCTCGGGAAATCGTTTGACAATGGTGTTAACCTGGCCGGGATGGACAAACATGCCGCGAATTTTGGTGGTTTGGTCGGCCCGGCCCAGCCAGCCTTTGATGCGGGTGTTGGTCCGACCGGTGGGGCACGTACCGGGCAACATGGCCGATAAATCGCCGGTGCCGAAGCGGATCAAGGGGTAATCGGGGTTCAGCGTCGTGACCACCAGCTCCCCCACCTCGCCCTCGGGCACGGGGTCGCCGGTGCCGGGACGGACAATCTCGACAATCACGCCTTCATCGAGAACCAAACCTTCTCTGGCCGTCGTCTCGTACGCAATCAGCCCCAGGTCTGCCGTGGCGTAGCACTGGTAGGCTGCAACACCGCGCTCGGCAAACCAATCACGCAAACTCGGTGGACAGGCTTCGCCCGAGACCAGGGCTTTGGTGACGCTGGGCAGCGTCACACCCATCTCAGCGGCTTTTTCCAGGATGATCTTCAAAAAGCTGGGCGTGCCCACATAGCCTGCGGGCTGGAGTTCAGCCATCGCTTGCACTTGCTGCTCGGTTTGACCCGTGCCTGCTGGAAAAACGGTGCAGCCCAGCGCATGCGCGCCCGACTCCATCATGGCACCGGCTGGGGTGAAGTGGTAACTGAAGCTGTTATGCACCAACTCCCCAGCTCGAAAACCTGCGGCGGACAAAGCGCGCGCCATGCGCCAGTAGTCGGCACGCACACCTTCAGGCTCATAAATCGTGCCGGGGCTGGCAAACACACGTGGCATGCTGGCACCAAACGAAAGACTGCTGAACCCGCCGAAAACATCGCCAAAGACAGGGCGCTGTCCTGGCACAGCTCGCGCCGCCTGTTGACGACCCAGCAACTCTGTCTTGCGGGTCACGGGCAGCTGCGCCAGGACCGCTCGATGGGTAACGGTGTGGGCATCAACGCCTTGCAAAATCTCCGCAAACGCGTTTGTCGCATGCTGTGCATGGGCAATTTGCTTGGGCAGCGCCTGAAAATGCGCCTGTTCGCGCTCGGTGGGGGTGCGCTGTTCTGTCGCGCTGAGCGCGTTGTAGTCGTCGGTCATGGTGTTTTGTTCGTGTCCGTGTTTTAGGCGAGCCAGCGCTTTCTGCGTTTGTAGCTCTTGCCGTCTTTGAAAGATTTACGCTCGCCGCCCCCCATACCGAGATAAAACTCTTTCACGTCTTCGTTGTTGGCAAGGTCGCTGGCCTGGCCATCCATCACCACCCGGCCACTTTCCATGATGTAGCCGTAATCGGCGTACTTGAGTGCCATATGGGTGTTTTGTTCAGCCAGCAAGAACGTGACTTTTTCGCGGGTGTTGAGGTCTTTCACAATTTCAAACACCTCTTCCACAATTTGCGGCGCCAAACCCATCGACGGCTCATCGAGCAAGACCATGCTGGGGCTGGCCATCAAGGCGCGGCCGATCGCGCACATTTGCTGCTCGCCACCCGAGGTATAAGCGGCTTGGCTGGTGCGGCGTGTTTTGAGGCGCGGGAAATAGTTGTAGACCTTCTCCAAATTGGCGGCTACTTCCCCTTTGTCTTTGCGGGTGTAGCCGCCGGTCAACAGGTTTTCTTCTATCGTCAAGTGAGCGAAGCAGTGCCGCCCCTCCATCACCTGCACAACACCGCGTTGCACCAAATCGGCGGGGCTCAAGTTTTCAATGCGTTCACCGCGCAACTCAATCGAGCCTTTGGTCACGGCACCGCGCTCGCCCTTGAGCAAGTTAGATATAGCGCGCAAAGTGGTGGTTTTACCGGCGCCGTTGCCACCCAAAAGAGCGACGATTTTGCCCTCTGGCACGTTGAGCGACACGCCTTTGAGCACCAGAATGACGTGGTTGTAAATCACCTCGATGCCGTTGACGTTCAAAACGATAGTCGGCTCGGAACTGGTGGCTGTGTTGGATGTAGTCATGGTGTCATCGTGTGTTTTCATCAAAACCAAACCGCCCCCTGCCATGCTTTCACACGGCAAGAGGAGATAGCAACGATTAAGACTGGCAATCAGCGGGCGTACGTGGCGCCAACTTCTTGTCGGCCGCGTACTTGGCGGCTGTGGCTTTAACCAAAGGCTTCAAAATTTGCTCATCAGCCTGTAGCCAATCCGAGGAGAAGTTCCACTTTTTTCCATCCCATGTATGCACACGTGCCCAGTTGGAGCCCATGTGGTCAGCGCACGAGGTGCTGATAGGACGCATCACGCCTGCAAAACCAACGCCGTCCAGCTTGGCTTGCGTCAGATTCAGATTTTCCAAGCCCCAACGCACTTGCTCGCCCGTCATGACTTTGCCTTTGCCGTAACGCTCTTGCGCAGCGCGCACACCCTCCACCGCCATCATGGCGCTCATGGCGCCGCGCATGTAAAGCACTTGGCCCACTTCCTCTTTCGGACCTGTACCTGCGCCCTTGCCATGCACCATGCTCAAAATGTCTTTAACGACTTTAGAGTTAGGCTCGGCACCGTGCTGCATCGTCACCGCGTTGTAGCCCTTGGCACCTTCCCCCACGTCTTTCACGTCCGGCTCGGCACCCGACCACCACACGCCATACATCTTGTCTCGTGGATAGCCGGTGGCTTGCGCTTCTTTGAGTGCGGTGGAGTTCATCA
>JASJPN010000086.1:13285-16120 GCA_031426635.1 Polaromonas sp.
TTGTCTCGTGGATAGCCGGTGGCTTGCGCTTCTTTGAGTGCGGTGGAGTTCATCACGCCCCAGCCCCACAGCATGACGTAGTCAGGCCTGGCTTGACGCACTTGCAACCAGGTTGCTTTTTGCTCGACGCCGGGTGCCGTGACAGGCAGCAGTTGCAACTCAAAACCCAGTTGACGGGCGCGCTCTTGCAAGAGCGCAATCGGCTCTTTGCCATACGGGCTGTCATGGTAGACCAAGGCAATTTTTTTGCCTTTGAGCTTGTTCATGCCGCCTTCTTTTTTGCCAATTTGCTGCACCAGCACGTCAGCGGCCAACCAATACGTGCCAGCCAATGGGAAGTTCCATTTGAAAACGGTACCGTCCTGGCTTTCACTGCGGCCATAGCCTGCGGTGATGAGCGGTATCTTGTCGCCAGGGGCTTTTTCAGTCAATGCAAAAGTGGCACCGGTCGACAGGGGCTGGAACACCGTGGCGCCGCCATTTTTACCCTTTAAGCGCTCATAGCACTCCACGCTTCGGGCGGTGTCGTAGCCGGTTTCACACTCTTCAAACGACACCATGACTTTGTTGATGCCGCCACGTGCATTAACCAACTTGAGGTAGTCCACATAGCCGTTGGCCCACGGCACGCCGTTCGGCGCATAGGCCCCCGTGCGGTACGACAGCACCGGGAAAAACTGCTCTTTGGCCTGAGCGAAGGCGGTGGCACCAACGGCTGCCAATGTGGCGGCCAGTGCAAGGTTGCGAAGTTTCATGATCAATATCTCCTTATGTGAGCACCTGGGTGCTTGTAGTTAACGAACGAAAACACTATCAATGGGGAAACGGCCACAAACGCATTTTTTGCTTGCCAACGGACCACAGTTTGGCCAAACCGTGGGGCTCGACAATCAAAAACCAGACAATCAAGGCGCCAAAAATCATCAGCTCCGCATGTGAAGCCGCCGCGGTTGACACCTCTAAGCCAAACAGTCGTCCGAGCATGGGTAAAAACTGATTCAGAAAAATAGGCAAGATCACGATGAAGCCTGCCCCAAAAAAACTTCCCATGATGGAACCCATGCCGCCGATGATGACCATGAACAACAGCTTGAAGGACAAATCAACTGAAAAGGCTGCAGGCTCCCAAGAGCCCAGATAGACAAAGCCCCACAGCGCGCCCGCAATACCGATAATGAACGAACTGACAGCAAAGGCACTGAGCTTGGCGTACATCGGGCGAATACCAATCACGGCGGCTGCCACGTCCATGTCGCGAATCGCCATCCACTCGCGGCCAATCGCACTGCGTACCAAGTTTTTAGCCATCAATGCCAGCACCGTCAAAATACTCAAACAAAACAGGTACTTGGAAATGGGGCTTTCAATCTGAAAACCAAACACTTGCAAGCCTGACACCGACACCGAACCCGAAGGTGAGTCGTTGGTCAACCACTTGATGCGCAAAAACATCCAGTCGCTGAAGAACTGCGCCGCCAAGGTCGCCACCGCCAAGTACAGCCCTTTGACGCGCAGGCTGGGTAGTCCAAACAAAATGCCAAATGCGGTGGAACACAGCCCGCCCAGAATCAAAGCTGGGATCAAAGGCATATTGGGGACACGTACAAAAAAGTTAAACGCCGCATACGCACCCACCGCCATGAACGCGCCCGAACCTAGCGAGATTTGACCGCAGTAACCGACCAAAATATTCACGCCCAACGCCGCCAAGGCCATGATCAAGAACGGGATGAAAATCGCCCGGAACATATAGTCGCTGCCCAAAAAAGGCACCGCGACAAAGGCAAACGCCATGATGGCCAGTACCGCCCAGCGATCCTGTGCAATCGGGAAGATTTGCTGGTCGCTGCGGTAAGTGGTCTTGAACTGCCCGTTTTCTCTGTAAAACATAGGTGCTTTTGATTACTTTTGGTTAGGTAGGTGGCGCGTTGAATAAAGTCACACGCGGTCAATGATTTTTTCGCCAAACAAGCCTTGCGGCCGGAACAGTAAAAAGAGCAGGGCCAGGACATAAGCAAACCAGATTTCAATGCCGCCGCCTACATAGGGGCCCAAAAAAACCTCGGAAAGCTTTTCCCCCACGCCAATGATCAAACCACCGATGATGGCGCCCGGCACCGAGGTCAAGCCACCCAGGATCACCACCGGCAAGGCGCGCAAGGCCACGGTGGTGAGCGAAAACTGCACACCCAGTTTCGAGCCCCAAATCATGCCAGCAACCAAAGCCACGATACCCGCAACGCTCCAGACAATGACCCAAATGCGATTCAGCGGGATGCCAATACTTTGTGCGGCTTGGTGGTCATCGGCCACCGCGCGCAAGGCACGACCTGTGGCTGTTTTTTGGAAAAACAGACTGAGTGCAGCCACCAGAACCGCGGCAATCAGCGCGGCATACAAATCTTCTTTGTTGATCAAAATGCCGCCGGCAAACATATTCTCAAACGCCATGATCGGCTCTTTGGGCATGCCAATATCGATTTTATAAATGTCGCTGCCAAAGATGGTTTGGCCCAAACCATCTAAAAAGTAGCTGATACCCAGAGTGGCCATCAACAGCGTCGTGCCCTCTTGGTTAACCAAATGACGCAGTGCCAGGCGCTCAATCAACCACGCCACCACAAACATAATCACGCTGGCCATGACGAAAGCGGCCACATTGGCAAGGATCAGGTTGTCGATACCCGTCCAGGCCGGAATCCAAGCCGCAAACCGCGCCATCGCCAACGCGGCAAACAGCACCATCGCGCCCTGCGCAAAATTAAACACGCCGGAGGCTTTGTAAATCAACACAAAGCCCAGTGCCACCAAGGAATACAACATGCCGGCCATCAG
>JASJPN010000086.1:16220-20845 GCA_031426635.1 Polaromonas sp.
TCGGAAATATCCATCACCACACCCATGTCATGCTCAATCAAGACCACGGTGGTGCCGTACTCGTCATTGATATCCAGCACAAAGCGGCACATATCCTGTTTTTCTTCCAGGTTCATGCCCGCCATCGGCTCATCGAGCAGCAGCACTTGCGGCTCCATCGCCAGGGCGCGGCCCAAATCTACCCGTTTTTGCAGGCCGTAGGGCAACTGACCCACGGGCGTTTTTCGGTAAGCTTGAATCTCCAGAAAGTCGATGATGTGCTCGACAAACTCGCGGTGACGAATCTCTTCGCGTTCCGCCGGGCCGATGCGCAGCGCTTGCAGCAAGAGGTTGCTTTTCATGCGCAGGTTGCGTCCGGTCATGATGTTGTCAATCACGCTCATGCCTTTGAACAAGGCCAGATTTTGAAAGGTGCGCGCAATGCCCATCGCCGCCACTTGGTGGCTGTCCATGTGACTAAAAGTCTGACCTTTGAAGCTGATGCTGCCATGCTGCGGCGTGTAGATGCCGTTGATGCAGTTGAGCATGGAGCTTTTGCCAGCACCGTTGGGGCCGATGATGGCGCGCACCTCATGCTCGCGCACATTAAAGGAGATGTCACTCAAAGCCTTCACGCCGCCAAACGCCAGACTGATGTTTTTGACATCGAGAATGATGTCGCCAATTTTTTTGGTAATCATGCTATTTCGAAATATTCAAGCTGCGGCTTTGACTGGGGCGTAAATCTGCGCGTCCGACAATTTCAAAGTCGCACGCACACGGCCCGAGCGACCATCTTCAAACTTCACCACGGTTTCAATGAACTGCTCGGTTTTCCCGGCATACAAACCATCGACCAGGGCTGCATATTTGTCTGCAATAAAGCCGCGTCGTACTTTGTTGGTACGGGTCAACTCGCCATCGTCTGCGTCCAGCTCTTTGTGCAAAATCAGGAAACGGCTGACCTGACTGCCGGCCAGCACCGCATCCGAACTCAAGTCAATATTGACTTTTTCGACGCACTCTTTGATGAGCTGGTACACCTCGGGTTTTTGCGCCAAATCGCTGTAACCGGCGTAAGGCAAGTTGCGCCGCTCGGCCCAGTTGCCCACCGCATCAAAGTCGATGTTGATCATGACGCAGACCTTCTCGCAGCCATCGCCGTAAGCGACAACTTCTTTGATGTGCTGGAAAAACTTGAGCTTGTTTTCCACGTACTTGGGGGCAAACATCGCGCCATCAAAAGCTCCCCCCTGGATGTGCCCTACGTCTTTCACGCGGTCGATGATCTTCAAATGTCCATGCGCATCCAGAAATCCTGCATCGCTGGTGTGGTACCAGCCATCGGGCGTCAGCACCTCGGCGGTGGCCGCTGGGTTCTTGTAATACTCCTTGAACAAGCCGGGCGATTTGACCAAAATTTCGCCGTTGTCGGCCACTTTGATTTCTACCCCGTTGCAAGGCACGCCCACGGTGTCGGCACGGGCCTCGTGGTCGGGTTGCTGGCAGACGAACACGGCGGTCTCGGTGGAGCCATACAACTGCTTCAAGTTGACGCCAATCGAGCGATAAAAAGTGAACAAGTCCGGGCCAATCGCCTCGCCGGCGGTGTAGGCGATGCGCACCCGGCTTAGCCCGAGGTTGTTGCGCAGCGGGCCGTAGACCATCCAGTTGCCCAGCGCGTACAGCAGGCTATCCTTCAGGCCAACCGATTGGCCGGCCATCTTGGCGGGACCCACTTTTTTCGCCACACGCATGAAATAGTGGAACATCTTGCGCTTCAAGGCACCGGCATCTTCCATCCGGATCATCACGCTGGTGAGCAAGCCTTCAAACACGCGCGGCGGTGCAAAGTAATAGGTGGGCCCGATTTCTTTGAGGTCAATCGTGACCGTCGCCACCGACTCGGGGCAATTGACCACATAGCCGCAAGCCAGCCACTGCGCGTAGCTGAAAGTGTTTTGTCCAATCCAGGCCGGTGGCAAGTAAGCCAGCACCTCTTCGGAACTCGTCAATTGATCAAAGGTCGCACCCGACTCTGCGCTGTTCAGCAAGCTGTTGTGGGTGTGCACCACGCCTTTGGGGTTACCGGTGGTGCCAGAGGTAAAGAACATCGCGGCCACATCATCGGGCTTGGCCAAGTTGACTTCAGACTTGAAAAACTCTGGCTGCTGCGCGGCAAAGGTTTTGCCGTTTTCAATGAGTTGCTCCAAGCTGGCCAGACCAGGCTCGTCGTATTGACGCAAGCCGCGTGGGTCGTCGAAGTAAGTGTGGCTGAGTTGTGGACATTGCTCGCGTATTTCTAACAGCTTGTCAACCTGTTCCTGGTCTTCGGCAAAGGCAAAGCGTACTTCGGCGTTGTTGATGGGGAAAATGCACTCCAGGGCCGCAGCGTCCTGGTACAAGGGGATCGGCACCGCCCCCAGCGCCTGCACCGCCAGCATGGTGGCATACAAGCGCGGGCGGTTCGCACCCACCACCACCATGTGCTCGCCGCGGCGCAGACCGGCTAGATGCAAACCGCAGGCCAGGTACTCAACCATCTTTGCCAAGTCGGCCCAGCTCAGGGCCTGCCAGATACCGTATTCCTTTTCGCGCATGGCTGGCGCGTGGCCGCGCTCAGCCGCGTGCTGTAACAGTAATCTGGCAAAAGTGGTCTGCATCTCTATAAACCCCTGGCTTGTTCCTGGTCGATCGCTTTTTATCGGCTCATTGCCGCGCTGATGGGCGAATGGTAAATTTATATTTGACGCCATGTTGTCGTTTGGACGACAATTTAACCCCTCTTTGGCTAGGACTTTCCCCTACACGCCCCTGCACATGCCATCCGATCTGTCCCTGCACCAACGCCGCCGCCGTCCGAGTTTGTTCGAGCTGGACGGCATTCCGTGGCTACCCGTCATCGACGTCAAACACCGCGAGCGAGCCATCAACGCCATTGACGTGACCGACGCGCTGCCAGGCGACTATGTGTGTCGCATCGGTCGACCTGTGACTTATTGGTTTGGGGTGATTGAAGGCATGCTCAAAATGAGCAGCGACAACGCCCAGGGTCAAACCATGACCTTCACCGGCATGCCGCCTGGTGGCTGGTTTGGCGAAGGTACGGTCTTGAAACGCGAACCTTACCGCTACAACATTCAGGCTCTGCGTAACAGCGTGGTGGCCGGATTGCCGATTCAAACGTTTGACTGGTTGCTCGACAACTCGATCGGCTTCAACCGTTTTGTGATGCGCCAGCTCAACGAGCGCTTGGGCCAATTCATCGCCGCACGCGAGATTGACCGCATGACCAACCCCGACATCCGCGTCGCCCGCAGCCTGGCCGCCCTGTTCAACCCGGTGCTCTACCCCGGCGTCGGCGAAGTATTACGAATTACCCAGCAGGAACTAGCCTACTTGGTCGGCCTGTCGCGCCAGCGCGTCAATGAAGCGTTAACCACCTTGGCCGACCAAGGCACGATTCGGGTCGAATACGGCGGCCTGCGGGTATTGGACATCCACGCGCTGCGAACGCGGAACTTCTAGATTTTTTTGGCTATAGCCGGCGTATTTGCTGATTATAGCGCTATATATTTCATAGCAATTTCAACCTTTAACTATGCTACGGCGTCAGCCCCCAAGTCACCCGCGATCAGCCTGAACTGCTCCAGCGCCGCCTCCAGATCATCCACGATCTCCTGGGCGATCACGTCCGGCGGCGGCAGGTTGTCGCTGTCGGCCAGTGCGTCGTCTTTGAGCCAGAAGATATCCAGACTGGCCTTGTCGCGGGCGATCAGCTCGGCGTAGTCGTAGACACGCCAGCGGCCATCGGGGCCGGTGTCGCCGCCCGTTCGGCCTGAGCCTGTCGAAGGCTCGGCGCTCCAAGTCGCCTTGCGCTCATGCCGGTTGACCGGGTTGTACAGCTTGACGAACTCATCCAGATGCTCGCGCCGCAGCGGGTTGGTCTTGAGCGTGAAGTGCTGGTTGGTGCGCAGGTCGTAAATCCACAGCTTCCTGGTCCACGGCGTCTCAGAGGCGGGCTTGCGCTCGAAGAACAGCACATTGGCTTTCACGCCCTGCGCGTAAAACAGGCCGGTGGGCAGGCGCAACAGCGTGTGCACATCGCACTCGTGCAGCAGCTTCTTGCGGATGGTCTCGCCCGCACCGCCTTCAAACAGCACGTTGTCGGGCAGCACCACCGCCGCGCGGCCATGCTGTTTGAGCAGGGTCTTGATGTGCTGCACAAAGTTGAGCTGCTTGTTCGAGGTGGTGGCCCAGAAGTCGTCGCGCTCGATCACGTCCTTTTCGGTGCTGACCTTGCCCTCGGCCCCGGTGATCATGGTGCTGCTCTTTTTGCCAAAGGGCGGGTTGGCCAGCACCACGTCAAAGCGCTCGCCGGGGTCGGCGGCCAGCGCGTCGGCCACCACAATCGGCACCGATTTGTCGGAGCCAATGCCGTGCAGCATCATGTTCATGGCCGCAAGTCGCGCCGTGCTTTGCACCAGCTCCCAGCCGCGCAGGGCGTGTTCTTTCAGGTGCTTCTTCTGCTCGCGTGTGAGGTTGGGGTTGTGCTGCGCCACGTGGTTGTGCGCGGCTAACAAAAAGCCGCCGGTGCCACAGGCCGGGTCGCAAATTGTTTCGCCGGGCTTGGGCGCAATGCAGTC
>JASJPN010000087.1:0-2700 GCA_031426635.1 Polaromonas sp.
GCCATAAGCGATGGAGCGGTTGCTCAGCACGCCGGTGATGAGGAGTTTTTTGCCGCTTAAAAAGCCTGTATTGAAGCCCATGTCATGTCTCTCTTGTGTAAAAAAGTAAATAAGCAAACAGTGCTTACAAGATAGTGCAGAATTGTCGCTGAAAATAGGATGAAACTTAACAGCGGAAAACTACTGTGAAAAAACGATGTATACATGGTCCGTCTTTTATCAGCGCTGCCTGCCTGTGCTTGAGTGTAGCCTTGCTGGCAGGCTGCGCCTCACGGCGCGGAGGTGTCGCGCCGAGAACTCCGGTGATACAGTCGGCTCCCGCTGCCACAGTCGTCTCGCCAGAAGCGGCGCTGGATACAAATGAGGTCATCATTGACAAACCCAGTGCCCTGCGTGCCGATACAGCAGGTTTGATGGCACGCATCACGCCGCAACAGCAGGCGCGGATTGCACAGGCGATCAAAGAAGGCAACACAGAACCGGAAGTACAAGCAAAGCTGAACCAAGCCACCCCCAAAATACGCAGTTTCGTTGAGCGCTTGTCCTGCATCCGCCAGTACAACGATGGCGGCACGGCGGCGCTACAAGCGCTAGCCGCCCCTGGCGTGTCATTCAAATTTTTTGTACCGCCCATGCATGGCACCAGGAACCACAGCAAAGCGAACTGCCTGACGGTCGTCAGTATTCAGGTCAAACCGGCAAGCACCCAAGTGAAGTCCGGCGGCATCAAAGCCGGGGAGGCACTACAGATCAAGGTGTCCTATCTGGCCGAGGACAGTGGCGAGACCACCACCAGCAACCATGAGATCAACAAAAATGCCAAAGGGGTTTGGTGGTTTACCCGGTAATTTTGCGGTGAAAGCTGGATTAAAAATGCTGGCAGTGCTCGGGCTGGGCGCGCTTATGGCGGTGCCGGCTTGGGCCGCACACGCCTATGCTCAATTTGGCGACATCAAATACCCCGCTGGATTCAGCCACTTTGGCTATGTCAATCCAGTCGCGCCAAAGGGCGGCGAAATCCGCATGGTGCCACCGACTCGGGCCACCAATTTTGATAAATTTAACCCCTACACACTCAAAGGTAGTGCCCCGTACGCCTTGGGGGACTTGCTGTTTGAGTCCTTGCTGGTGGGTAATTTGGAAGAGCCAACCACGGCCTATGGCTTGCTGGCGCAGGATGTCGTGGTTGCTCCAGATGGCTTGTCGGCTACCTTCAAGCTGCATCCTGGCGCCAGGTTTCACAACGGCAAACCGGTTTTGGCGGCTGATGTGCTGCATTCATTCACGCAGTTGACCAGCAAACTGGCCGCACCACAATACCAAACCATTTTTGCTGAAGTGAAGGGTGCCGTTGTGCTCGGTGAACGCAGTATCCGCTTTGACTTTGCCAATCCCAACCCCGAGTTACCTTTGATTGTGGGGGGTATTCCGGTCTTTAGCCGCGACTGGGGTGAGGGCAAACCCTTTGACAAAATCATCACCGACGTACCCATTGGCTCTGGGCCCTACAACATCCTCAACCCCAAACTCGGGCGCGACATCACCTACCAGCGTGACCCTGCGTACTGGGGCGCTGAGCTGGCCACCCGCAAAGGGCAGTTCAACTTTGATCGCATCACGTTCAAAATCTATCTGGACGAGACGAGCCGCTTCGAGGGACTCAAAGCGGGTGAGTTTGACTTTATGCGTGAATTTGTTTCGCGCAATTGGGCGCGGCAATACAAAGGCAAGCAGTTCGATTCGGGGGAATTGGTCAAACAAGCTTTTGAAAATCGCAATCCGGGAGATTTTCAAGGTTATGTGTTGAATCTGCGAAAGCCCAAGTTTCAAGACGTTCGGGTACGCCAGGCTTTGGGCTTGGCGATGGATTTTGAGTGGCTTAACCGCCAGCTGTTTTATGGTTTGTACAAGCGCGTCAACGGCTATTTCCCCAATAGCGAGTTCTCTGCTGTGGGCCTGCCCAAGCCGGATGAACTGGCATTGTTAGAGCCGCTGCGCAGCCGACTGAACCCTGTCGTCTTTGGCCCAGCGGTGCTTTCTCCAAGTACGGCAGCGCCCAGCAGCTTGCGCGAGAATTTGCGACAAGCTCGGGATTTATTGGCGCAAGCGGGTTGGACCTACCGCGACGGCGCCTTGCGTGATGCCAACAACGAAGCTTTGACGGTCGAGTATTTGACCGATCAGCCCTCTACGCTGCGCGGTGTCGCCCCCATGCAAAAAGCCTTGGAAAAGTTGGGCATCACGCTCAGCTTCAGGCAGGTGGACGCCTCTCTCAGTCAGCAAAAAATGGACAATTTTGATTTTGAAATGACCAGTGCGCGGCTGCCAGGATCGACCGCACCGGGCAGTGAACAAATTGAGAGATTCGGCTCCAAAGCCGCAGCAACACCGGGTTCCTCCAATATTTGGGGTATTGCCGATCCAGCGGTAGATGCGCTGCTGCAAAAAGTGGTGCAAGCCAAAACCAGGCCTGAATTGGCCACGGCCATGCGCGCACTAGACCGTGTTTTGAGTCATGGCCATTATTCAATTCCGCAGTGGTACGGCGATGCGTTTTTTGTGGGCTACCGCGCCAAGCGCTTTGCCTTGCCCTCCGTCATCCCGCCCTACTACCAGGTTGACAGTTGGGCGATGAGCACGTGGTGGTCGGCTAAACAATAAATTCAAACCTATGTTTGCATATATCCTCAAACGTCTGGC
>JASJPN010000088.1:0-5043 GCA_031426635.1 Polaromonas sp.
TCGACGCTGACCGACTATTTACCCAAAGATTCGCTGATGTTTTTGGACGAAAGCCACATTTTGATTGGCCAATTTGGGGCCATGTACAACGGCGACAAGTCGCGCAAAACCACGCTGGTGGACTACGGATTTCGGCTTCCTAGCGCGCTGGACAACCGGCCACTCAAGTTTGAAGAGTTCGAGACCAAGATGCGCCAGGCCATTTTTGTCTCCGCCACGCCCGCCCAGTGGGAAAAAGACCATACCGGCCAGGTCGTCGAGCAACTGGTGCGGCCCACGGGTTTGGTGGACCCCGAGGTCGAAGTGCGCCCCGCCACCAGCCAGGTGGACGATGTGCTGCAAGAAATCCGTATCCGCGTGGAAAAGTCAGAGCGCGTCTTCATCACCACGCTGACCAAACGCATGGCCGAGCAACTGACCGACTATTTGAGCGACAACGGCGTCAAAGTGCGCTACCTGCACAGCGATGTGGACACGGTGGAGCGGGTCGAGATTTTGCGCGACTTGCGTCTGGGCACCTTCGACGTGCTGGTGGGCATCAACCTGCTGCGCGAGGGTTTGGATGTGCCAGAGGTCAGCTTGGTGGCGATTTTGGATGCGGACAAAGAGGGCTTTTTGCGCTCAGAGCGCTCCCTCATTCAAACTATTGGCCGCGCCGCACGTAACTTGAATGGCCGAGCCATTTTGTACGCCGACAAAATCACTGACTCCATGAAGCGCGCCATGGACGAAACCCAGCGCCGCCGCGCCAAACAAATCGCCCACAATCTGGCCCACGGCATCACCCCGCGCAGCATCAACAAAAAGGTCAAAGACCTGATTGACGGCGTTTATAGTGAAAAAGCCGGCCGCGAGATGGAGCGCCTGGAGCAGGACGCGATGCAGCGCGCCAAGGTCGAAGACATGAGCGAAAAAGACATAGGCCGAGAGATCAAACGCCTGGAAAAGCACATGATGCAACACGCCAAAGACCTGGAATTCGAAAAAGCCGCCCGTGTGCGGGATCAGTTGCACATCCTGAAAGAGCAGGCGTTTGGTGCGCCGGGGGTGGACAACATTGTGCCGATTGAGGGTTTGGCGGGGAAGGCATCTCCCCAATAGCCCTCGATGGCCATAACCAATCAGACCGTTTGGTTATATCAGCTTGTTGGTGTAGTACCCGACTAAAAGACTCTAGCTCTGTTATACTTGACTTAATTACTCGACAACACCTTGCGCATGGCTCGTGTGCCAGGGTTGGCGTGAAGTACCAACTTAAGGAGCTTGCTATGCGACTCACCACCAAAGGCCGTTTTGCCGTGACCGCGATGATTGATTTGGCGCTGCGCCAAGCCAATGGGCCGGTGACGCTGGCCACCATCAGCGAACGTCAACGGATTTCGTTGTCTTATTTAGAGCAATTGTTTGGCAAACTGCGCCGTGCGCAGTTGGTCGAATCGACCCGTGGCCCCGGCGGCGGCTACACTCTGGCGCGTCCTGCAACCGAGATCACGGTCACTGACATCGTCACCTCGGTTGATGAGCCGCTGGACGCGACCCATTGCGAAGGCCGCGAAAACTGCCACGGTGAAGGCTCAGGTCGCTGCATGACGCACGATTTGTGGACCTCATTGAATACTAAAATGACTGAGTTTTTAGACTCCGTGTCGCTGCAAAAGCTGGTGGACGACCAACGTGCCAAAGGCATCGAAGTTGTCAGCGCACCGCTTAGCAAGCGCGGTATTTCCAGTATGCCTGTGCAAAAGTCGGTGCGTACCAATGTGCCCAACTCAGTGTTTGCATTGGGTGCGATGTACGGTGCCAAAATTTAATTCATCAAAACCAATACCATGGATGCCACTCCCCATTTCCCCATCTATCTAGACTACAGCGCCACCACGCCGTGTGACCCGCGCGTGGTCGATGTCATGATTCCTTGGCTGCGTGAGCATTTTGGCAACCCGGCGTCGCGTAGTCACGCCTGGGGTTGGGAAGCCGAAGCCGCTGTGGAAACCGCCCGTGGCCACGTGGCCGAACTCATTGGCGCAGACCCGCGTGAAATCGTCTGGACATCGGGCGCAACCGAGTCCAACAATTTAGCTTTAAAGGGCGCAGCACAGTTCTACAAAACCAAAGGCAAGCACATCATCACAGTCAAAACCGAGCACAAAGCCGTGCTGGACACTTGCCGCGAGCTGGAGCGTCAAGGTTTTGAGGTGACTTACCTGGATGTGCAAGAAGATGGTTTGCTGAATTTGGACGATTTCAAAGCCGCCATTCGCCCCGACACCATTTTGGCCAGTGTGATGTTTGTCAACAATGAAATTGGCGTGATCCAGGACATGGCTGCCATCGGCACGATTTGCCGCGAACATGGCATCATTTTCCACGTCGATGCAGCGCAGGCGACGGGTCGTATTGCCATTGATATCGCCAGTCTGCCGGTCGATTTGATGAGTTTGACCGCCCACAAAACCTACGGCCCTAAAGGCATCGGTGCTTTGTACGTGCGCCGCAAGCCGCGTGTGCGCTTAGAGGCACAAATGCATGGTGGCGGTCACGAGCGCGGCATGCGTTCAGGCACCTTGCCCACGCACCAAATCGTCGGCATGGGCGAGGCGTATCGCATTGCCAGGCTGGAAATGGCGGCGGACAATGTGCGCATCCAGGCGCTGCACGACCGCATGTTCAATGGTTTGAAGGACATCGAGCAAGTGTTCCTGAACGGCCATGCTGAAAAGCGCATCCCACACAATCTGAACATGAGTTTTAACTATGTTGAAGGCGAGTCTTTGATCATGGGCATCAAGGGTTTGGCTGTCTCCAGTGGTTCGGCTTGCACCTCGGCTTCGCTTGAACCGAGCTATGTGCTGCGCGCCCTGGGCCGCAGTGACGAGTTGGCACACAGCAGCCTGCGCATGACGTTTGGGCGTTTCAGCACCGAGGAAGAGATCGATTTCGCTATCAGCACCATCAAAATCAACGTTGCCAAATTGCGCGATTTGAGCCCCTTGTGGGACATGTATAAAGAAGGCATCGACATATCCACGATTCAGTGGGCAGCACATTAAAGAGGTAACTATCATGGCTTATTCAGATAAAGTCGTAGACCACTACGAAAATCCCCGCAACGTGGGCAGCTTTGAAAAGGGCGACGATTCGGTGGGCACCGGTATGGTGGGCGCACCGGCTTGCGGCGACGTGATGAAGCTGCAAATCAAGGTCAACCCCGTCACGGGCGTGATTGAAGACGCACGCTTCAAGACTTACGGCTGCGGCTCCGCGATTGCATCGAGCTCGCTGGTGACTGAATGGGTCAAAGGCAAAACCCTGGACGAAGCGGCGGCTCTTAAAAACAGCCAAATCGCCGAAGAGCTGGCCTTGCCACCGGTCAAAATCCACTGCTCCATCCTGGCCGAAGATGCCATCAAAGCGGCGGTGAACGACTACAAACAGAAACATTTAGCAACGCAATAAATCCATGTCAGTCACCCTCACAGAACCCGCTGCTCGGCACGTTACCCGCTACCTCACCAAGCGCGGCAAAGGCGTGGGTGTCAAACTCGGTGTCAAAACCACGGGCTGCTCTGGGCTGGCTTACACACTTGAATATGTCGACGACTTCGCAGCAGAAGACACAATTTTTGAAGGCCACGGCGTCAAAGTGGCGGTTGACCCGAAAAGCTTGGCCTATATTGATGGCACTGAACTTGATTTTGTGCGCGAAGGGTTGAACGAGGGGTTCAAGTTCAACAACCCGAATGAACGCGACAAGTGCGGCTGTGGTGAGTCCTTCCGTGTCTAGTTTGCGTTAGTTCGGCGGAATGAATCTCCAATCCACAGACTTTGAGCTTTTCGCTATTCCCGCGCAGTTTGCGCAGGATCGCATTGCCATAGACGCTCGCTGGAAAGACTTGCAGCGCGAGGCACATCCCGATAAGTTTGCGGCCCAGGGCGGTGCGGCACAGCGCGTGGCGATGCAGTGGTCGGTCCGCATCAACGAGGCCTATGCACGGCTTAAAGACCCACTCAAACGCGCGGTTTACTTGTGTGAGTTGAACGGCGCGCCCATCAACGCCCATACCAACACCGCCATGCCACCAGCCTTCATGATGATGCAGATTGAATGGCGCGAAGCGCTGGAAGATGCCAAAACTGTCGAAGAGTTAGAGAAAATAAGTCTTGAGGCGGCGAGTTATGAGCGTGAGCAGCTATCAAAAATAGAGCATCTGTTGGATGTGGCGCATGACTACCCCGCCGCCGCCAACGAAGTGAGGGCGCTGATGTTTGTCGCCCGTTTTGTAGGTGAAATTGAGGCGCGGCTCGACCAAGTGTGATGCCGGGTGGGACAATAGCGGACGGCTCCTCAAACTATCAATTTTAGAAAATTTTCGTATTCATGGCTTTATTGCAAATCTCCGAACCCGGCCAGACGCCCAACCCGCACGAGCGGCGCATCGCCGTTGGTATTGATCTGGGCACCACGCACTCATTGGTCGCAGCCGTGCGCAGCGGGGTGGCCGAATGTTTGCCAGACGCACAGGGCAGGGTGATTTTGCCGTCTGTTGTGCGCTATCTGCCTGATAACAAACGACAAATTGGCTTTGAGGCATTGGCGGCTGTAGCGCAAGACCCGCAGAACACGATTGCTTCTGTCAAGCGTTTGATGGGACGCGGTTTGCAGGATATTGCTCATCGTGAAAAGTTGCCCTACAAATTTATAGAAACTGATTCACCTTCGGGCATGGTCAGTTTGGACACCATCGCTGGCGTGAAGTCGCCGGTTGAAGTCAGCGCCGATATTCTTGCGACCCTGCGTTATCGCGCCGAAGACACGTTCAACGACGATTTGTTTGGCGCGGTCATCACCGTGCCCGCCTATTTTGATGACGCCCAGCGCCAAGCCACCAAAGACGCGGCCAGTTTGGCCGGTATCAACGTGCTGCGCTTGATCAACGAACCTACTGCTGCGGCGATTGCCTATGGTTTGGATAACGCCAGCGAAGGTATTTATGCGGTGTACGACCTTGGCGGCGGCACGTTTGACATTTCTATCCTGCGTTT
>JASJPN010000088.1:5053-5955 GCA_031426635.1 Polaromonas sp.
CATTGCCACGGGTGGTGACTCGGCTTTGGGCGGCGATGATTTTGACCGCGCACTGGCTGATTGGGTACTCACTCAAGTGGGCGTTGAAGTGACCACACCCTGCGATAGGGCTGCCAGTGTGGTAGCTGCGCGTCAGTGCAAAGAGGCTTTGTCTGCTATGGATTCTGTAGCTTATAAGGCAATATTGACACCGTCTATCGTCTCATTTGAGGTCTCAAGAGAGCAGTTTGTAGCTGCGACAGCGTCTTTGACCGAACGCACCCTGGTGGCAGTGCGTAAAGCGCTAAGGGATGCCAAATTGCGCAAAGACGATATCCGGGGCGTGGTGATGGTGGGCGGCAGCACCCGCATGCCGCATATCCAGCACGCCGTGGCCGAATTGTTTGGTAAAGAGCCGTTGACCAATGTGAACCCTGACGAAGTAGTGGCGCTGGGCGCCGCCATCCAGGCCAACCAGTTAGCCGGCAACAACGACGCTAATGATTTGTTGCTGCTGGACGTGATTCCACTCAGCCTGGGGATAGAAACCATGGGCGGCTTGGTCGAGCGCATTGTGCCGCGCAACCAAACCATCCCCACCGCGATGGCGCAAGACTTCACCACTTACAAAGACGGACAAACCGCCTTGGCCCTGCACGTGGTGCAGGGCGAGCGCGATTTGGTAGCCGACTGCCGCAGTTTGGCACGCTTTGAGCTTCGCGGTATCCCACCGATGGTGGCCGGTGCGGCGCGAATTCGAGTCACGTTTACCGTCGATGCCGACGGGCTGCTCAGCGTTGCCGCCAAAGAACAAATCAGCGGCGTCGAGGCGAACATCGTTGTTAAACCCTCATATGGTCTGTCGGACGATCAAATCGCGCACATGCTGAAAGACAGCTTTGCCACCGCGCAGCAAGACATGA
>JASJPN010000089.1:0-9141 GCA_031426635.1 Polaromonas sp.
CATGCATGGTGAAGACGTTCTTGGCAAGAGCGACGCCAACGGTTACGATAGCCATGATTTCCACCTGTCAACCGCGCCCCTCACGAGTCGCTGCTCGCTTGGGACGGGAAAGTCCCTTTCATTCGTTGGATCTATGAAGCGAAACAGCAAGTCCCTGGTGGCTGGAACGCGGGCTGGCCATTAGGATAAAGCGTATCCCGCAATTAAGGAGAAATATCATGGCAATCGTCAAATGGGAACCCTTGCGTGAAATCGAGGATCGGTTCGATCGTTACACGAGGGCGATGGGTTGGCCTTCTGGCCGAGGTCAGGAATTCATCACAACAGGTGATTGGTCCCCTCGTGTTGACATCAGCGAAACTGACCATGAGATCGTGGTTAAAGCGGAGATTCCTGATGTCAAAAAGGAGGACGTCAAGGTGACTGTGGACAGTGGGGTTTTGACCATCCAGGGAGAGAGAAAGCAGGAGAAGGAAGAGAAAGGGAAAAAATTCCATCGAATCGAACGGTCCTATGGAAGTTTTGTGCGTAGCTTCACGTTGCCTGACAATATCGACGAAGCCAAGGTCAAGGCTACGTTTAAGGATGGCGTGCTGAATCTCCAGATTCCGAAAACTGCTGAGACGAAGCCTAAAGCCATTGAGGTCAAAGTGGAATAAGGCACCAACAAATTGCTCAACACGGGATATTTACACATGGCGATCGGTTGGCTTTCTGTACTGCAAATAGTGCCCTGGGGCGATGTCATCAGCAACGCGCCCAAGGTTGCCGATGGCGCCAAGAAGCTCTGGAACGCTGTTGCCAAAAAGCCGCCAGAGGCGAAGTTACCCACCGCAAGCGCGCAGCCCACAGGGGTACCCGAAGCGCCATCTATCGCCCTCCTCCAGGCGCAACTAGCCGCCGCTGAAGCGCAGGTATCTGACTTGCACAATCAGATGCTCGCGTCCTCGGAACTGATAAGGGCCCTTGCCGATCAGAACACCCAATTGATCAAGCTCTTCGAGGTCAATCGCATTCGAGTGCTATGGCTGGCAGGGAGCACGGTCGTTCTAGGCATTGTCGCCGCGATCAACTTGGCCATCACTCTCGCACGCTAATGTTGCCTAACAAATCATTTCACCGGCCTGCGCGAAAGGCCGCGCAGGCCGGTGAATTCAAACGTTATTTTTGCTATAAATTTCATAGCTACCAAGGCAATTAATACGCCGGCTACAGGCACATTTCACCATCGTTTTGCGCCACAAGCACGCGATCGGGCGGATTCGATGAGAGCTTGAGCCCGCCCATCGCGCATAGAACGCAGCAAAACCGGGGGTTCACCCACTTCATTCTTTCTACAATCACCCCATGGCTATTCCTGCAACCTTTATTCAAGAGCTGATCGCGCGCGCCGATGTCGTCGACATCGTGGGTCGCTATGTGCAGCTGAAAAAGGGCGGTGCCAACTTCATGGGGCTGTGCCCTTTCCACGGTGAAAAGTCGCCCTCCTTCAGCGTTAGCCCGACCAAGCAGTTCTACCACTGCTTTGGTTGCGGCAAAAATGGCAATGCCATCAGCTTCTTGATGGACCATGTGGGCATGACCTTCATTGAGGCGGTCAAAGACCTGGCGCAGCAATACGGGATGCAGGTGCCCGAAGAAGAAGGCACCCCCCAAGACCGCGCGCGCGCTGCCGAGCAGCGGCAAAAGCAGGCGACCCTGACCGATGTGCTTGAAAAAGCGGGTGAGGCCTATAAAAAACACCTGAGAAACACGCCCAAAGCGATTGACTACTTCAAAGGTCGCGGGCTGAGTGGCCAGATCGCCAAGCAATTTGGCCTGGGCTACGCGCCCGAAGGCTGGCATAACCTGGCCAGTGTGTTCCCCAATTACGACGACCCGCTGCTGGCTGAGAGTGGTTTGGTGATCGCCAGTTCAGAAGTTGGTGAAACCGACAAACGCTACGACCGATTCCGTGACCGCATGATGTTCCCGATTCGCAACGTCAAAGGCGAATGCATTGGTTTTGGCGGGCGGGTTCTTGGGGAAGGCACGCCAAAATATTTGAACTCCCCCGAAACGCCGGTTTTCAGCAAGGGGCGCGAGTTGTACGGCCTGTTTGAAGCACGCACGGCCTTGCGCGAGCTTGGCTATGCATTGGTGACGGAAGGCTACATGGACGTGGTGGCGCTGGCGCAACTGGGCTTTCCCAACGCGGTGGCGACGCTGGGCACGGCCTGCACGACTGACCATGTGCAAAAGCTGTTTCGCTTCACGGATTCGGTGGTTTTCAGCTTTGACGGCGATGCCGCCGGTCGGCGCGCAGCGCGCAAGGCGCTCGATGGGGCCATTCCTTACGCCACCGATGTGCGCACGGTGAAGTTTTTATTTTTACCGGCTGAGCACGACCCTGACAGCTTTATCCGGGAGTTTGGCAAAGAGGCCTTTTCGCGCTATGTGTCTGAGGCGACACCGCTGAGCCGCTTTTTGATCGATTCGGCCCGCGAAGGCTGTGACTTGAACACGATTGAGGGGCGATCACACTTTGCCAGCAATGCCAACCCGCTGTGGACACCGCTGCCTGAAGGTGCGTTGAAACGTCAATTGCTGGGCGAGATTGCAGATTTAGTCCAACTCAATAGCCGTGAGTTGCTTGATGTTTGGCAGGGCGCGCTAGCCGCCAGGCAGCCTGCGGGTCGATCCAAATACCCAAGCGGCAGCGCTAGCGGTGCCGATGGCGCAAACTCCCCAGAAGTTAAACACTACAATAATAATAGCAATATAACCAATAAATACACTGGATCAAGCCACTTTTCATCAAAAAATAGAGGCTATAAACGCATCACTGGTCGCGCCCAGCCTGCCAGCCGCGCCGACCACGCGGCGCGGCTGTTGCTCAGTAACACGGCGCTGTGGGACACCTTATCGCACGACGACCACGCCATGCTGTGCGAGCAGAGCGAGCCGAACGGTGCCCTGTTTGTCTGGTTGGAGGCACAGTTGCACGACCATGGCGCGCTGCCTTGGGGGGCACTGCGCGAAGGGCTGCGCGACCACGCACTGGAGGCATTCGCGCTCAAATTGATGGCTGAGACGCCTCTTCAAGATGAAAAAGACGAATCTAGCGCGCAATCAGGCCATGTCGAGGCCCACCAGGAGTTGCGCGCGCTGCTCAACCGGATGCATATTGAATGCCTCAAACGACTGGAAACACAGGCCATTGAAGCGGCCAAAGCAGACCCAACGGCGCTCTTGCGTTACCGGCAATTGCAAGCCCGCAGACAAAAACTTGAAGCAACGCACACACCGCTGGCTTGACAGTTTTGGTATAATCCACTTTTTTCAGGCAAGAGCGACAGCAACACCTCCGGATTCGGCCAACCGTGATATGACTCACACCGCGCCACCATCGCCGCAAGGATTGCATTCCAAATGTTCGCCCATACATCTTGTCAGTGACTAAAGTGGTTTTTCTGCTTTTCTCCAACCCCAAAGTCATTTTCTCTCTTGTATCAGTTCGTTGCGGCACATGGTGCGCACTTGTTCGTTGCCCGTTTGTTTGTTGTTATTTGAGGTTCAATCATGCCCACAAAAAAGCCAGCCAAGCCCGTCAAGCCTGCTAAAGCTGCCACAAAAGCCAAAGCCGCCGCTAAAACTGTTGCAAAACCACCATCGAAGCCATCGGCCAAACATCCTGCCAAGGTCGCCGCTAAAACTCCCATCAAAACTGTTGCAAAAACCGTTGCCAAGTCTCCCCCGAAAGTCAAATCAGTGCCCGTATCGAAAAGCCCCGCTCCCCCAGTATTAAAACGTGCGCCAAAACCTGGCGAGAAAACAACGATTGCCAAAGCCAAAGTCAAGCTTGAGCCTGTGGCCGAACCCATGGTGACCAAGGCTGTTAAAGCAGCCAAAACGGTTAAAGCACCCGCTCTGGAGTCAGCTGTCAAAAAATCGGTGGCCCCAGGTGCCAAACGCGGTCGCAAGCCAAAAACTGCAGCGCCGCTGGAAGATGCCGACATGCAAGACATTGAAGATGATCTCGAGGGCGAGCCCATCGTCACGACAGAGAAGGTCAAGCCCTTGCGGATGAAAATCAGCAAGGCCAAAGAGCGCGCGCTGATCAAAGAGTTTGGCTTGGACGACACGGTGTTGTCTGAAGAAGACCTGGCCATGCGCCGCCTGCGCCTCAAAGCGCTGATCAAGCTGGGCAAAACACGGGGCTATTTGACCCACGGCGAAATTTCTGACCATTTACCCGACAAGCTGGTTGACGCAGAAACTTTGGCGGTGGTGATCAACATGCTCAAGGACATGGGGGTCTCGGTCTTCGAGCAAACGCCCGATGTCGATGCCCTGCTGAACGCCGGTGAGACGGTGGCGTCTGAAGAGGAAGCCGAAGAAGAGGCCGAAGCCGCGATTGCCACAGTGGACAGCGAGTTTGGCCGCACCACCGACCCGGTGCGTATGTACATGCGCGAAATGGGCACGGTTGAACTCTTGACCCGTGAAGGGGAGATTGAAATTGCCAAGCGCATTGAAGGCGGCTTGATGCGCATGATGGAAGCCATCAGCGAGAGCCCCGCCACGATTGCCGAAATCTTCCGCATGATGGAAGAAATCCGCACCGGCGAAAGCAAAGTCATTATTTCCGCTGTGGTGGATGGTTTTTCCAATATCAACGAGGCTGATGACTATGTGGCCGAGGAAGACTTTGACGAGTTTGACGCCGCAGATGACGATGATGGCAAAGGTGGCTCTAAAGCACTGACTCGCAAGCTCGAAGAATTGAAAGTCGAGGCGCTGTCTCGCTTTGACACGATCAGAGACTATTTTGAGAAAGTTCACAAAATCTACGACAAAGAAGGCTATGGCACGCCCGCTTATTTGAAAGCGCAAAAAGCCCTGAGCGAAGAGCTGATGAAAATTCGTTTCACGGCCAAAACGATTGAAAAGCTCTGCGACATGCTACGTGGCCAAGTCGAAGATGTGCGCAAAAAAGAACGCGAACTACGCCGCATCATTGTGGACAAATGCGGCTATCCGCAAGCCAACTTCATTGCAGAATTCAGCGGTCGTGACAAAACCGGCAAACCGGCACCATCGCATTTGCTCGACCTCAAGTGGATCGAAAAACAAGCTGCCGCCGGTAAAGCCTGGAGCGTCATCATGGCGCGCAACATCCCGCCGGTGCAAGACATCCAGCAAAAACTGGCCGACTTGCAAGCCCGCGTGGTGGTGCCGATTGACCACCTCAAAGACATCAACAAGCGCATGAACGAAGGTGAACGCTCGTCACGCGATGCCAAAAAAGAAATGATCGAGGCCAATTTGCGCCTGGTCATCTCGATTGCCAAAAAATACACCAACCGTGGCCTGCAGTTCCTGGATTTGATTCAGGAAGGCAACATCGGTTTGATGAAAGCAGTCGACAAATTTGAGTACCGCCGCGGCTACAAATTCTCGACCTACGCCACCTGGTGGATCCGCCAGGCGATCACCCGCTCGATTGCCGACCAGGCGCGCACCATCCGGATTCCGGTGCATATGATTGAGACCATCAACAAGATGAACCGCCTCAGCCGTCAACACTTGCAAGAGTTTGGCTTTGAGCCCGATGCCGGCATGCTGGCCGAGAAGATGGAGATTCCAGAAGACAAAATTCGCAAAATCATGAAAATTGCGAAAGAGCCGATCTCGATGGAAACCCCCATTGGGGATGACGATGACTCGCATTTGGGCGACTTCATCGAGGACGGTCACAACACCGCACCGCTGGAAGCAGCCATGCAGGCAGGTCTGCGCGATGTCGTGAAAGACATTCTGGACGGCCTCACCCCACGCGAAGCCAAGGTGCTGCGGATGCGTTTTGGCATTGAAATGAGCACCGATCACACGCTGGAAGAGGTCGGCAAACAGTTTGATGTGACGCGTGAGCGGATTCGTCAAATCGAGGCCAAAGCCCTGCGCAAACTCAAGCATCCGACCCGTTCGGACAAATTACGTAGTTTTATTGACACACTTTAACGCAGCATTGAATCCCAATTGAGCGAGCTTTTATCCGCGACATGGGGGTTTTACCTGATTTGAAACAAAAGCTGCTACAAAACTCGTAGCAGCGATTGTTTTGAGATATAGTTTGGTGAATAATCAAGTTGGTTTTTTATTCATCTTTTTGTTACACCATCGCCGCCTAAAAAAGCGAGCGCGCTTAGGAGACCGTGCCCATGAGTTCAAAAGAAAATGCCGCAGTTGCGCAACTGCTTGGTTTGCTGGAGTCCCGTTACGCCATGCGCGTCCTGTGGGCACTCAAAGATGGTCACCCGCAAACCTTTCGCCTGTTGCAAGACAGCGTGGGTGGCGTGACCCCCAACACACTGAACACCCGCATCAAAGAGTTGCGTGCAGCAGGCTTGTTAAACCACGGCGATGCGGGCTATTTGGTCACTTCAGCCGGCGCCGACCTGCTCAAGCGTTTGGCAGATGTATCGAGCTTCGCCACCAAATGGGTGAGCAATCAAGCTAAAAAGAAATAATCTTTTAAAATCAGTTTTTCAGCGATGTCTTTGTCTTTCGCAGGACGGAGCAGCACAAGGACAGATAGCGCTGTCCTTTTTTTATTTTTGACACCCAAGGAAACTCCATGATTACCACCCCTACAGGCCTGCAATACCTTGACACCACCGTCGGCACGGGCGGTGAAGCCCAAAAAGGCCACCACGTTCACGTGCATTACACCGGCTGGCTGTTCAATGACGGCGTACAAGGCGCCAAATTTGACTCCAGCAAAGACCGAGGTGAACCGTTTGCCTTTTCATTGGGCGCAGGCCAGGTCATCAAAGGCTGGGACGAAGGCGTTGCCGGCATGAAAATTGGCGGTGCGCGCACCTTGGTCATCCCTGCCGCTCTGGGCTATGGCGCACGCGGTGCGGGCGGTGTGATTCCGCCTAACGCCACCTTGAAGTTTGAGGTCGAGTTGCTGGACGCGCATTAATCAACGGGCCAAGGGCACTCCATGTTGAAAAATAGAGTGCGAAAATGGCTATTGCCAGCGTAATATATACCTGATACGCTATCAATTGGATAGCATATTTGTGCCTTTGGGGGGCTGTGAGCAATCTGGCGTTGATAGTACCTTGAAATCGCCTTGCTCACCTCCATCTGCGATTGATCGTGACATCCGTCTTAAAACTCACCTGATCTATCCATTTTTAGCATGTCTGAAAACAAAAAAACCGAATCCAATCAAGGCTTTAGCCAACGCGCAGCGCAAGACCCCTTGCAAGGTGTGGGAGCCGATGGCATTCCTTTGAATGCCTCGCCCGAAGAACGTGAAGCGGCCATGGCCGCCAACGAAGCAGCTAATGCACCTGGAGGCATCAGCGAATTAGCTGCCGCGCAGGCTGAGGTTGCCACCTTGAAAGCCAAAAACACGGATTTGGTCGACCAATACGTGCGTGGCCAAGCCGAAGTGCAAAATGCCCGCCGCCGCGCGGATGAAGAGATCAGCAAAGCACGCAAATTTGCGGTCGAGGCCTTTGCCGAGAGCTTGCTGCCCGTGACCGACAGTTTGGAGGCCGGATTGGCCATCAAGGATGCCACGCCCGATCAAATCCGCGAAGGCGCAGAGGCAACGCTGCGTCAACTCACCAGTGCACTGGAGCGCAACAAGGTCATCGCCATCAACCCTGCAGCCGGTACCAGGTTTGACCCGCACCAGCATCAGGCTATCAGCATGGTGCCCTCTGAACAAGAAACCAATACCGTGGTCAGCGTGCTGCAAAAGGGTTATCTGATCGCTGACCGTGTACTGCGCCCTGCGCTGGTCACGGTGGCCGCACCGAAGTAAACCACGAAAACAACCCTAAAATAACACTTGAATTTCCGCGAGTTATCCACAACTTATCAAGCATCGTCATCTGGCAAAGCAAGAGCTCGCAGTTGACATACCTTACACATCAAACATCAGGAGTAAACCATGGGAAGAATAATCGGCATTGACCTCGGCACTACAAACAGCTGCGTCGCCATCATGGAAGGCAATGTGCCTAAAGTGATTGAAAACTCAGAAGGCGCGCGCACCACCCCATCTATCGTCGCTTACCAAGCCGATGGTGAAGTGCTGGTAGGCGCTTCGGCCAAGCGCCAAGCGGTGACCAATCCCAAAAACACGCTCTATGCCGTGAAGCGCCTGATTGGCCGTAAATTCACAGAAAAAGAAGTCCAAAAAGACATCGCTCTGATGCCTTACAAAATTGTGGCTGCCGACAATGGCGACGCTTGGGTCGAAGCCCAGGGCAAGGCCATTTCGGCCCAACAAGTCAGCGCTGATATTTTGCGCAAAATGAAAAAAACCGCTGAAGACTATCTTGGGGAAGCCGTCACCGAGGCGGTGATCACCGTACCAGCCTACTTTAACGATGCGCAGCGCCAAGCCACCAAAGACGCTGGCCGTATTGCCGGCTTGGATGTCAAACGCATCATCAATGAACCCACCGCTGCGGCGCTGGCGTTTGGCATGGACAAACAGGAAAAAGGCGACCGCAAGATTGCGGTGTATGACTTGGGTGGCGGCACGTTTGACGTGTCCATCATCGAAATCGCTGACGTTGATGGTGAAAAACAATTCGAAGTGCTGGCCACCAATGGCGACACTTTCCTGGGTGGTGAAGACTTTGACCAACGCATCATCGAGTTCATCATTGCCGAGTTCAAAAAAGAGCAAGGTGTGGACCTCTCCAAAGACGTGTTGGCCTTGCAGCGTTTGAAAGAAGCGGCTGAAAAAGCCAAAATCGAGCTCTCCAGCAGCGCACAAACCGACATCAACCTGCCTTACATCACGGCGGATGCGTCTGGTCCGAAGCACTTGAGCATCAAAATGACCCGCACCAAACTGGAGCAGCTGGTTGAAGAGCTGATTGAGCGCACCATTGCACCTTGCCGCACCGCGATCAAGGACTCTGGCATTAGCGTGTCTGACATTCACGACGTGATTTTGGTCGGTGGTATGACCCGTATGCCCAAAGTACAAGAGAAGGTCAAAGAATTCTTCGGCAAAGAGCCCCGTAAAGACGTCAACCCTGACGAAGCGGTGGCGGTGGGCGCGGCGATTCAAGGTCAAGTCTTGTCTGGCGACCGCAAAGACGTGTTGCTGCTGGATGTCAC
>JASJPN010000089.1:9151-17697 GCA_031426635.1 Polaromonas sp.
ATCGAGACCATGGGCGGTGTCATGACCAAAATGATTAAAAAGAACACCACCATCCCGACCAAGTTTGCACAAACCTTCAGCACCGCTGAAGACAACCAACCGGCCGTGACCATCAAGGTGTTTCAAGGCGAGCGCGAGATTGCCGCAGGCAACAAGGCACTGGGCGAGTTCAACCTGGAAGGCATTCCACCGGCATCGCGCGGAACACCACAAATTGAAGTGTCTTTTGACATCGATGCCAACGGCATTTTGCACGTGGGCGCCAAAGACAAAGGCACGGGCAAAGAGAACAAAATCACCATCAAGGCCAACTCTGGTTTGACCGAGGCAGAAATTCAGCAAATGGTCAAAGACGCTGAACTCAATGCCGAAGACGACAAGAAAAAACTCGAATTGGTGCAAGCCCGCAACCAAGGCGAAGCCACCGTACACAGCGTGAAAAAATCGTTGGGCGAGTATGGCGACAAGCTGGAAGCCGGAGAGAAAGAGAAAATCGAAGCCGCCATCAAAGACCTGGAAGAAGCGCTCAAAACCGATGACAAAACGGCCATCGATGCGAAAAACACCAGTTTGATGGAAGTGAGTCAAAAGCTGGGAGAGAAAATGTACGCCGACATGCAAGCGCAAGAAGCGGCCAATGCAGCCGCAGCAGGCGGTGCTGCCGGTGAACAAGCCAGCGCCAAACCCGCTGACGACAATGTGGTCGATGCTGAAGTGAAAGAAGTCAAGACAGACAAGTAAGCCAAAAAATCAGTAACCACTGGTACCGCAAGCGCAATCTGAGGAAACTCGATTGCGCTTGTATCCGTTTAAGTGCCTGATACCTGATCGTCGTATCGAAGCCACCCTCTCCGCTCAAGAATAAGCAAGCCACTATGTCCACCAAACGCGACTACTACGAAACCCTGGGTGTACCCAAAAACGCCTCTGAAGAAGAGATCAAGAAAGCCTATCGCAAGCTGGCGATGAAGCACCATCCTGACCGCAATCATGCCGATAGCAGCAAAGCAGCAGAGGTCAAGTTCAAAGAAGCCAAAGAAGCTTATGAAATGCTGTCTGACAGCCAAAAACGTGCCGCTTACGACCAGCACGGCTTTGCCGGGGTCGACCCGAACATGCGCGGTGGGGCGGGTGCAGAAGGTTTTGGCGGTTTTGCCGAGGCTTTTGGCGACATTTTTGGTGACGTGTTTGGTGGTTCGCGCGCTGGTGGTGGGCGTGGTCAAGGGGGCCGTCAAGTTTTCCGAGGTGGCGATCTAAGCTACGCGATGGAGGTCACGCTGGAGGAAGCTGCGCTAGGTAAAGATGCACAAATTCGCATCCCCAGCTGGGACGATTGCAACACCTGTCACGGCAGCGGTGCCAAACCAGGCACCAAAGTGGCCACCTGCACCACCTGCCACGGTCATGGTCAGGTGCAAATGCGCCAAGGTTTTTTCAGCGTGCAGCAAAACTGCCCCACCTGCAAAGGCACTGGCAAGCTTATTCCCGAGCCCTGCTCAGCCTGTATGGGCGTGGGCAAAACCAAAACCAACAAAACGCTTGAAGTCAAAATCCCGGCCGGAATTGACGACAACATGCGCATCCGCTCCATCGGCAACGGCGAGCCGGGCACCAACGGCGGCCCGCCGGGTGACTTGTACATTGAAATTCGCCTGAAGAAACACGATATTTTTGAACGCGATGGCGATGATCTGCATTGCTCCGTGCCCATCAGCTTCACCACCGCCGCTCTGGGTGGTGAAATTGACGTGCCTACGCTGTCAGGCAAAGCAGCCATCGACATCCCCGATGGCACGCAAGCAGGTAAACAGTTCCGTCTACGCGGCAAAGGCATCAAAGGTGTGCGCTCCAGCTACCCTGGCGATTTGTACTGCCACGTCAGCGTGGAAACGCCGGTCAAGCTGACAGAGCATCAGCGCAAACTGCTCAAAGAGTTTGACGAATCATTGAAAAAGGGGGGCGCCAAGCACTCGCCTGCTGGTGAAAGCTGGGCGGACAAGCTCAAAGGCTTTTTTAAGGGTTAAGGCATGGCTGACAGCCGCAGCATTCACCCAAGCTGGCTGATCATTGTCACCAGCATCTGGCTAGCGACACTGGGCAATCTGGCGCTTTGGCAGGCATTGGTCCGTTTGCCAGAGATGAACGACCTGCGGGCATTGTGGTTTGGCGCCGCCTTTGCGTTGCTGATTGCGTCCTTGAATAGCATCGTACTGAGCTTGCTGTGCTGGCGCTGGACGCTTAAAACGGTGCTTTCAGTCTTTTTAATCGCCGCTGCCGTGGGCGGCTATTTCATGCTCAGCTACGGCGTGGTGATTGACAGCACCATGATGACCAATGTGCTGCAAACCGACTTGCGCGAGTCGCGCGACCTGACCAGCTGGAAGCTGCTGCTCGTTGTCCTGGTCTTTGCGGTGTTACCGATGCTGTGGCTCTGGCGACAGCGTGTGCGCCGCCTGCCCATCGTGCGTCAGGTGCTTCACAATGCCCTTCTTTTTACAGCAGGATGCACTCTGTCTGTCATGGCGGTGGTTCCCACCTATCAAGATTTTGCGTCGACCATGCGCAACAATATTCAGTTGCGTTTTCTGATCAACCCCTTAAATTCGTTTTACGCCTTAAGCGATGTGGTCTTACAGCCCTTTCAGCACAGTGCTAGTGCCATCATGCCGCTGGGCCTTGATGCAAAACTCGGAGCCAGCTACACCAATCAGCCCCAATCTCCGTTGCTGGTTTTGGTTGTGGGGGAAACAGCTCGCAGTGGCAACTTTGGCATCAATGGCTATGACCGGGACACCACCCCTGCGCTGGCCCAATTGCAAAGAAACAGCGACCAACGTGGTGAACTGACCAGCTTTCGCAACGTGTGGTCCTGCGGCACCAGCACCGCGACGGCGCTGCCCTGCATGTTCTCCCACTTGGGAAAATCTGCTTTTGAGGACAGTTCGCAGAGTTATGAAAACCTGATTGACGTGTTGCAACGTGCTGGTTTGGCTGTGATTTGGCTTGAAAACCAGTCGGGTTGCAAAGGCATGTGTGATCGTGTGCCAAGTGTTTCTACAGGCAGATTGAATGATCCCGAATTTTGCAGCACTGACGAATGCTTTGATGAAGTGATGCTACAGCAACTGACCGAGCGCATGGCCGCGCTTCCGATTGACCGCCTCGATAAAGGCATTGTCGTCATCATGCACCAAATGGGCAGCCACGGCCCCGCATATTACAAGCGTACGCCCGAGGTCTTCAAAAAATTTCAACCAGAGTGCACCACCAACATCCTGCAAGACTGCACGCGTGCTCAGGTGACCAACGCCTACGACAACACGCTGCTCTATACCGATCACTTCCTCAATTCCGTGGTCAAATATCTTAAGAACATACATCCCAACGCACAAACCGCCATGATGTACGTGGCCGACCATGGCGAGTCTTTGGGCGAAAACAACCTTTACTTGCACGGCCTGCCTTACGCCATCGCACCTGATGTTCAAAAGCGCGTGCCCTGGATCAGCTGGGTGTCGAATGATTTTATGCAGCGCAGCGGCCTCAACCCGACTTGCTTGAAGCAACAAAAAGATCAGAGGCTATCACACGACAATTACTTTCACTCCGTTCTGGGCTTGATGGACATCCACACACAAGTCTATAAGCCCGAGTTGGACGTTTACGCCTCTTGTAAAACAAAATAAATTGCAAACAAAACCAGCAACCGCGAGAACAGCTGCAAAGCTGAATGTGCGCATGCAATTTTCGTAAGTAGTTGCACCAAGCTCAGCGCTTGAAGTGGCTAGTGACGCTACTGATCGCGTGACTGCTGCTTGCATATTACATTTTGTAAGCGCCTTCCATACAGCTATTTTTCTGATAACTTCAACCCGTATTTTCATCAGTTTTCTGCTTTTATAGCCTCCCTTTTAGGATTATCATGAGCAAACGCATGCTCCTCAAAATCAGCGCTATGGTCCTCGCCTTCATGGCAGTGGACGCTTCAGCAACGCTTGGCATCACGCAGGCACGCAGCCCGACACCCATTAAATTTCAGCTCGACTGGCATTTTGAGGGGCCTGCGGCCTGGTTTTTAACGCCTGCCGCAAAAGGCTATTTCAAAGACGCCAAGCTAGATGTCACCATCGACGCTGGCAATGGCTCTGCTGGCACGGTGACCCGCGTCGCAACTGGCACCTACGACATGGGCTTTGCCGACATGGCCACGTTGATGGAGTTTCATGCCAGCAACCCCGACCTGCCCAACAAACCTGTGGCTGTGATGATGGTGTACAACAACACACCCGCATCCGTCATTGCTTTGAAAAAATCAGGCATCAAAACCCCGGCTGATTTGAACGGTAAAAAACTCGGTGCGCCCGTGTTTGACGCCAGCCGCCGTGCCTTCCCCATTTTTTCAAAGGCCAATGGCGTGAGTGGCGTGCAGTGGACGGCGATGGACCCACCACTGCGCGAAACCATGTTGACACGCGGCGATGTAGATGCCATCACCGGCTTCACCTTCACTTCGCTGTTCAATTTAGAAGCGCGCGGCATCAAGGCTGAAGACGTGGTTGTTTTGCCCTATGCCAACTTTGGTGTCAGGTTGTACGGCAACGCCATCATCGCCACACCAAAAATTTTGAAAGAAAACCCTGCTGCCGTGCGTGCTTTTTTGCAAGCTTTCGCCAAAGGCATGAAAGATGTGATCGCCAAACCAGAGGCAGCTATTGAACATGTCAAAGCCCGCGACGGCCTCATCAACTCGGCCTTAGAGACCCGCCGCCTGAAACTGGCGATTGACACCGTGATCAACAGTGCAGATGCCCGCGCCGAAGGCTTTGGCCAAGTCAACAACCAGCGTCTGTCAATGATGGCATCACAGGTATCAGATGCCTTCCGCACCAAGAGCCGCATCAATGCGGATGCGGTCTGGGATGGCTCGTTTTTGCCTAGCGCAGCTGAGCTGAATGTGCTACCAGCCAAGCCATGAATGGGAAACCGTGAAATCCTTGTGGGTTAGATAATGGTCCGCCGCAGTTCATCTGCGCGCAGGGCAATATCTTTGGCATCTGGTGCGTCGGAGGCGTTGGCGAGGTAAACATCAAAATCTCGCACCGCAGGCGTAGCTTTGCCGAGCGCAGCAAAGGCCAGGCCACGATCGCGATACTCACTCCAGATGGCAGGCTGTAGCACAATCAGGCGGTTTTGCACAGGAAGCATGCGCTGCCAGTCTTCCTGGGTTCTAAAGACTTCTTTGAGGTTGTGCAACATGCGGGCGATGATGTCGCGTGGCTGCGCCGACTGCAGATACAAACCCAAGGGAATGTCTGCCTCGGGCATCTCAACACCTTCTTCAGTCGTTTCACTTTCCCCCGAATTTGAGGCCACACCGCTGCGCCTTTGAAAAGGCAGCAAGCGTTCATTGAGGTCTTCACGGCTGAGCGACTGGCCGGTAAAAGGATCAATCACCACCTGCCCCTTGGGCAAGTTCACCTTGACCATGAAATGCCCAGGAAACGCCACACCACGGGCGTCTAAACCCATGCCCTGCGCCAGCTCCAGCCACAAAACAGCCAACGAAATCGGGATGCCACGACGGGTGTGCAAAACTGCACTGAGGTAACTATTATCAGGGTCGTAGAAATTGTTGACGTTACCGCCAAAGCCCAAATCACGAAAGAAAAATTGGTTTAAAGCGCGTAACCGAGGCAAGGCAAGACTATCTTGCGGGATACGGCGCTTGATGCGCGCCAGCAACTGGTCCACGTCGCCCAACACTTCTTGCACGTCAAGCTCGGGATATTCATCTTGCGCAATGGATGCTGCCGCTTCCAGGAGTGGAAAATGATCGTCGCTGCTGACCAGCAGGCTGAAATAGGCCAGCGGTGTGGGAGCTTGATAAGCTAATTGCATGGATTTACTGCCGATTTATTAACATTTTAAGATTCAATCCAGTTGCCATAATTGCTATTAAATATATAGCAACAGAGGCAGATACCATGCCGGCAAGAAGCATAATTCTCTTAAAAATATCAGATCTAAGAGCGGTCCAGTCGTAGAAATGTGCTCCCCACCACAAAAACACCGCCAACAAGCCACTGGCAACGACCACTTGCAGCGTAAATCGCCCCCAGCCGGGCAAAGGCTGGTAACTGCCACGGCGGATCAAGCCCATCAACAACCACAAAGCATTGATCAACGCCCCGATACCAATGGCCAGGGCCAAACCAGCGTGGGCAAACAGCGGCACCAGGAGCAAATTAAGTAACTGGGTGATGATCAACACGGCGATGGCGATTTTGACCGGCGTTTTAATGTCCTGGCTGGCATAAAAACCTGGCGCTAAAATTTTGATAGCAACCAAACCAACCAACCCGACGCCATAACCCATAAGCGGCGTAGTGACTTGGGCGACATCGTTGTTGGTAAAGACGCCGTAATGAAACAAAGTGGCCACCAGTGGCTTGGAAAATACCAGCAACGCCACGGTGCTCGGCACTGCAAACAATACCACCAGGCGCAAGCCCCAGTCGATCATGGCGGAGTAAGTGACGGTATCATTGCTGGCTTTGGCTGCAACCAGCCGTGGCGTGAGCACAACGCCCAACGCCACACCGAGCAAAGCCGTGGGGAATTCCATCAACCGCTCGGCGTAGCTCATCCAACTGACGCTGCCGGGCATCAGGTGCGAGGCAATTTGCAAATTGATGATGGCTGAAATATGTGCCACGCCTACGCCCAAGAGCGCAGGCAACATCAATCTGGCAACATTTTTAACCCCAGCGTCGGCCCAGGCTGTTTGAATGGCCGTCCAATTGAACCGGATTTTTGGCAACATGCCAATTTTTCGCAAAGCCAGCATTTGCATGATCAACTGCAACACACCGCCGCCGATGACACCCATCGCCATCGCGTAAATAGGCTCAATGCCCATCTGCTTAAACCAGGGCGCGCCCAGCCATGCCGCCAAAATCATCGCCATATTGAGTAACACGGGGGTGAAGGCAGGCACGGCAAAACGCTTGTAGGTGTTGAGCACGCCCGCGCCCAACGCCACCAGCGACATGAAGCCGATGTACGGGAACATCCAGCGCGCCATGAACACGGCCGCCTCAAAGCCGCGCGGGTCTTGCTTCAAGCCGCTGGCCATGATCCAGACCAACACCGGCGATGCCGCCACACCGATAACGCAGGTCAGCATCAGCACCCAAAACAGCATGGTGGCGACACGGTCGACCAACAAACGTGTCGCTTCGTCGCCATTTTTGACCTTGCTAGTACCCAAAACAGGTACAAATGCTTGACTAAAAGCCCCTTCAGCAAACAGCCTGCGAAACATATTGGGCAAGCGAAACGCGACGTTAAACGCGTCCGTCATGGCGCTGGCACCAAACATGGCGGCCATGAGCTGGTCGCGCACCATGCCGGTGATGCGCGAGAGCAGGGTGAACAGGGAAATGGTGGAGGCAGATTTTAGAAGTGACACAGGACAGAGTTTATCCAAGATTGCCGGCACCCTGACCGAGCACGACCAACACCGAACCACACGATCTTCATTTTCTTCAATCAAGCGAAATTCACGACGGCGAATCCTCTACGAGGCTGTCAATGACCGGACAACCTTGTCCGCCTGTGCTTTTGGCACATGACGCGATCAGCACCCTGAGCGTGTCTTGAATCGTGGCGAGATCCGCCATTTTTTCGTCGACGACGGCGAGCTTCTTTTCCGCCAGGCTTCTGGTTTGCGCGCAATGCACATCATTGGCAAGCCCCAGCAAGCGCGCAACTTCGTCCAGTGAAAAGCCCAGGCGCTGTGCGCGCTTGATGAAGCGCACACGCTTGAGACTGTCGCTGGTATAGCGGCGGATGCTCCCATAGTCACGATCCGGCGTCGGCAGCAAGCCGATTCGTTGATAGTAGCGAATGGTTTCCACGTTGACGTTGCTCGCCTTGGCCAGGGTGCCAATCGTTAATTGATCGCTATGCATGAAATACCTCTTGACTCCGTACTTGACTCCGTAGTTAAGCTTACCTTGTTTTCATCAAAGGAGCAGGTAATGGAAGTGAAATCAAATAAATCAGGGGCTTATACCTTGATCGCAGGTGGCGTCGCGGCCCTTCTGGCTTCTGCCTGCTGCGTGGGTCCACTGGTGCTGGTGCTGCTCGGGTTTGGCGGGGCTTGGATGTCCAATTTACAGGTACTGGAACCCTTTCGCCCAGTGATCCTCGGCATCGCTGTGGTCTCTCTGGTGCTGGCCTATCGCAAGATATGGACGCCAGCGCAGGTGTGCAAACCCGGCACAGCGTGTGCCATGCCTCAAACCAAGCTGATGTACAAAGTTCTGTTCTGGCTGGTGGTGCTACTTGTCCTGGCGTCGCTCGGCTTGCCCTATATCGCACCCTATTTCTACTAGGAAATTTGTCATGAATAAAGCTGTTTCGTTCCTCGCCGCACCGTTGATCGGCCTCGTATTGTTTTCCTCATCGGCTTTGGCAGCGGTCAAAACCGTGACCTTGAGCGTGCCCGGCATGTACTGCGAAGTCTGCCCGATTACCGTGAA
>JASJPN010000090.1:0-9246 GCA_031426635.1 Polaromonas sp.
ACGTCATGGTGAGAACGGCTATTTGGCAGCAGACGACCAGTGGGAAGCGGTGATTTGTCAAGCCATTGCCGCCAGATCGAGTTACCCCGCGTTGGCCGTGGCGGCGCATCAGGATGTTCAAAATCGCTTTGTCTGGAGCCAACAGCGCACGGCTGTCATGCATACAATCATGACAGTAAATCATCATCAACCCCCTACCAAGCAGTGGTGCTAAAAACGGGGGGATTACCGTAAAGACTTGCCGATGCCCATGACTCCTTCACCGCAGGATGCTGCAGTTTTCTTAGACATCGTGAGCCGAGACGGCTGGACCATTCCCGAGGTGGGGGATTGCCTGCAACGCTATGCGGTTCAAACGCAGGCGAGTGATGAAACGGCTTGCCGCACGCTGCTTGGCTGGCTGGATGCCGTGCCGTGCTTTGGCGAGCATGCCACGGGGCGACGTTTCACGCGGTTGCAGTTTGTTGAGAACAGCCTTGGCGCTGCGGGGTTGGCGCTGACGCTGCGCGACTTTGCATCGTGGTTTGAAGCCATGGCACAGGGTGCTGCGGGTGAGATGTGGGGCGATTGGCGACCCAACGAGATGCTGCCCTACGCGCCGCAAAACCTGGCCCTGATGGCGCGCGAGGCGCGCATTGAGCAGCTGGAGCATGAGTTGCACCACATGGAAGTGGCGGCTAACCGGGCGCGGGCAGAGGTGAACTTTGTGGTGGCCGAGCGCGGTCATCACCTGGCCGTTATCACGCAGGAAATTCATCAACTGGTGAGCCAGGATTATGAGAACTCGGCCAGTTGGCGGGTGACTAAACCCTTGCGGCGCGCGATGAACTGGTCGCGTCACATGAAGGTGGCTCTGCGAACCTTGCTGAGCCGAACGCCTGCAGCCACGGTTGAACAAGGGGCTGTGAGCACCACGAATCTGTCAACGCAAGGCACGGGTGAAGTGCCGCCCCTGGCCAAGCCCAAGTGGGCCAGCATCGCCGCGCCCTGGGATCAGCCGGGCTACAGCACCGAAGCCGCCTGGCGGGTGCAGGCGGCGGCCGGTTTTGACCGCAACGATTATGCCGAGTGGGTGCGCCGTTATGCCACCCCGAGCGCTGCCGACTTGGCCGGGCTGGCGCAGCGCGTTGAGACTTGGGCGAGCAAGCCGCTGATCTCGGTGCTGATGACGGTAGAAGCCCCCAACCCCGACTATTTGGCGCAAGCGGTGGCATCGGTGCAGGCGCAAATCTACCCGCACTGGGAACTGTGCATGGCCGTTGCTGCCAACGCAGACCCCGCCATGCGTCCCGTACTGGAACACTACGCGCGTCTGGATCAGCGGATCAAGCTGGTGTTTGGCCAGGCGAGCGAGGTGGCCGTCCAGCCGATGCCGGAGCCTTTGCGCGATGCGGCGCTCAGTTTGGCGACTGGCGACTGGATTACCTTGCTGAATGCTATTGATTTAATAGCTGTAGAGGCAATGTTTATGCTGGCTAGTGGCATAAATGAGCATAAAAACTGGCGGATTTTGTATTCGGATGAAGACAAGGTGGCGGGGCACAGCCTGGCGCGCTGCCAGCCTAATTTCAAACCCGATTGGAATCCGGATTTGTTTTATGCGCAAAACTTCATCGCGCATCTGTGTGCTTTTGAGGCCAGGCTGGTGCGGCAGGTGGGTGGTTTTGATGCCAGGTATGGCGACGCGGCCTTTTTTGACCTGACCTTGCGTTGTCTGGAGCAGATGGGGCCTGATCAAATAGGTCATGTTCCGCATGTTTTGTACCACGCACGGGTGGAAAGCCAGGGTGTTGAGGCGGCTGTTCAGGGCGCTGTAGCGGAGCAAACACAGGCTTTGAATGCGCATTTTCAGCGGCTCGGTGTGGCAGCCACAGCCCAGCCAGCCGCGTCGGGCTACCGCATCAGTTACGCCCTGCCCGCCGTGCTGCCCTGGGTCAGTTTGATCATCCCGACCAAAAACAACACCGCCTTGCTGCGCCAGTGCATTGACAGCATTTTGGGTAAAACCAGCTACCCCAACTATGAAATACTGGTTGTCGACAACGGTTCAGATGTGCCTGAGACGCTGGATTATTTGCGTTCGCTGCGCAGCGAGCCAAAAATTCGGGTGATTCGGGACAGCTACGCTTTTAACTACTCAGCCTTGAACAATGCGGCGGTGCAGCAGGCCAAAGGCGAGATCATTGGGCTGATCAACGACGACATTGAGGCGACAAGTGCCCACTGGTTGTCAGAGATGGTCAGCCATGCGCTGCGGCCCGGCGTGGGTGCGGTGGGCGCGCGCTTGTGGTATCCCAATCACACCTTGCAGCACGCGGGCATGGTGCTGGTGGGCGGGGTAGCGCGCCATGTGCATAAACATCTGCCGCAGGGCGAGCCCGGGTTTTGTGGCCGTGCGGTGCTGACGCAGTCTTTTACCGCCGTGACGGGGGCGTGTCTGGTGGTTAAAAAAGCGTTGTACCAGCAGGTCGGCGGGCTCAACGAGCGCGAGTTGGCGATTGGTTTTAACGATGTCGATTTTTGCCTGCGGCTCGTTGAAGCGGGCTACCGCAATGTCTGGACACCTTACGCGGAGTTGATTCACCACGAATCCGCCACACGTGGGCAGGATGACTCCCCGGAAAAGCAGCGCCGCGCTGAAAAAGAATTGCGCTACATGCGCCAGCGCTGGGGTGACAAGTTGTACATCGACCCCGCCTATAACCCGAACTTAACCGATGGGCATGACGATTTCAGCCTGGCCTGGCCGCCCAGGGTGTTGCAAACAACCCCCCGTTCGTCCTGAGTCTGTCGAAGGGCGCAGGCGCACTGAAGCGTATGGCAGCCGCGCCTAATCGTCAAAGGCGGCCAACGCCGCTGCCGCCACAATCAAGCCACCGCCCAGCAAGGTGCGGCCATCCAGTACAGCCGCTCCCAGCGCCACTGCCGACAAGCTGCCAAAGAGGACTTCGGTCAACATCACCAGCGCCGTGGTGCTGGACGGCAGCTGCGCCGCACCGTACTGCAAGGCGGTGTTGCCGATCAAAAAAGCCAAAGCCAGGGCCGTCGCCAGCCAGGCCCAGGATGCCGTCACGGGCGGCAAGGCATTGACCCAGCCTTGCGTCATGCCAGCGGCACCTGCTATAGCCGCCAGCAGCGCGCCACCGGCAAACATCGCAAACATGCGCGCTTCGCTGGGCGTTTCGCCCAGTTTTTTAAGCAGCACGTTGGTGAGGGCAAAGCAAAAGCCGCCCATCAAGGCCAGGCCATCGGCAAAGCTGAAGTCCAGGGACAAGGCGGTTGATCCGGGCTGCGTGGGTGGAATCAAAATGATCATCACCCCAGTCAAGGCCAGCAGCAGGCGCAGCAGGGCGGTGCGTGTGGGCTGTTCCCCCAACAGCAGCCAGGCCAACAACACAGCCCAGCCGGGCATGAGGTAAAACAGGATCAAGACCCGCACCACATCGCTGATGCTGACGGCCCAGTTGAAGCCCACATTGGTCAGCCCCGAGGCCAGCAGCAGCAGCCACAACTGCGGGTGTTGCATCAGCCCACGCCAGGCCAGTGGTTTGACCGATAGCACCACCAGCAGGGCAAAGCAATACATGATGACGGTTGACCACAGCGGGTGCAAACCAGCCGATTGCAACTCGCGCAGCGGCCACCACGAGACGCCCCACACAAAGGCGTTGATGACCAAGGCCGCTATGGCCAACCAGGTCGTCTGACTGGTCACCCTTGGCTTAACCATGCATGTCGTCGTGGGTGGCGATGTCGATCAAATGCGCTTCTTCAGCCGGGTATTGGCGCAGGTTGTTCTCATGCCAGCGCTTGATGAGCCACATCACTGAGGCAATCAAGGCGCCAAAAATGGCAATGGTACGAAAGGCCGACAAGCCCATGCTGGCGGAAGCCGCGTAGCAGCCGCCCAGCACCACGATGCAAATTTGTTCGTTGAAGTTTTGCACCGCTATGGAGCGCCCGGCACCCATCAGGTTGTGGCCACGGTGTTGTAGCAGGGCGTTCATCGGCACCACCAGAAAGCCACCCAAACCGCCGAGCAAAATCAAAAAGGGAATCGCCACCCAGACGTTGTTAATCAGGTTCAAGCCAATCACCAGCAGCCCCATGGCAATGCCCAGGGGGATGACGCGGGTGGCCTTGTCCAGCGTCATGCGCATCGACGCCACCACCGCGCCCACAGCCGTGCCAATCGCCACGACACCCACCAGGGCCGAGGCCTGGGTGGTGCTGTAACCCAGAGCGACAGCCGCCCAGGCGAACACGATGACCCGCAAATTGCTGGAAACACCCCAAAACAAGGTGGTGGTTGCCAGGGAGATTTGACCTAATTTGTCGCGCCAGAGCAGCGCGTTGCAACTTCTGAAATCAGCCAGCAGCATGAACTTGTTGCCAGGCATGGGGCGCATGGCGACACCGGTGTGCGGGATGCGGGTGTTGAACCAGGCTGCAATGAGGTAGACAAAAATAAGCACCGAAATGGCCGCTTCGGCGGGGGTGTCCACATTGGTATCTATCAGGGGACAATCAAACGACAACAGAAAACTTGAGACTTGCTGGCCCACCAATTGCCCGCCGAGCAAAATACCGAGGATGATGGAGGCAATCGTCAGGCCCTCAATCCAGCCATTGGCCTTGACCAACTGCGAGGCGGGCAACAACTCCGTCAAAATGCCGTATTTTGCCGGTGAATAGGCCGCCGCGCCCAGGCCAACAATGGCATAGGCCAAGAGCGGGTGACTCCCAAACAGCATCATCATGCACCCCACAATTTTGATGGTGTTGCTGGCCAGCATGACGCGGCCTTTGGGGTAAGCGTCCGCGAACGCACCCACAAAAGGTGCCAAAAGCACGTAAAACAAGGCAAACATCGGCGTTAAGGCGGGAATATGCCAGGTCGGTGCGTCAGAGGCCTTGAGTAATGCAATGGCCGTGACGAGCAAAGCGTTGTCGGCCAATGAGCTGAAAAACTGAGCCGACATGATGGTGTAAAAACCACGCATCATGGGCTGTATAGAATGCTGCGTCATGGAAATTTGACTGATAGGACAGGCTGTTCTGGCTTCATTAGCAAATTGAATGTGTGAAGTTTTTGTAAAGGTCGAGTCACTATCCGAAGGTTATATCACGCCTCCAGACTGGCGGCGGTCACACCCGATGCGAGAATACCCTGACACGCCCTTTGATTTCGATTGCTGACTGCGTCATTCCAGGATTGCCATGCCACGCCCTATTCTTGCCACTATCCACACCGCGGCCTTGCGCCACAATTTGCAGCGCCTGCGCGCGGCTGCCCCTGACGCCCGTGTGTGGGCCATTGTCAAAGCCAATGCCTATGGGCATGGCATTGAGCGTGTGTATGAGGGTTTGCGGGGGGCGGATGGCTTTGGGCTGTTGGACCTGGACGAAGCGGTGCGGGTGCGCAAGCTGGGTTGGCGCGGGCCCATTTTGTTGCTGGAGGGTGTGTTTGAGCAGCGCGATCTGGAGCTTTGCTCACGACTGAACTTGTGGCACACCGTGCATTGCGAGGAGCAAATTCACATGCTGGCTACCCATAAAACTGACGTTGGGCACCGGGTCTTCCTCAAAATGAACTCAGGCATGAACCGCTTGGGCTTTACCCCGCAGCAGTACCGCGCAGCGTGGACGCGACTCGATGCCCTGCCGCAGGTGGAAGAAATCTCGCTGATGACGCACTTCAGCGACGCCGATGGCCCCAAGGGCATTGCGTCGCAAATGCAGGTTTTCAATGCCGTAGCGCAAGACCTGCCCGGTGAGCGCAGCGTCTGCAACAGTGCCGCCACCCTGCGTTACGCCCAGTCTGATGCAGCCGATGCGGCAGATTGGGTTCGCCCCGGCATTGCCTTGTATGGCAGCTCGCCGGACTTTCCAGACCACAGCAGCGCGTATTGGGACTTGTTGCCCAGCATGACGCTAGCTTCAAAAATAATAGCTATACAATCAATAAATACGCTGGATAGCGTCGGATATGGCTCTGTTTTTACGGCAAGTCAGCCGATGCAGATCGGGGTCGTGGCGTGTGGCTACGCCGATGGCTATCCGCGCCATTGCAGTACGGGGACGCCGGTCTTGGTCGAAGGTGTTCGTACCCGCATGGTGGGGCGGGTCAGCATGGACATGATCACGGTGGATTTGACGCCCTTGCAACAGGCGGGCGTGCCGGTCGGCTTTGGCAGCGAGGTGACGCTGTGGGGCCAGGCCAGCAATGGGGCGGTGTTGCCCATTGACGAGGTGGCCAGGGCAGGTGGCACGGTGGGTTATGAGCTGATGTGTGGTTTGGCGCAGCGTGTGCCTGTGCTGGTGCAGGATAATTTGTAGCATGCACTCTGCCTATATTCTTACCCTGTCTTGCCCGGATCGCCGAGGCATCGTCCATGCCGTTTCAGGTTTTTTGCTGGAGCGTGGCGGCAACATCGAGGAAGCCGCGCAATACAGCGACCCTGACACCGGCCTGTTTTTCATGCGCGTGCAGTTTGCCTGCGATCCGCTGGATCAGATCGTTCTGCGTAGCCAGATTGATGCTTTCGCCGCGCCTTTTAGTATGCAGTGGAAGCTGCACGCCACGCGCCAGCTGATGCCCACCGTGCTGATGGTGAGCAAGGAGGGGCATTGCCTCAATGATTTGCTGTTTCGCTGTAAGAGCGGGCTGCTGCCGGTGGATGTGCGTGCCATTGTGTCGAACCACCGTGACTTTTATCAGCTGGCGGCGAGCTACAACGTGCCGTTTCACCACATCGCGGTGACCGCTGCGACCAAGGCACAGGCTGAGAGCCGCGCGCTGGAGGTGATTGAGGCTGAGGGCGCCGAGTTGGTGGTGCTGGCGCGCTACATGCAAATTTTGAGTGATGACCTATGCAGCAAGCTGGCCGGTCGTGCCATCAATATCCACCATTCTTTTTTGCCTAGCTTCAAAGGCGCCAAGCCTTACTACCAGGCGCATGACCGGGGTGTCAAGCTGATTGGCGCAACCGCACATTACGTGACGGCGGACCTGGATGAAGGCCCGATCATTGAGCAAGACGTGGCGCGGGTGGACCACAGCCGCACGGTGGAAGACTTGACAGCGCAAGGCCGCGACACCGAAAGCCAGGTCCTCGCCCGCGCCGTGAAATGGCACAGCGAGCACCGCGTGCTGATCAATGGGCGAAAAACCGTCGTTTTTAAATAAAACCGGGTTAGATGGCTTGGCACATGGCCTGGCCCAATTGAATGGCCCCGCCAGCGGCCCAGGCGGGGTTGAAGGCCAGTGCCTTGGCGCGACTCTCGGAAAACAGCATCACGACGGTCGAGCCCAACAAAAACCGACCCATCTCATCGCCTTGTTTAAGCGTGATGTGCTGGTCGTCATAGCGCCATTCACGCACCTTGGGCGTGCGCGGTGGATTCACCACCCCATGCCATACCGTCGCCATGCTGCCCACAATGGTGGCACCCACCAGCGCGAGTACAAACGGCCCTTGCGCGGTATCGAACACGCAGACCACGCGCTCGTTGCGTGCAAACAGACCCGGCACACCGCATGCGGTGGTGGGGTTGACCGAGAATAACTCACCGGGCACATAAATCATGCGCGTCAAGCGACCATCGCAGGGCATGTGGATGCGGTGGTAATCCCTGGGGCTGAGATACAGCGTGGCAAAACTGCCCTGTTGGAATGGCGCCGCTAAAGTCGCATCGCCACCGACCAAGGCGGTCGTTGTATAGCGGTGACCTTTGGCTTGAAAAATCTGATCTTGTTCGATGCTGCCAAACTGGCTGATGGCACCGTCCACGGGGCAAATCAAAGCGGCCCTTGTCAAGGGCCGCGCACCAGGTTTCAATGCCCGGGTAAAAAAATCATTGAACGTGGCATAGCTGCGGATGTCTGGATTCAAAGCCTCGGCCATGTTCACGTTGTAGCGGCGCACAAACCAGCGAATTACCGCTGACGTGATGCGGCCGCCGTGCAGCCTGGCAACATGACCTGCCAGTTGAGTCAGCAGAAGTTTGGGCAACAGATACTGCGGCAGAACTTTGAGACGATGGATCAAGGAAAACCCCTTTTGAGTGTCATCATGCGCGTTGAAGTGTCTTGTTTTTATTTCAGCCAGCCGCGTTTGCGGAAGTACCACATCGGCACCAGGGCGCTAGCCAGCATGAGCAGCAACGCGTAGGGGTAGCCCAGGGACCAGTCGAGCTCAGGCATGAGTTTGAAGTTCATGCCGTAAACGCTGGCAATCAAGGTGGGCGGCAGCAGGGCGACGCTGGCGACCGAGAAGATTTTGATGATTTTGTTTTGATTGATGTTGATGAAACCCACGGTGGCATCCATCAAGAAGTTGATTTTCTCAAAGACAAACGCGGTGTGCGAGTCGAGCGAGTCAATGTCGCGCAAAATTTGACGCGCCTCTTCAAACTGCTGGGCATTGAGCATTTTGCTGCGCATCACAAAGCTGAGCGCGCGGCGGGTGTCCATCATGTTGCGGCGAATACGGCCATTCAAATCTTCATGGCGGGCAATCGCACCCAGCACTTCACCTGCCAATGCGTCCGTCACATCGCCCGACAGCACCTGGCTGCTGACTTTTTCCAGGCCGTCGTAAATGCCTTCCAGGGTATCGGCGGAGTATTCGGCATCGGCATCAAACAACTTGAGCAGCACCTCTTTGGCATCTTCCAGGAGGCCAGGCGCACGGCGGGCGCGCATGCGCAGCAGACGAAATACCGGCACATCTTCGTCGTGAATAGAAAATAAAACACCGTGGCTTTTCAACTGCGTATTGACCAGGTTCAAAATAAAGGCCACCCGTACCGTGCGCGGCTCCGTGTCATCGGCGATTAAAAAGTCAGAGCGAATGTGCAAATCGCCATTGTCTTCTTCATAAAAACGGGCAGATTCTTCGATGTCCTCGTCCATGGCATCTTCGGGAATGGACAGGCCGTAGTGTTGTTTTACCCAGCGTTTTTCTTCCACGGTGGGGGACTCCAGGTCGACCCAGATGGGCTGAAACCTGGCGAGTTCTTCCAGGGACTCGATTTCTTCCTGAAAAAGCCGGCCATTGGCCAGCGAAAAGATATTGAGCATGGCTCACTCCCGAAAAAGGTTGGCATCAAGGGTAGGGGGGATGGATTCGCTTTCAACCCCTTGCCCACACTTGTACCGTGCGCGGGAGTCAAAAGCTACCAACTAGGGTAGGTTTCCAAGCGTATGCTCCGAAAATAAGAAGGCTTCATTATGACAGCTTG
>JASJPN010000090.1:9346-15794 GCA_031426635.1 Polaromonas sp.
TGACATCAAATGCCAATAAATGCCCTGCCATGGCGTGATGGGGGCTTGCAATTGGGTCAAAGCGGGCGCATAGTAAAGTTGCTTGGGGGCGTGCCGACCGGCATTCCTTCAGGCTTCACCCTCGCACTGAGTTGCTGTGGTTTGAAAGCCAATCTGCCGGGTGCGGGTTTTCCTTTTGCTTTAGGAGGCTAGGTATGAATTTGACAATCAGCGGTCACCATCTCGAAGTTACCCCAGCGTTGCGTAATTACGTGACGGCGAAGTTAGATCGAATTACGCGACATTTTGACCAACTGGTTGATGTGAAGGTGTTGTTAACGGTGGAAAATCAAAAGGAAAAAGACCGACGACAGCGAGCTGAGTGCAATATTCACGTGAAAGGCAACGATATGTTTGCCGAAAGCTCACACGAAGACCTGTATGCGGCGGTCGACGAGTTGGTGGACAAGCTGGACAGGCAAGTGGGGCGGCATAAGGACAAGGTAAAAAATCACCATCACGATGCTGCCAAGCGCCTGATTTAGCAACATGCAAGAGCATGTAAGTTTTTGAATCAAAAAATCGCCCTGCAAAATTGTCCTCGGATCGGGACGGTTTTGCAGGGCGATTTGTTTGTTTTTAGCCGGCCATCTGTAGCAAATGCCGGCATGGTTTTGCGGTGGGTGCATAATCTCTAGCCAACTATGAATCGATTATCCAGCATATTGCCTGCCGCCCAAGTACTTGTGGGCGTAGCGGCCACAAGCAAAAAACGCGCCTTTGAGGAGGCCGGCTTGTTGTTTGAAAGGCTGCATGGCTTGAACCGTGCCATCATCACGGACAGTTTGTTTGCACGTGAACGGCTGGGCTCAACTGGTTTAGGGCATGGCGTGGCGATTCCACATGGCCGGATCAAGGGCATGAAAACGCCCATGGCGGCGGTTTTCCAGTTGACGCAGGCGATTGGCTTTGATGCACCCGACGAGCAGGCTGTTAACTTGTTGATTTTTTTGTTGGTGCCTGAGGCGGCGACGCAAAAGCACCTTGAAATTTTGTCTGAAATTGCCGAGTTGCTCAGCGACGCTGCCTTGAGGGAGAAACTCAAAACAACGGCGGATGCTGCCGAGCTCCATGGCCTGATCACGGGCTGGTTGTCGACCCAATCGGCATCATGAAACCCACCGTCGTCAGCGCCGATGTCCTGTTTGAAGCCTTTCGCACTTACTTGAAGTGGGATTGGCTGGTCGGGTTGTCGGCTTCAGAGCGCCGATTTGACGAGGTTGCCGTACACGCGGCGCGGTCGAGCGCTGATTTGGTTGGGTATCTCAATTACATCCATCCCTACCGACTTCAGGTGTTGGGTGCGCGCGAAATAGCTTACTTGACCAACGGGACCGATGAAGACTGCGCACGCCGCGTCTCCCGGATTGTCACTTTGGAGCCGCCGCTGTTGGTGTTGGGTGATGGCCAAACCGCACCGCCGAGTTTGCTGGCGCTGTGTGAGCGCGCACAGATTCCCTTGTTTGCAACCCAGGAATCGGCAGCGTTTGTGATTGATGTGCTGCGCGCCTATTTGGCCAAGCATTTCTCGGACCGCACCACCATGCATGGTGTGTTCATGGATATTTTGGGTCTGGGTGTGATGATCACAGGTGAGTCCGGTCTGGGTAAAAGCGAGCTGGGACTGGAGTTGATTTCACGTGGCAATGGCTTGGTTGCCGATGATGCGGTTGATTTATTTCGCATCAATCAAACCACCATTGAGGGGCGTTGCCCGGACTTGCTGCAAAACCTGCTCGAAGTACGCGGGATTGGTCTCCTGGATATTCGTGCGATTTTTGGGGAAACCGCTGTCAGGCGGCGCATGCGTTTGAAGCTGATTGTGCATCTGGTACGACGCGAAACCCTGGAGCGCGACTATGAGCGCATGCCCAGTGAGCCGCTCACCCAGGATGTGATCGGGATACCCGTGCGTAAAGTGGTGATTCAGGTGGTGGCTGGGCGCAACATCTCGGTCCTGGTCGAAGCAGCGGTGCGCAACACCATTTTGCAATTGCGCGGCATCAATACCTATGAAGACTTTGCGCTGCGCCAGCGACAGGCGATGGAGTCGGGCTCTTGATCACCACATGACCATGTGGTCATGTTCAGCGCCCGGGAGGCGCTTTGACTAAATTGGGACATTTCAGCTTGATGCAGTTTGCATACAGGCTGAGTGCGTGATCTGCAATGGCAAACCCTTTGGCCTTGGCAATGGCTTTTTGCCGTTTTTCGATTTCGTCGTCAAAAAACTCTTCAACTTTGCCGCAGTCCAGGCAGATCAAATGGTCGTGGTGCTGGCCTTCATTGAGCTCATAGACCGCTTTGCCACCATCAAAACTGCTGCGCGTCAAAATGCCAGCCTGCTCAAACTGCATCAGCACACGGTACACCGTGGCCAAGCCAATGTCAGTGTGATCTTGCAGCAAAACGCGAAAAACGTCTTCGGCTGTCATGTGGCGTGGCTCGCCCTTTTGGAATATTTCCAAAATTTTCAAGCGCGGTAAGGTCGCTTTCAGACCGGTATTTTTAAGTTCGTCTATCGTGGTCATAATTGTGTTTTACTTGTCTGCTCAAACGCTACAATGGTTCCATCATATCGCTACCTGATAACCGTGGTTCGTTTCTGCTTACACCAACTATACCCACTGACAGCCCTCATCTGTCACATTTGACCGCCATGAATACTCCTTGTCGCCCCGTTGCCTTCAGATGCTTCATTCAGCGCTTCATTCAGCGTCCCCTTCAACTGGCCGTGGTGGGGGGGGCCTGTACCTTGTTGCTTGCTTGTGGTGCACTTCCTTACAAAGCTGAAGTGGCACAAGGCAATTTCGTCTCGAAAGAGCAAGTTGCTGCCCTCAAGCCCGGCATGCCGCGTGCGCAAGTGATGGATATTCTGGGAACGCCCCTGTTGGTCAGCGTGTTTCATGCAGACCGGTGGGAATATGTGTTTAATTTGAAGCGTCAAGGTATTGAGACACCCTCGTACAAGCTGACCGTGTTTTTCAAAGGCGACTTGCTTGACAGGGTCGACGGTAGCAACATGCCGACCGAGCAGGAGTTTGTGGACACGCTGGCGGCCCATAAATCCAGCGCCAAGCCGCCCGTGCTTGAAATGACCGAGCAGGAACTCAAGGCCACGGAAAAACCGGTCAGGTCAGGTGCCACCAGTTCAGGTGTCGTACCCGACAGTGCGGGTGCCGCCGTGAGCTATCCGCCGCTTGAGGGTGCGCAAAAGTGATGGGGCAGGCAAAATTACGAATCGCCATTGCTGGCGCCAGCGGCCGCATGGGTCGGATGTTGATCGAATCGGTACGCCGCTGCGATGACTGTATTTTGACGGGAGCCCTGGATATGGCTTCCTCATCTGCTATTCATTCAGATGCGCTTGCCTATCTGGGGCAAAGCAGTGGCGTGGTGGTGACAGCCGATGTGCAGGCTGGCTTGAGCCAGTCTCAGGTGCTGATTGACTTCACCCGGCCCGAAGGCACGATGGCACACCTGCAGGCCTGCCGCAAGCTGGGCGTGAAGGCGGTGATTGGGACGACAGGTTTTGATGCGGCGCAAAAAGCCGAGATTGCGGTCATGGCCAAAGACATTGCCATCGTCATGGCTCCCAACATGAGCGTGGGTGTGAATGTGACCTTCAAACTGCTGGAGATGGCCGCCAAAGCACTCCATACCGGTTACGACATTGAAATCATTGAAGCGCACCATCGCCATAAGGTGGACGCACCCTCGGGTACCGCGCTCAAAATGGGCGAGGTGATTGCCGACGCCTTGGGCCGCGACTTGAAAGATTGCGCTGTCTACGAGCGCTATGGCGTCACGGGCGAGCGTGACCCGTCAAGCATCGGCTTTGCCACCATTCGCGGCGGCGATATTGTGGGCGACCACACCGTGATGTTCGCGGGGACCGGTGAGCGCATCGAGATCAGCCACAAAGCGTCCAGCCGCGACTCCTACGCCAAAGGCAGTTTGATGGCTGCGCGCTTTTTGGCCGACAAACCCGCTGGACTGTTTGACATGTTTGACGTGCTTGGGTTGCGTTAATCAGGTCTGAAGCGCGCTTCTAACTTCTAACCAGGCAAGCCGAGCATGGATGTTTTTCATCTCCTCTCCCAGGGCGATGCCATCAGCCAAGGCGTCGCCCTGTTGCTGTTGCTGATGTCGGTGGCCAGTTGGGTCGTTATTGTGTTGAAATCCTGGGTTTTGCGCCGTGCCGCTGGCGATGTAGCGCGCAGCACGGCCGCTTTTTGGCAGTCACCCACCGTTGACGCGGGGCTGCAAAAAGCCGCTGTGTTTGACCGCGCTGGCTGGGTGTTGCCGCTCATCACGGCGAGTCACACGGCTGGCATGGTGCGTGGCAACCGTGTTGCCACACTGGCGCAAGTGGGCGACAAAAGTCAGCAACTGACCCGTGCGCTGCGTGATGCTTTGCATGGCATCGTCAACCAGCTCAATTTTGGCCAGGTTTTGTTGGCCACGGTCGGCTCTACCGCCCCGTTTGTGGGTTTGTTGGGTACGGTGTGGGGCATTTATCATGCCTTGAGCAGCATCGCCGGTGCGGGTCAAATGACGATTGCCCAGGTCGCCGGCCCGGTCGGCGAGGCGCTGGTGATGACGGCAGCGGGCTTGGTGGTGGCGATTCCGGCGGTACTGGCCTACAACGTGTTTGGCCGCGTGATTGGCCGCATGGAAGCTGATTTAGAGGGTTTTGCCAGCGATTTGCGTGAGTTGATGTTGCACACTAACTAGCCACACAGCATGAGTTTCGGCCGCCTCGAACGCACCAAAGGACCACCGCCCATGAGCGACATCAACATGACGCCGCTGGTCGATGTGATGCTGGTTCTGGTGGTCATTTTCATCATCACCGCGCCACTGATGACCAGCGCCATCAAGCTCGATTTACCCAAAACCGAAGCGGCCAAACCTGTTGATGCCCCCAAATTTGTGACTTTGGTGGTCGATCAAACGGGTCAAACCTTCCTGGGTGACCAGGCGGTCAGTGTGAGTCAACTCGCTGCATCACTGGCTCAGACGGCGAAACTCAATCCTGACACCGAAGTGCAGCTGCGCGCCGATGCCACGGTGCCCTACGGCAGAATCGTTGAAGTGATGGGGGTGGCGCAAAAAGCGGGTTTGAGCCGGATTGGTTTTGTGGCTGAGTCCCAACCAGCAGGGAAGCCCTAGTTTTATCGGCAGCAAGCTGCAAGAGGCTGGGTGCTTAAGCCCTTAAAATGACCGGATATGCGCCAACGGTTGCGCAGACTCTTTTGGCCTCATTTTTCATGCAAGACACATCTAATTCAGTTCCCCATTCGCCCACCACCGCGGCCTACGACCCTTTGGCGATTGAAAAAGCCGCGCACAGCCACTGGACAGCGCGTGACGCTTACCGCGTGACCGAGGGCGCCCTGGATGCGCAGGGCAAGCCCAAACCCAAGTACTACGCCTGCTCCATGTTGCCCTACCCCAGCGGCAAGCTGCACATGGGCCATGTGCGCAACTACACCATCAACGACATGCTCACGCGCCAGCTGCGCATGAAGGGCTATAACGTGCTCATGCCCATGGGCTGGGACGCTTTTGGCCTGCCGGCTGAAAATGCCGCCATGAAAAACGGCGTGCCACCGGCGCAGTGGACCTTTGACAACATCGCCTACATGAAAAAGCAGATGCAGGCGATGGGGCTGGCCATTGACTGGAGCCGCGAAGTCGCCACCTGCACACCCGAGTACTACAAGTGGAACCAGTGGTTGTTTTTGAAAATGCTGGACAAGGGCATTGCCTACCGCAAAACCCAGGTTGTCAACTGGGATCCGGTCGATCAAACCGTGCTGGCTAACGAGCAGGTGATTGACGGCAAGGGCTGGCGCACCGGCGCGGTGGTGGAAAAGCGCGAAATTCCGGGCTATTACCTCAAAATCACCGACTACGCGCCTGAGTTGCTGGAGCAGGTGCAAACGGGTTTGGATGGCTGGCCCGAGCGCGTCAAGCTGATGCAGGAAAACTGGATTGGCAAGTCTGAGGGGGTGCGCTTTGCCTTCCCGCATACCATCAAAGACGCACAGGGCAAGCTGGTGCAGGGCGGCAAGATGTATGTCTTTACCACCCGCGCCGACACCATCATGGGCGTGACCTTCGTAGCCGTCGCCCCAGAGCACCCGATTGCGATTCGAGCCGGCGAATTATCTGCCTCATTAGCTATCAAAATTGAAGCATTAAAAGAGGGGGGTACGACAGAAGCGGAGCTGGCGACCAAAGAAAAAGAGGGCGTGGCGACGGGGCTGTTTGTGTCGCATCCGCTGACGGGCGAGCAGGTGGAAGTATGGGTCGGCAATTACGTGTTGATGAGTTACGGCGACGGCGCGGTGATGGGTGTGCCGGCGCATGATGAGCGGGATTTTGCGTTTGCTCTCAAGTA
>JASJPN010000091.1:0-2068 GCA_031426635.1 Polaromonas sp.
CTACCACTTGGCCACGCCAGCGGTGGCGGCGCTCGCCAAGCATGAAGAAATTTACAAGGCAGAGCGCTTTTCCGATCATGCGCCGATGACTATTAGTTACGATTTTTCAGGGTTTTGAGGCTAAATACCAACAAGTGCGGTTGGCATTGCGTAAATAATGCACGGATAGCAACGGTTTAACTGGCATTGAATTTGCGCATGCGACGTTTATTATTTGTAAAAAAGGAACTTCAGATGAATCAACCAATGAAATGGATGTTTGGCGGCGCTACTGTTGCCGCGCTGGTCACTACGCTGGCAGCCTGTGGCGGTGGGAATATTGATGATTCCTTTTTCCAGGCCAGCGGCACCAACGCGGGCGCTGTGTGTATCGAAGGCGCAACCATTTCACCCAATGGCCAGGAGGCTAAAGATACGGTGACGCATTTGAAGAAATTTTATGGGGGCGACCTCAATGCCACCACACGCGTGGACGCGGGCGTGGGTTTTAACGCTACCTGCGTGGGCTACACAGACAAGCCCAAAGCCGACCTCATCATCACCAAGGCGTACTACAAGGACGTGATTGTTCCTGCGACGCCATAAAGACGACTTGAGTCAAGCCGTCGCTAGCCATGCACTGGTGGCCGTATGATTCAGGGATGACCTCACCTTCTCCATCAGCGCTACAGCCAGCGGCCACACCGAAGCTGCCAGCGTCGCCCAGGCGCTCGTGGACCGACACCTTGCGGGTGTACCTGGAGCCGCCCACGCTGCGCATGTTGTCGCTGGGCTTTTCGGCGGGTCTGCCGCTTTTGCTGGTGCTGGGAACCCTGAGTTTTCGGTTGCGCGAAGCAGGCATTGACCGCACCACCATTGGCTATTTGAGCTGGGTTGGCTTGGCCTACGGTTTCAAATGGGTCTGGGCTCCCCTGGTAGACCGGATGCCGATTCCGCTCTTCACCCGGCTGCTCGGGCGCAGACGCAGCTGGTTGCTGCTGTCACAAACTTTGATCATGCTCGGCTTGATCGGCATGGCGCTGCAAGACCCGAAGGTGGCTTTGCAACCCATGGTTTGGTGTGCCTTGGTCGTGGCGTTTGGCTCGGCCACGCAAGACATTGCACTCGATGCCTACCGCATCGAGTCAGCCAACGTGGACCGCCAGGCAGCCTTGGCCGCCGCTTACCAAACTGGCTACCGCATGGCCATGATCTGGGCCGGCGCGGGGGTGTTTTGGGTGGCCGCGTGGGCTGAAATGGTTCCCGCCGCGCAAGCCATCGGCGCAGCTTCCGGGGCGCTGGCAGGGGAAGCTGCCAAAACGGCTGCCGCCACGGTCTACCAGCAAGGGGCCTGGCAAACCGCCTATTTGGTGATGGCGGGCTCGATGTTGTTGGGCGTTGTCACCGTCTTGTTGTCACCCGAGCCGGTCGCTCGCGCCTTCAAACCGGCCAAAAATGCGGCTGAGTGGCTACAGGGCGCGCTGGTCGAGCCCTTTGCCGACTTCATCCGCCGCTACCGCTGGCAGGCCGCGTTGATGTTGGCGTTGATTGCCACCTACCGCATCAGCGACGTGGTGATGGGCATCATGGCGAATCCGTTTTACGTCGATATGGGCTACACCAAGCTGGAGGTCGCCAACGTCACCAAGGTCTTTGGCGTCATCATGACGCTGGCGGGTGCGTTTGTCGGTGGTGTGCTGGCGATGCGTTTTGGCGTGATGCGGGTGCTGATGCTGGGCGCGGCGCTCAGCGCCGTCAGCAACCTGCTGTTTGCCTGGCTAGGCAGCCGGGGCCACGATCTGACGGCGCTGATTTGGGTCATTTCGGCCGACAATTTGTCCAGCGGCATCGCTTCGGCGGCGTTTATTGCGTATTTGTCGAGCCTGACCAATGTCAACTATTCGGCCACCCAATACGCCTTGTTCAGCTCCATGATGTTGCTGCTGCCCAAGTTTTTAGCGGGTTACTCGGGCCGCTATGTCGATGCCCTGGGCTACAGCCACTTTTTCACCGCTACCGCGCTCCTGGGTGTGCCGGTGCTGCTGCTGGTCTGGCTGGCAGGGCGGGTGACAACCGTCAACGCGGCAGA
>JASJPN010000092.1:0-3071 GCA_031426635.1 Polaromonas sp.
CCACCACATTGCACACCGTCTTACGGTCTTCCAGTGACAGCGTTATGTAGCGCGCCAGCATGTCGCGGTCTTGCATGGTTAACACGGACATGTCAGTACCTGAATCCTGCGCCTTGAAGGTGGGTGCCACGGTCCCAAAACGCAACTCATCCGCGCTGACATGCAGCCAGTCGGCCAGCACGCGCAGCTTGTCCTGCATGGGAATGGACTTGCCCAGCAGCCAGTTGCGGGCGGTGGTGATGGTGATGCTCTCGCCCCAGTAGCGCAGATTGAACTCGTTGGCCAACAGCGTAGGGGATGGCCGGATGCCGACACCTTTGAGTGATTGCTGTAGCCGGTCGGCGAACGCCTGGTTTTCAATCTGCTTGGATGCTTTGGACATGCCCTAGAAATTAGGGGCAAACGACTTTCACATTAAAACCAAAAGTAACAATTTTTATAAAAGTAGGTTATATTTCATTGGCCAAGTGCTTCGAACCAAGAAGCTCGCACTACGGCTGACTTTGACCGAATTTTCTGATCGTTGAAAAACCTGCCTGGGTGGCATGCAGGTCACAAGAATAACCAAGACCATCGCAACGCACAACGGAACATCAAACATGAAATACCCAACCATCCTGGCCTTGGCCTTGTCCACTGCTTTTCTTGCCGCTTGTGGTGGGGGCGGTGACTCCAGTACATCATCTTTCCCGCTGGATGCTGCCTACACCAAAGCAATGACCACCGGCGTCTCATTGAACGGTACTGCCGTGGATGGCGCCGACACCTGGACCATGTCCTTATTCATCGCACCTGCCGCAGATGAAGCCTTTGAGGGCGTAGGTAGCAAAAAAGCAATCCAATCGTTGACGATGAAGAAAAATGGGGCGGTTCTGGTCGCCACCACCATCAGCAGTTACTTCAGCATCAATCCATTCACAACGAAGGGTGCGAGCTATTCGGACGGCACTTACGCAGTGCAAACCAGCACCACCGGCAATTTTCCAACTGCGGCCAAGGTAGGCGACTCAGGCACCCTGGGCACCTTAACTCTTTACACCAACGCCAGCAAAACCACTGTGCAAACCACGACACAGAACACATGGACATTGGAAGCCGACACGGCAAGCACCGCTTTCGGCTGCACCAACAGCATCCTCAGAAACGCGGCTGGTACACAAACCGGTACAGCGGCAGGTTGCACCAAAATTGACACCAACGGCAATGCCCTGGGTATGCGGTACACCCTCAGCGTGGCCGGCAAGACACTGGTTTTCCAGTAAAACACGGGGCTCTAACCAGCCCATCTAACTGCGCCCCTTTTTGCTGAATCTCTGGTTTTCGACCGTCATAGCAAAAAGGGCGGCCAAATTGTTTTAGGTCAGTCTTTAGTCAGCGATTACGCAAAGCGCTTAAACAAGACGATCAACCGGAAGACAAGGACTGACATCAGTGGCCCTATTCAAGTGGGCACAAACACCGCAGCACTGATATTAAAGAACTTTCCCAACTTACCCGCCAGGGTGGCACTGATCTTGCGCTTGCCAGCTAAAATGGCCGATAAGTTGCCTTGAGGCACCAAGTCTGACAAGGCATCTTGCTTCAAGCCACGTGCTTCCATTAGAAACCTGAGTACGTCTTTGGGCTCAGCCGCCTCAATGGCATGGTGCTCTTGCTCATATCGGTAAACAAGGTCACTGACCAGCTCCAAGAGGCTGGACAGGGGATGTTCTTCGTCATCACCCACATCATCCAGCAGCGTGTTCATCAGGCTGGACATGCGCTCAAAGTCAGCCTCAGAGTGAATGGGGTGCAGATGCGCCATGGCATCAAAAGCCTGCCAGGACGCTTGCAGCGCCTGGATATTGAACGACGTTTGAATCGTTTGCATGTTACGTTTTCCCCTTTCTGTAAAGCGTGTTCCAGTCGTCATATTCTCGATGCGTCATCACCTTATGGATGTACACCTTCTTGTAGCTGTAGCGCACAATGACCACCAGGCGGTAGTTATTGCCTGCAAGGTTAAAGATGATGTACGGCGGTACGTAGTCGGCAGAATTGAAGAATTCCCGAACATGGTTGAAATCCTTGAATACTGTGTTTTCTACAACCGTGTGCCACTCCCGCAATGCGCCTTCAGCCGGTGGATGCTTCTGCCAAAACTCGCGAAGCTGTTTGATTGAGATGACGTGCATGGTTGATTATATCAATTTGATATTTAATGTCAAACCTGCCTGAATTCAGAATTTGATCGTTCAGATTCAATCCAAGAAACATTTATGCAGCTCTGTGCATGAGCACTGGAATGAGTGATTGCGGCGCTGGACTGAGTGTTCAACTGGACTGGAATACGCGGTAAATTGATTTGGAGTTAGTCTTTGGGGACTCAGCTACTTTATAGCGGCTAGCGCTTGAAGCCCCCTCAATCCCCCTTTTTCAAAGGAGGAAGTCAGCATCACTTTCCCAGCCTTATTTCAAAGTCGAAGCTCGTCCTGTTTTATCCCCCTCTTTGGCAAAGAGGGGTTAGGGGAGATTTCTCTTCGCATGTCAACATCACACTGCGCAAGTCCGAAACCCCGCAAAAATATCCGTCCGATCCGCCATGAAGTAGTTGCGATATTTGGCGTTGCGCATCATCGGCTGCGTCGCCAGGCAAGCGCCACGCAACACGGGGCGGCTGTGAAACCAGGGTTCTGAGTAGTCCCGATAGGGGTGCGGCGTGAAGCCGGGGTAGGGGGTGAAGGTGCTGCTGGTCCATTCCCACACCTCGCCCCATGCAAAAGCTTTGGCTGGATTGTTGGTGCTTAGCGCCGCGCATTCCCATTCCGCCTCGGTCGGCAGTCTGCGGCCCGCCCAGGCGCAGTAAGCCCGGGCGTCGTGCCAGTTCAGGTGCACGGCGGCGGCTTGCATGTCCAGCGCCTGCCAACGGCCAAAATGTTGCTGTTCATAGCCCTGTGCCGTTTTACGCACATAGCGGGGCAAAGCGCGGCTTGTGGCCTGCACGAACTGCAAATATTGCCACCAACGCACGCACTGGCTGTCGATCTCATAAGCGGCCAGCTGCACGGTGTGCGCGCCCAGCTCGTTGTCAA
>JASJPN010000093.1:0-8169 GCA_031426635.1 Polaromonas sp.
AAGCAAGATTACGCCATTGCCGACCTGAGCCTCGCCGCCTGGGGCCGCAAAGAGCTGAACATTGCCCAAACCGAAATGCCCGGTTTGATGGCCATCCGCGAAGAATTCGCTAAAGCTCAGCCACTCAAAGGCGCGCGTATCACTGGCTCGCTGCACATGACGATTCAAACCGCGGTGCTCGTTGAGACCTTGCAAGCCCTGGGCGCTGAAGTGCGCTGGGCTTCATGCAACATTTTCTCCACCCAAGACCACGCCGCTGCTGCATTGGTGGCAGCTGGCACACCCGTGTTTGCGTACAAAGGCATGGACCTGGATGTGTACTGGGACTACACCCACCGCATTTTTGAATTCGCCGGTAAAAAAGGCACCTCCGGCGAAGGCCCAAACATGATTTTGGACGACGGTGGCGATGCAACGCTGTTGATGCATTTGGGCACCCAAGCTGAAAAAGACCTCAAAGTCATCTCCAAGCCAGGCAGCGAAGAAGAGATTTGCCTCTTCAACGCCATCAAAACCAAGCTCAAGCTCGACCCAACCTGGTACAGCCGCCGCCTGAAAAACATCATGGGCGTGACGGAAGAAACCACCACGGGCGTGCTGCGTTTGAATGAAATGTCGGCCAAAGGCACGCTCAAGCTGCGCGCGATCAACGTCAATGATTCTGTCACCAAGTCAAAATTCGACAATCTGTACGGCTGCCGCGAGTCTTTGGTTGACGCCATCAAACGCGCAACCGACGTGATGATTGCCGGCAAAGTCGCTGTGGTGGCTGGCTACGGCGACGTGGGCAAGGGCTCTGCCCAAGCCCTGCGCGCCCTCAGCGCCCAAGTGTGGGTAACCGAAGTGGACCCGATCAACGCCCTGCAAGCGGCGATGGAAGGCTACAAAGTCGTGACCATGGAATACGCTGCGGACAAGGCCGACATTTTTGTCTCTGCCACCGGCAACAAAAACGTCATCACCTACAAGCACATGGCCGCCATGAAAGACCAGGCCATCGTTTGCAACATTGGTCACTTTGACAATGAAATCGACGTCGCATCCTTAGAGAAATGCAAATGGGAAGAGATCAAGCCGCAAGTGGACCACGTGATTTTCCCAGCTAAAGGAAAGACCCCATCCAAACGCATCATTTTGTTGGCCAAAGGCCGCTTGGTGAACCTGGGCTGCGGCACGGGTCACCCCAGCTTTGTGATGTCATCGAGCTTTGCGAACCAAACGATTGCACAAATCGAATTGTTCACCAAGCCCAAGGAATACAAAGTCGGCAAAGTGTATGTCTTGCCTAAGCATTTGGATGAAAAAGTGGCGCGCCTGCACCTCAAAAAGGTGGGCGCTGAATTGTCTGTACTCACAGACGAACAAGCGGCGTACATCGGCGTGAGCAAAACCGGTCCTTACAAAGCCGACACTTACCGCTATTAAAAATATAGCTGACAAAGTCATTTTTACGCCAGCTATAACCTGTTTCAACCACTATGCGCGCTGATCAACTCCTCGTCCACCGCGGTCTGGCCAGCACGCGCGCGCAAGCGCAGCGGCTGATAGCCAGCGGTGTGCAGTGGCTCAAACTGGGTCACCACCACACCGCTCAGGGCGCGCTGGATACTACTGAAATTGGCACAGGCTCAGCGCGCTCAACCCTGTACTGGCAGCGTGTCGTCAAAAACGGTGACATCTTGCCGATTGACGCTCAAATTGAACTGCTCGACACCGCCGAGGCGCGCTACGTCTCGCGCGGTGGCTTGAAGCTCGAAGGTGCCCTCCAGACACTGGGTCTGTCAGTGACGGGCAGCACCTGCCTGGACGTCGGGCAATCGACCGGCGGTTTTACCGACTGCTTGTTGCAACTTGGCGCAGCTCGCGTCGTTGGCGTTGACGTTGGTTTTGGTCAGCTGCACGATAAGCTGCGCTCAGATGAACGGGTCTTGTGCTTTGAACGTGTCAACGCCCGCGAACCAGGTGCCATTGCGGCTGAGATTGCCAAGCTTCTCGTGGGTGATGAAGACCTCGACACTGACACGGAAGTTGACGACCACGGTGATGATGAAGACGACCATTTTGCTCCTGATTTAAGAGCTACTCAGGCAGACAACACGCTGGCTAGTGACCTATTTGCGTCAGATTTTGTCGCAGAATTTGACTTCATCGTGGGTGACTTGTCCTTCATCTCCCAAACCTTGGTATTACCCGCGATGGCGCCCTTGCTCAAGCCGAACGGCTGCTTGGTGATGCTGGTCAAACCACAGTTTGAGCTGAACTTTGGACAAGTCGGCAAAGGCGGCATCGTACGCGAGGCTGCCTTGTACGCTCAAGTTGAAAAGCGCCTGCGCGAGGCCTATGCTGAATTGGGGCTCACCGTCCACGCGTGGCTGGAGTCGCCGATTCAAGGCGGCGATGGCAACCGCGAGTTTTTCATTCATGCGTCCAAAATTTTATAATTTTGAAACGTCATTTTGTAGATTTTGAAAGTGCAGCATGACAACAGCCTTGCCACTCAGTTTAGAGTTTTACCCACCTAAAACGCCTGAAGGCTTTGAGAAGCTACGCGTGGTGCGTCAAGCTTTGTACCAGTTGCAGCCCCAATTTTGCTCCGTCACCTTCGGCGCGGGCGGCTCCACCCAGGCGGGCACGTTTGGCACGGTGAATGAAATTTTGGCTGAGGGCGTGGACGCAGCCTCGCACTTTTCATGCATCGGTGCGACCAAGGCCACCGTGCGCGAACAACTGGCCGAACTGCGCGCCAACGGCGTGAAGCGCCTGGTCGCCTTGCGTGGCGACTTGCCCAGCGGCTTTGGCGCAGGTGGCGAGTTTCATTACGCCAGCGATTTGGTCAGCTTCATCCGAGCGGAAACAGGCGATACTTTTCACATTGAAGTGGCGAGCTACCCCGAGGTACACCCTCAAGCCAAGTCGCCCGAATCGGACATGCAAGCCTTCGCCACCAAGGTGGGAGCCGGCGCTGACTCATCGATTACCCAGTATTTTTACAACGCAGCGGCCTACTTTCATTTCATGGACGAATGCCGCAAACGGGGGATCCACATTCCCGTGGTGCCAGGCATCATGCCCATCACCAACTCGACGCAACTGATGCGCTTTAGCGACGCCTGCGGTGCCGAAATTCCGCGCTGGATACGCCTGCGTCTGCAATCTTTTGGCGACGACACAGACTCTATCAAAGCCTTTGGCCTGGACGTGGTGACCCGTTTGTGTGAGGAGTTGATCAGAGGTGGCGCACCCGCCATTCACTTCTACACCATGAACCAAAGTGCGCCCACGTTGGCCATTTGTAAAAATCTGGGGTTGTAAACTCAATCTGGCAAGGCCAGCCGGGCGCGAGTGCCTTAAACTCGCGCCATGTCTACCAACTTAAACGGGCAGCTCGTGGTTGCCATTTCTTCGCGGGCGCTGTTTGACCTCGAAGAGGAAAACAAGGTTTTCGAGCAATCGGACGACCGTGCCTACATGCAGCTACAGCTTGAGCGACTCGACCAACCGGCCAAGCTGGGCGTCGCCTTCGCACTGGTCAAAAAGCTGCTGGCTTTCAATACGGAAAATGCCAAGCGGGTAGAGGTCGTGATCTTGTCGCGCAACGACCCTGTCTCTGGCCTGCGCGTGTTCCGCTCGGTACAAACCCACGCGTTGAGCGTGGCGCGCGGGGTGTTCACACGCGGACGTGAGCCTTATCGCTACCTGTCACCCTTGCAAGCCAATTTATTCTTGTCGGCTAACCCGCAAGATGTGAAAGCGGCCCTGCAACTGGGTTTCCCGGCGGCCACGGTGGCCACCCACTCTGTGCGCGCCAAAGACAACTACCCCCATGAGGTGCGTATCGCTTTTGACGGTGACGCGGTGCTATTTTCTGACGAGGCGGAACAAGTTTTTCAACGCCAGGGTCTGCCCGCTTTTCAACAAAATGAGAGCGATAAAGCGTTACTGCCCTTGCCCGATGGGCCCTTCAAACCCTTGTTAATAGCCCTGCACCGGTTGCAGCAGGCTGGTACGGCGCATATGCGCATCCGTACGGCTCTGGTCACAGCACGCAGCGCCCCCGCGCACGAGCGTGCTATCCGCACCCTGATGCAATGGGGCATCGAGGTCGATGAGGCGATGTTTTTAGGCGGCCTCGCCAAAGGCGAATTTTTGCGCGAGTTTGAGCCTGACTTTTTCTTTGATGACCAGACCGGCCACGTCAACTCCGCCGCCCAGCATGTGCCAGCGGGTCATGTGGTCAGCGGCGTGACGAACGCTTGACGATGTATTGACACGGGACAAGTTTGGAGGGGTTCGGAAAAACGTATGCAACTGCTCGCAAAATTCAGCTCATTTAGCCACTTCATCAGGCGCGTGACCACGCTCTCCCTGCCCTACTTTCAATCCGAGCACAAATGGCAGGCGCGCGGCATGTTGCTCGCCATCGTGACGCTGAATTTGGGCTCGGTCTACTTGTTGGTACTGATCAACGATTGGAACCGCGTTTTTTACGATGCCTTGCAAAACAAGGATGCCAACGTTTTTTGGCAACAGCTCTGGCGCTTTAGTTATCTGGCATTTAGCTTCATCATCGTTGCGGTGTACAAGTTTTACCTGACGCAGCTCCTGGAGATGCGCTGGCGCGCCTGGATGACGGCGCACTACCTCGCGCGCTGGCTGGCGAATCAGACTTTTTACAAGCTGGAATTGCTGCGTTTCTCAGCTTCTACAACAGCTGCATCGCAAACGGGTCAACCCACTTCCCCCGACAACCCCGACCAACGCATTTCTGAAGATATCAACCAGTTCACCAGTGCGACCGTCTCGCTGAGTATGGGCTTGCTCAATTCAGTCGTCACACTCATCAGTTTTGTGGGCATCCTGTGGGGGTTGAGTGGCGCGTTTGCTTTCTCAGCAGGCGGCTCCAGCTACACCATTCCGGGCTTCATGGGCTGGGCCGCTTTGCTGTACTGTGCGCTGGGTAGCGTGCTTTCGCATTACATTGGGCGCCAACAAATCCCGCTCAACTTCAAACAGCAGGCGCTGGAAGCCGACTTTCGGCATCACATGGTGCGGGTACGCGAGTACAGCGAGGCCATCGCGCTGGATCGGGGCGAACAAGTTGAACGCACGCATTTGGGTACGCGATTCAGCCACGTGTTGAGCAATTACCTGGCCTTGCTCAAAGCACAAAAAAACCTGATCTGGTTTACGGTGGGTTTTGGCCAGGCAGCGGTGATTTTCCCGTTTGTCGTCGCTGCACCGCGCTATTTCAGCGGCGCCATTGCGCTGGGTGAACTGATGCAAATTGCCAGTGCCTTTGGTCAAGTGCAAGGCGCACTGAGCTGGTTTGTGGACAATTACAGCAGCCTGGCCAGCTGGCGCGCCACCACCGACCGTTTGACCAGTTTTGACGACAGCATGGCAGCCAGCGAAGCCTTGGCAGCACAACCCATGACGACCGTGGATACACCGGCCGCCGATGCCAACCACTTGACCGTCAACAACCTGACACTGGCACTGCCAGACGGCCAAGTCTTATTGGCTCACACCAGCCTCAAGGCCCAAGCAGGTGACGCTATTTTGCTCAGCGGCCCCTCGGGCAGCGGCAAATCCACCCTGTTTCGCGCTTTGGCGGGTATTTGGCCTTTTAGCAAGGGGCAGGTTCAATTGCCGTTGAATGCCATGTTCGTCCCGCAGCGCCCGTACTTCCCCCATGGCCGCCTGCGTGATGCCCTGGCCTACCCCAAGCCTGCGACCAGCTATACAGATGCGATGCTGCAAGAGGCGCTCACACAGGCCCTGCTGCCTCAATTGATTCCTCGTTTGGATGATGAAGATGCCTGGGGGCAGATTCTCTCTGGTGGCGAGCAGCAGCGTTTGGCCATTGCGCGTGTGCTGCTGAAAAAGCCCACATGGATTTTTGCCGACGAAGCCACCAGTGCGCTCGACGTTGATGCTGAAAACACCCTGTATAAACGACTGCTAGCCGGCGTAAATACTGCCCAAGGTGCTATTATTTCTATAGCGCACAGGCCCAGCGTGGCGGCTTTTCACAACCAGGCATGGACGCTTGAAAAAGCAAGGCCACGCGCAGTTAGCCACAACTCAAGCAGCACAGACTCACCCGCCGCTTACACCTTGGCCGCCGCCCAGCGCTCATAGCCTCTCGCCCGCAATTCGCAAGCCGGGCATTGGCCGCAGCCATAGCCCCACGCGTGGCGGTGCTGCCGGTCGCCCAGATAGCAGGTGTGGGTGTGCTCAATGATCAAATCGACCAAGGCTTGCCCGCCCAGTGTGGCCGCCAGCGCCCAAGTGTCGGCTTTGTCAATCCACATCAGCGGCGTTTCAATCAAAAACCGCTTGTCCATGCCCAGGGACAGTGCCAATTGCATGGCTTTCATGGTGTCGTCGCGGCAGTCGGGGTAGCCTGAAAAGTCGGTTTCGCACACACCCGTCACCAGCACTTGCAGGTCGCGCCGGTAGGCCAAGGCGGCAGCGAGCGTCAAAAACAGCAAATTTCGCCCGGGTACAAAGGTATTGGGCAAGCCGGAACTTTCAATTTTGAAGGCCATATCGCGCGTGAGTGAGGTCTCACTCACTTGCCCCAGCACCGCCAAATCCAGCAAATGATCCTCGCCGAGTTTGTGCGCCCAGTGGGGAAACTGCACTTTGATCTGCTCAAGTACGCGAAGGCGCGCCTGCAACTCGACGCTGTGGCGTTGGCGGTAGTCAAAGGCAATGGTCTCAACGCGCTCGTATTTACTGAGAGCGAGAGCCAAACAGGTGGTGGAGTCTTGCCCACCTGAAAAGAGAACGAGAGCGCTGTTATGCATGGTGAATATGACAGAGACGAGTGAAAACCGAGGTCAGTACGAAAGAGACTCTACCCAAGCGAGGTCAATGCTAGTATGACGCTGTTGCCTGTGTTGTTGCCTCCATCTGCCTCTATTTTAGACACCCCATGAATCCTGATGCCTCCCACCTCTGGCGCGGTCCGCGCTGGGCTCTTGCTGTGTTGCTGGCCGTGCTGGGTATGTTGGGGCCCTTTTCGATTGATACCTATTTGCCAGCTTTTTCGGGTATTGCGCGCTCCTTGGGCGCAACACCCGTGGAGATGCAGCAAACATTGTCAGCCTATTTATTTGGCTTTGCCTTTATGAACCTGCTGCACGGCCCGATGTCGGACAGCTTTGGCCGCCGGCCTGTCATTTTGTGGGGCCTGGCAGCGTTTACCTTGGCATCAGCGGGTTGTGCACTGTCGCAAAACATCAATCAGTTGGTGTTTTTCAGAGCCATGCAAGGCCTGTCAACCGGCGCGGGCATTGTGGTGTCGCGCGCCGTCATTCGTGATATGTTCTCGCCCGCCCACGCGCAAAAGATGATGAGCCAGGTCACCATCTACTTTGGCGTTGCACCGGCGATTGCCCCCATGGTGGGCGGCTGGCTGAATTTTCATGCAGGCTGGCATAGTATTTTTTGGTTTCTGACGGCCATTGGTGTGGTGTTGTGGACGGCCAATTACAAACTCTTGCCTGAAACCCTGCACATCACGCAGCGCCAACCATTTGAGATGCAGCATTTGATGCGCGGGTATTGGCAGCTCGGCGGCAGTTTGCGCTTTTTACTCCTGGCACTGGCCAGTGGGGTGCCTTTCAATGGCATGTTTTTGTACGTGTTATCAGCGCCAGCTTTCCTGGGCGACGTGTTGCAGTTGGCACCGACGCAGTTTTTTTGGTTTTTTCTGCTCACCATCTCGGGCATCATGGGCGGCGCGTGGCTCAGCGGGCGGTTGGCAGGAAAAATCGCACCCAAAACGCAAATTCGCCACGGCTTTTTGATCATGTTTGCGGTCTCCCTGGTGAACCTGGCCGCTAACTTCTTTTTTAAAGCGCACGTTTCATGGGCTCTTTTCCCGATTGCGCTGTTCGCTTTTGGCTGGGCACTGATGGTGCCGGTGGTGACGCTGCTGGTGCTCGACCTCCACCCCCATCGCCGCGGCATGGCTTCGTCGCTGCAAGCGTTCATCGGCTCATCGGCCAACGGCATGGTGGCGGGTGTCATCGCACCCTTGGTCATGCACTCAGCCTTGGCTTTGGCGATCGCATCGATGCTGATGATGTGTGTGGGTTTGCTGGCCTGGGTCTATTTGCACCATCGCTGGCCGGAGATTGGCCGGGGGGTTGCGGTTTA
>JASJPN010000094.1:0-1511 GCA_031426635.1 Polaromonas sp.
TGGCGGTGATCGAACCCACGACCCTTGGCTTCTGAGGCCAATACTCTATCCACTGAGCTACAGCCGCATTGCATGAGACTTGTATTGTAGGGCTTTGTATCATCAACATCTTCGCACCTCCCTTATAATTACCGGTTACCTTACTTCAGCAAACCTTGAGAACACCATGAGCAATCAACACGAAGAAGACCATACAGGCCCCGTCAAAACACCTAAGCAATTGTTATTTGCATCTTTAGCTGCGTTTGTGGTGCCTATTTTTCTGATCATTGGCCTTGTTTATTTCATCGTTTCAGGTGCCAAGCCTGCCGGTGAAAGCGCTAGCGCAGACAAAGGCACGATGGCTTTGAGTGGCTTGACCGACCAAGACCGCACCAAAGGTGCGACTGAACGGATTCAAAAAGTGGGCGCCGTCGATATTCGCGATGCCAACCGCGCCTTGAAAACAGGTGAAGAAGTTTACAAAGCACAATGTGCGGCTTGTCACGTCGCTGGCGTGGCAGGAGCGCCTAAGTTTGGCGATACCGCTGCTTGGAGTGCTCGCATTAGTACCGGCTACGATGCCCTGGTGACCTCAGCCCTCAAAGGCAAGGGTGCGATGGCCGCGCAAGGCGGTGGCGATGCGAACGATACCGAAATCGGTCGTGCCGTGGTGTACATGGCCAATGCGGGCGGCGCCAAGTTTGCCGAGCCCGTCCAGGCTGCCGCCAAGTAACCCACCAATCCAACCCAGTCCCTTCGTGGGACCCCAAGCCGCTCAAGAGTAATGTCAATTGCTTTGCAGCGGCTTTTTTAATGCCGTTTTTAGCGGCAACGACTGCCATATATACCCATGAAGCTATTAATTTAATAGCGCATGCTGCGCCTGAGGGCTGCGCACATAGCCAAAACGCGAGGGTAGCTCAGCAGTGGCGACTTCTTCTGGTACCCACAGACCCAACTCAATCGCATCGGCAGCGTAGCCCATGTCTTGCGTGTGCACCAAACCAAAACCAGAAGCAGCTTCTAGATACAACCGACCCTGCTCATCGAGCACACTGCGCTGTGGCCTAGCCAGCTCGCCAGTATGCGCATGAACTGAGAAATCAGCGCTCACCCTCCAAATATAAGGCGTCGCTTCAAGTTCTACATAAACGCGTTGCGGTCCATTTTGAAAAAACCACTGGCCTTTTGCGGTACTGTGGGCACTGTCATCGCTCGTGTAATTACGGTGGATAAAGTCAATCAGTTTCTCGTGCAAGAGCCGCGAACCCTTGGACTCTGCAAAACTTCCAGCCGCTTGGACATGGTCGTCGCGCATGTACCAGTTGCCACGCGCGTCCAGCCCAAGCCAGCCGTAGCAGTGGGGCACGTTGGGCCATTTGGCCATGGCTTGTTTAACAATGTCGTCCATCCGGCCATTATCCGACTCTTGGCCAGACACGTGGCCCAGCAGCGGGCCGTGACTTGGCTACAGATGCCTCGCCAACCACGCGGTCACCGCCTCGGGCATGGCGCGCACGTTCGCTGGA
>JASJPN010000095.1:0-15135 GCA_031426635.1 Polaromonas sp.
ACCAGTTCGGGCTGGCGCTCGATCAGGTGACGACAACCCAGGTTGGTGTCACTGGCCAGAATTTTGGCTCGGGCGACATCATCCAGCAGAATCGGATTGCCGCGCTGGCCATTGACCACGGGGACGACCACGTTGCCACTTGGCCTTTTCTTGAAGGCCGCGATCAACTCGGTCAAATCTTCTGACCCGATCAAGGGTTGATCAGCCAGCACGATGAACACCGCGTCAAAATTGCCATTGAGGGCCGCCAGGCCCACCCGTACGGAGCCTTGCTGGCCTTCGCGGTAGGCCGGGTTGTAGGCCAGTGTGACCGGAAAACTCTGCACCTGGGCTTCCACGGTTTCGCGCGCATGGCCGGTGACCACCACGACTTCGTCCACCCCCGCGCCGCTGAGCGCAATCAGTTGACGATTGATCAGGGGCACGCCCTGCAGGCGGATCAGTGACTTGGCCACGCCTCCCATGCGCGCGCCTTCTCCGGCGGCCAGTAGAACGGCACCAATTCGCAGACGGGGAAAGAGGCCTCCCCCCTGTTTAAGCAAGCATCCCATGGTCGTATTTCCTGAAGTTGTAAACGTCGTTGAAAGAGTGTTCAGGCCAGCAGCTCGGGCAGTCGTGACAGGCTGGCCAGATTGTGCACCGGCATGAAGCGTGTCACATGGCGCGCCGCCCGTACCATCGCCGTCGACTGGGGTACTTGCACCGTGGGATGCAGCCAGCAGACGCGGGCACCACGGGCACGCACCTGCGCCAGCACCTCGGCCAACGCTTCGGGCTCATCGGTGTCAAAACCATCGCTGAACACCAGGAACAGGTCGCCCCGACTCAGGGCCCGACCCAGATGCTGGTGCAGCGCCTCGTGCAGGCAGCTGGCAATGCGCGTGCCGCCGCCAAAGCCGAAAGTCACCGCATTGACCTTTTCCTGCACGCGCTCGCTGCGCCGCTTCAGCAGTGGCGTGATCTCGGCCAGGCGGGTATGAAACACGAAAGCCCGCGCATCCATGACTTCGACAAACGCCCGCGTCAGCCGCAGATAAAACTGCGCATGCATTTCCATGGAGCGGCTCACGTCCACCAGCACCACCACGCGTGGCTGACGATGCTGGCGGCGCACATGGTGCAACTTGACCAGTTCGCCGCCGGTTGCCAGTGCTGAGCGCAGAGAGCGACGCAAATGAATGACACCACTGTCACGATGGCTCTGCAGGCGCCGCAGCAACTGGGAGCGCAGTCGGCGCTTGAGCGCTTCCACCAAAGGTTCGAAGCGGTCCATGTCGGACGGCATCCAGTCGGCAAAATCGCGCTGGTCGAGGGGTGCCGTGCGGCTCGCGCCTCCTTGCGCGCGGGGCGGTGTATCACTGGCCTCGACGTCGCCCTCGCCCGGCTGGTCGGCCATGCCCACCGTGGGCCTGACCTCGCCCGGTGGCGTATTGCCCATCTCGCCGTGCAGCTGCTGTACCAGTTCTGGCAGCGTGCGCCCGCGTCGCGTCAATCCCGAGCTGCGCGTCGACGCCCGGACCTTGTGCGGGAACCAGAATGCCTGGTGCAATTCCGGGTACTTGAGCCACTGCTTGTGGCTGCCTGATGCGATACCGCGCCACAAGGCCTCGATCCGGGCCCACTGCGTCAGCGGCAGGGCGGCAGCAGCATGGGCCATCAACGCGACCTCGGCATAACCCAGCGCAAAACCGTGTTCGCGCAGGTAGTGCGCGAACTCACCGAGGCGCTGTCTCGGGTCAATGGCCCGTGGGTCGGTGGCCTTCATCGTCCTGAACCCCTTACTTCATGGCGCCAGCGACACCCACGTCCTGCGCAATGCGCGGACCATCAATCAGCTTGCCCACGCGCTCGGCCGTCACCTGCCAGCGATCGTTGCGGGTCTTGAGCAAGGCGGCAAGCGTAGGCACCAGCGCTTGCGGATCCGCAGGCAATTCGCCATGGCCCATATGAAACAGCACCCGCACCCAGTCCAGCGTTTCCGCCACACCCGGGGTCTTGTCCAGGTCTTCCTTGCGCAGGCGCTGCACAAAGGCCACCGCTTCTTCGACCAGCCGGGTGGCCGCTTCGGGCACCAGGGTTCGCACAATCTGCATCTCGCGCGCCAAAGACGGGAAATCAACATAATGAAACAGACAGCGCCGACGCAGCGCGTCCGACAGATCGCGTGTGCCATTGCTGGTCAGGATCACCAGCGGTTTGCTGCGCGCCTTCAGTGTGCCGATCTCGGGGACGGTGACCTGGTACTCCGACAGCATCTCCAGCAGGAAGGCCTCAAAGGCTTCGTCAGCGCGGTCGATTTCATCGATCAGCAAGACACAGGGCTGCGGCGAACGAATCGCCTGCAACAAGGGTCGCTGCAGCAAAAAGTCTTCTGAAAAAAGGTTCTCGCGCAGCGCCGCGCGGTCGCCTTGACCCGCCTCGGCCAGCCGGATCTCCAGCAACTGGCGGCTGTAGTTCCACTCATAAACCGCCTGGCTCAGGTCCAGCCCTTCATAACACTGCAGGCGCAACAGCGGTCGGCCCAGTGCCCGCGCGCAGGCGCCGGCAATGGCGGTCTTGCCCACACCGGCCGCACCTTCCAGCAAGAGGGGACGTTCCAGCGTGAGCCCCATCCAGATCAGGCTGGCCAGGTCCTCGTCGGCAATGTAGCCCGCCGTGAACAGGCGTTCCCGTAACCCATCAGGCGAGTAGGGCGCATCAGTCTGCGGCATGGTGCAGGCAGAGACCTCAGGACTTGCGGCCGAACAGGTCCGCAAAGAATTTCCGGATCAAGGCCCACATGAAGGCGAGCGCGTTAAATTCCTTGGCGACGACCGGGGCAGCAGGTACTGCCGATGGCGTAGCGCCAGGTGTCGCGGCAGCTTGCAGCACTTGCGCTTTTTGGGAAAAGACATCGGCGAACTGCAGCAGGATCATGTCGGACACGGACGTCATCATGCGGCCGCCAAACTGGGCAAACTTGCCGTTGACGATAACCTCGGCATGGCCCTCCAGGGTGCTGTTGCCATCTTCGGCCGCCACCAATTTGGCGGTCAGTTCCATCGACGCGGAGGACCCACTTTTGTCGGCACCTTTGCCCATCATCTTCAGGGTGCGTGTGGCCGGATCGAGCGTCAGAATTTCAATGGTTCCGGCAAAGGCGGCGACTGCCGGGCCGACCTTGACCCGGACACTGCCCTTGTAGTGGGTCGGATCAGTTTCTTCGGTGATTTGCGCGCCCGGCATGCAGGTGGCGAGCTCATGCATATTGGAGAGCACAGCCCAACTGGCATCAAGACCGGCAGCAACCGGGTACTTTTTATCGAGGATGACTTCCATGAATACTTTCTAAAAATTTCTAAAAATGCAAGAGGGCGGATGCACCACAGCGCACCCGCCCCGGGGAAGACGATATCAGCTGGCGATGCCGACGGCTTTGAGTTGTTGCCACACGCGGTAGGCGGTGTGTGGCATGTTGAAGTGGGTCACCCCAAGGTGCGCAAACGCATCCACCATGGCACTGGTAAACGTCGGGATGCTGCCCACGTGAGGGGACTCGGCCACCCCCTTGGCGCCCAGCGGATGGTGCGGTGAGGGGGTCACGGTGTAGTCGGTCTCCCATTTGGGGGTTTCCACAGCCGTGGGCAGAAAGTAATCCATCAGCGTGTTGCCCTGGATGTTGCCTTGCTTGTCAAACGACAGCAATTGCCCCATCGCCACGGCAAAACCTTCGGTCAAGCCACCATGAATCTGGCCTTCGATGATCATCGGGTTGATGCGCGTGCCGCAGTCGTCGAGCGCATAGAAGCGACGGATCTTGGTCTCGCCCGTGCCCTTGTCGATGTCCACCACGCACAGGTAGGCACCAAACGGGAAGGTGAAATTGGGCGGGTCGTAGTAATGCACGGCCTCCAGCCCCGGCTCCAGTCCCTCGGGCGGCTGATTGTAGGCGGCCCAGGCGATGTCCTTCATGGTCTTGAACTTGTCGTCGTTGCCACGCAGCTTGAAGCGGTCGATTTCCCATTCGAGATCGGCTTCGCTTACCTCCAGCAGGTGGGCGGCAATCTTCTTGGCCTTTGCGTGAATCTTGCGTGCCGCCATGGCAATCGCCGCGCCTGCGACCGGTGTCGAACGGGAGCCGTAGGTGCCCAAGCCGTAGGGCGCCGTGTGGGTGTCGCCTTCCTCGATCTGGATCACTTCGGACGAAATGCCCAACTCGGTGGCAATGATCTGTGCATAGGTGGTCTGGTGGCCCTGACCTTGAGAAATAGTCCCCATGCGGGCGATGGCGCTGCCGGTCGGGTGCACGCGAATCTCGCAGGAGTCGAACATGCCCACACCCAAAATGTCACAGATCTTGCTCGGGCCGGCGCCCACCACCTCGGTGAAGGTGACCAGGCCAATGCCCATCAGCGTCGGGCAATCCGGGTCCGCGCGTTTGATCGCCTGCTCGGCGCGCAAACCCTTGTAGTCCACGGCGTTAAGCACCTTGTCCATGGCAGTTTGGTAGTCACCCGAGTCGTATTCAAAACCGAAGGCCGAGGTGTAGGGGAACTGCTCGCGCTTGATGAAGTTCTTGGAACGGATCTCGGCCTTGTCCATGCCCAGCTTTTGCGCCAGCACATCGACCATGCGCTCAACCAGGTACACCGCCTCGGTGACGCGGAACGAGCAGCGGTAAGCCACGCCTCCGGGCGCCTTGTTGGTGTAGACCCCGTCGACACGGCAATAGGCGCTGGGGATGTCGTAGCTGCCAGACACAATATGGAACATGCCGGCCGGGAACTTGGTCGGGTCGGCACAGGCGTCAAAGGCCCCGTGGTCTGCGATCACGTTGGTGCGCAGCGCCAGGATCTTGCCGTCGGCCGTGGCGGCGAGTTCGCCGGTCATGTGGTAGTCGCGGGCAAAGGCCGTGCTGGAGAGATTCTCGATCCGGTCCTCAATCCACTTGACCGGTTTGCCCAGCACGATGGACGACACGATGGCGCACACATAGCCGGGGTAGATGCCCACTTTGTTGCCAAAGCCGCCGCCAATATCCGGCGAAATGATGCGAACCTTGGACTCCGGAATGCCCGACAACATCGACACCACGGTACGCACCACATGCGGTGCCTGGCTGGTGATCCAGGTGGTCAGCTCGCCACGGATCGGATCAAACGAAGCCACCGCGCCACAGGTCTCCAGCGGGCAGGGGTGCACGCGGGGGTAATGCATGTCCTGCTTCACGGTGACTGGTGCGCTGGCAAAGGCCGCATCGGTGGCTTCCTTGTCACCGGCATCCCAGGTGAAGATGTGGTTGTGGTGGTAGCGCTTGCCATGCGCACCCTCGGTTTTACCCACCAGGTCTTCCCGGATCACGGGTGCGCCAGGCTTGAGGGCCTCAAACGGGTCAATCACCACCGGCAACTCTTCGTACTCGACTTCTACCGCCTCCACCCCATCGGCGGCGGCATAGCGGTCGGTGGCAATCACCACCGCCACTTCCTGCATCTGGAAGTGAACCTTTCCGTCCGCCAGCACCGCCGCGACGTCGCCCGCCAGCGTGGGCATCCAGTGCAGTTTGAGGGGCTTGAGGTCTTCGGCAGTCAGCACGGCAATGACGCCGGGGACCTTGAGCGCCTCTTCCTTGTTGATGCGCAGGATGCGGGCGTGGGCCACGGGCGAGCGCACGATATCCATGTGCAGCATCTCGGGCAACTTGATGTCATCCACGTAGTTGCCCTTGCCCTGGATGAAGCGCGCGTCTTCCTTGCGCAGGCGGGACTCGCCCATGCCCATCAGGGCCTTTTCACGGTCACTCATTGGTGCGTTCATGCATGTCTCCTCTAGGTGCGTCCGCGCTTATGCGGCGACGGTGGTTTTCTGCAATGCGCTGGCTGCATGCAGCACGGCCTTGACGATGTTCTGGTAGCCGGTGCAGCGGCACAGATTGCCCGCCATGCCGACCCGTACTTCTTCTTCAGTAGGGGTGGGGTTGTCCTGCAACAAGCGGTAGGCGCGCATCAGCATGCCGGGCGTGCAGAAGCCACACTGCAAGCCATGTTCCTTGTAAAAGCCCTCCTGCACCGCATGCAGCACGCCGGCATTGGCCAGGCCCTCGACGGTCTTGACGTCGCTGCCATCGCACTGCACGGCCAGATGGGTGCAGGACTTGACGGACTGACCGTCAATGTCCACCGTGCAGGCGCCGCAGTGGCTGGTCTCACAGCCAATGTGGGCGCCGGTCAAATTCATTTTCTCGCGCAGAAAGTGCACAAGCAACGTGCGCGGCTCGATGGCCTCTTCCACCTGGCGACCGTTGAGGGTCATTGAAACCAATGTTTTACTCATCGAAAGTCTCCTTTTTGTTCTTGTCTCAACTCAGCGGCAACGGGCGGCAGCCGCACGAATCGCCCGCTTGACCATCTCGCCCGCCATGGCGGTCTTGTATTCAATATCACCCCGCAGGTCTTCAGCCGGTTCGCACACAGCCCGCACGGCCTGTGCCGCCGCATCCAGCGTGGCGTCATTCACAGGCCGGCCGATCAGCGCCGCCTCGGCCACCCGGGCACGCAGCGCGGTCGGCGCCACATTGGTCAGGCCGATGCTGGCTTGCGTCACCACGGCACCGGTCATGCGTAGCACCACGGCAGCACCGGCGGTCGCCCAGTCGCCCGTTTTACGTTTGAGTTTTTGGTAGGCGTAACCGGTGCCTGGCTGAAATGGCGCCACCAGAATGGCCGTGAGAATTTCGTTCTCGGCCAGCGCCGTCATGTACGTGCCGTGGAAGAAATCCACCGCCAAAACTCGCCGCTCACCTTGGGGTCCTTGCAAAACAAAAGTGGCGTCCAGCGCCATCGCGATCGCCGGGTGGTCGTTGCCGGGATCGCCGTGGGCAATGTCGCCACCGATGGTGCCACGATTGCGCACCTGCGGGTCGGCAATGAGCAGGGCTGCTTCGGGCAACAAAGGCAGGCGTTCCTGCAACAATCTGGAGGCGATCAATTCGCTCTCGCTGGTCATCGCGCCGATGCGAATCAAGCCGCCTTCTTCGCGGATGCCGCGCAGCTCGGGGATGCGGTTGATGTCGATCAGTGTGCCCGGCTGCGCAAAGCGCAGTTTCATCATGGGCAGCAGGCTGTGTCCGCCGGCCAGCAGCTTGGCGTCGTCGCCCAGTCCGGTCAGCAATGAAAGCGCCTCGCCAATGGAGCGGGGCGCATGGTACGCAAATGAGGGTGGAATCACGTTGTCTCCTGTATGGCCTTACTGACCTTTAGAGAAGTGACTCTAGCGTTAGCTAATCCAACAGTGGAAATTTAATGATCAACAGTCGTTCACGCCGCACGAATGGCAGCAAGATCGCACGAATGAAGAATACCGTGGTGTCAATCCAGTTGTCGGCAAACCGGAGGATCAGGTTTTTACCGGAACAGTGTCCGTCAGCCCCAGCTGCTCCATCAGGCGCGGTGCACTCGCGCGGGAAACCGGAATCTCGACCGGCGTGGAGCCCATCATGCGCAGCGTCATGCGACCGTCGTTGCGCACGATTTCATCCACATGGGACAAGTTGACGATGTAGCTCCGGTGCACTCGCAAAAACAGCTGCGGATCGAGCCGGCTCTCCAGATCACCAATATTGAGGTTGCAGAACTGACTGCCCTGCCCGGTATGCACCCAGGTGTAATGCCCCTCGGAGCGGATGAACGAGACACTGGGCACGTCCACCAGCAGCACCCGGTTTTGCTTGATGGTCGGAATCTTGCGCAATTGACGTTTGCCCCCGCCTTCATGCGTGCTGCGCGCTGTGCCAGCTTCCGCCTCATGGCTGACCACTTCGGTGATGTCATAGAAAACCAGGGTATACCCGGTGGTTGCTCCCTGCGCATCCCCAATTTTGGACACCTTGATCAGCAACATCCGATCAGGAATATTGATCATCATGGCCATGGGCGGGGCGTTGTTCACCGGGCACTCGGCCTGTCCCAGCAGAAACTTGACTTTTTCCTTGGCCGCCTCGGGATGGAACGACGTCACGATCTTGCCAAAGGGCATCTTGTCCTGTAGGGGCAGGCTGCGCCGCGCATAGTCGTTCATCCCCATCACCCGTAATTCAAGGTCGAGATGAACGACGCCCACGTCAAATCGCTCCAGCAAATAAAGCCATGAACTCGAAAGTGGGGCGGGAGGGGAACCCATTGGACAAGTTTTCATCAAATCATTCGTGAGGTTGGAATCTACTCGGTTGGCGTCGGCTGGGATGCTTTCGTGCCGGAAAACGGACACTCGTGCTTGTCAGGCGCGCTTCGTTCATACGCCAAGCCGCCCCATGAAACTACAGCTAGAGTCGCATGTCTGAATGGGTTGGCTCATGGAAAGGACAGTCCACCGGGGCCGCATGCGTATGTCTCTGAATTTTGAGGTCACACGGGCCAGGTCAACACGGGGTTTACCCTAGAGCGCGTCATTTTTTCATTTGTTGTTGTGAGCAGAACGATCTCCATGAATACCCCTCCCCACTGGTTAGCCCGCAGCATCGGTTCCGCCGCCCTGACACCCGCCGTGCTGGTTTTTGTGGTGGGGGTGACGCTGTGGTCGCTTGATCAGTCTGGTGCGATCGGCGCAGGAGGCCACCAGCCAGCCGCCATCTTCCTCGTCTTGGTTGCGATCGCTGCGGGGTGCGCCGCCCTGGCCTGGGTGCGCCCCCAACGCGCTGGACTATCACCCCCCCATGTCATGCTGTCGCTGGGGTTGGGTGGCATGTTGCTGGGCCTGCTGTACGACATTTATGACGCGGGCCCCGCCAGGCTGGACAGCTTGTGTGCACAGTCAGCGTCTCTGGGTTTTATGGACAGCCTGCAACTTCACCTTGAATTTTTGCCCGGCATGCATGTCGGCATGTTGGCCGGTGGGCTGCTGGCGATACCCAGTCTGCGATTGCTCAGGCCCCATTGCGGCCGCTACTTGTGCTCCCTCTTTACCCAGAACCTGATGTGCTCCAGCTGGATGCTGATCGGCATGACAGCCGGTGCCTTGTGGCTGTCGCGCTGGCAAGTCTCTGCGGGCATCAGCACCCTGTCGGGCATGCTGGGCGGCATGTTCGTCGGCATGACATGGGGTATGGTCGTGAGCGTGGCGTTGTACCGCGGATTCTTCACCCTGCGCAACCGCGCCCATATGAAGAAGGTAGCTTGATGGAAAGTCTTGACCTCAGAGTGCTGGGCGATGCGTTGGCCTGGCGTGGCGCCGGTCATGCGGTCACGCTGGTCACCGTGGTGGAAACCTGGGGCAGTGCGCCGCGTCCACCGGGTGCCTTGCTGGCCGTGCGGGACGATGGCGTGGTGAGTGGATCGGTCTCCGGCGGTTGCGTCGAAGACGATTTGATTGCCCGTACCAAGGCGAGTTTCACGTCAGTCGGTGGTGGCGCACCCGCAATGGACAAGCCCACCATGATCGCCTACGGTGTGACCAAGGAAGAAGCGACCCGTTTTGGCTTGCCCTGCGGCGGTACCCTGCGGCTGGTGCAAGAGCCCTTGCTGGACACCACCTGGGTGGCGCAATTGCTGGCGCGCACGGCCGCGCACCAGCTGGTGGCGCGCACGCTCACCCTGGCGACCGGCGCGGTGCGGCTGTCAGACGTGGTGCGGGGTCAAGCCATGCAGTTTGACGGCTCGACGCTGACGACGGTGTTTGGTCCCAAGTGGCGCCTGTTGTTGATTGGCGCCGGTCAGCTGTCGCAGGCGGTGGCGCAGATGGCCACCATGCTCGATTTTGACGTGCTGGTGTGCGACCCGCGCGAAGAATACGCCGCCATCCTGGATACCGGCATGCAGGGTATGAGTGGCATCCGGCGCATCGAGGGCATGCCCGACGATGTGGTGCGCGAACTGGTACCCGACGCCCACACGGCCATCGTGGCCCTCACGCACGACCCCAAACTCGACGACATGGCTTTACTCGAAGCGCTGCAATCCAGTGCCTTTTATGTGGGGGCCTTGGGGTCACGGCGCAACCAGAATGCGCGCAAGCAGCGGCTGGCCGAGCACTTCGATTTAAGCACTGAAGCGTTGGCCCGCTTGCATGGTCCGGTGGGGTTGGCGCTGGGTGCCAAAACGCCGGCCGAGATTGCGGTCGCCATCGTGGCCGAGATCGTTCAGGTCAAAAACAGGGTGACCGAGGTTGCGGCTACTGCTGCGAATAGGTCGTTACAAAGAACATAAAAAAAGCCCACATGACTGTGGGCTTTTCAACAGGGAGAAACCGACGGGTCGTCGGTTGAATGAAGGTTTATCGGCTGTAAGCCGTTTCACCATGAGAGGTGATGTCCAAACCTTCGCGCTCTTCTTCTTCTGGCACACGCAGGCCAATGGTCATGTCAACAATTTTGTAAGCCACGAAGGACACCACACCCGACCAGACCATGGTCAAGAGCACAGCTTTCAACTGTACCCAGACTTGTGCGCCGATTGAGTAGTCAGCACCGGTCACCATGGTGGCGGTAACCCAATCACCCATCATGCTTGGGCCACCCAAGCTGGGTGAGGCGAACACGCCGGTCAACAGCGCACCCACAATACCACCGACACCATGCACGCCAAACACATCGAGTGTGTCGTCCGCGCCGAGCAGCTTTTTGAGGCCATTGACACCCCACAAGCAAGCAAAACCAGCCACTGCGCCAATCACCAGTGCGCCGCCGATGCCCACGTTGCCCGCTGCTGGCGTGATAGCCACCAAGCCAGCCACCGCGCCGGAGGCTGCACCCAGCATCGATGCCTTGCCACGCATCAAAGCCTCGCCAACACACCAGGCCAACACCGCAGCAGCCGTTGCGCCGAAGGTGTTGATGAAGGCCAAAGCCGCAAACCCGTTGGCTTCCAAAGCAGAGCCGGCGTTGAAACCAAACCAGCCTACCCACAGGAGAGAGGCACCGACCATGGTCAAGGTCAAGCTGTGAGGAGCCATCGACTCTTTGCCGTAACCAACACGTTTACCCACCATGAAGGCACCCACCAAACCAGCCACCGCTGCATTGATGTGTACCACGGTGCCGCCAGCGAAGTCGAGTGCGCCGGTTTGCCAGACATAACCCGCTTTGCTGTTCATGGCATCAACCACGTCTTTTGCGGTGTAAGCATCAGGGCCCATCCAGAACCAGACCATGTGGGCGATTGGTGCGTAGCTGAAGGTGAACCACAACACCATGAAAGCCAGCACCGCAGAGAACTTCATGCGTTCGGCAAAGGCACCAACGATCAAGCAACCGGTGATACCTGCGAAGGTGGCTTGGAACGCCGCAAACACGATTTCTGGAATGACCACGCCTTTGCTGAATGTGGCTGCGTTGGCAAACGTGCCCGCCGTGTTGTCCCAAATGCCCTTCATGAAGAGGCGATCAAAACCACCAACGAAGGCATTGCCTTCGGTGAATGCCAGGCTGTAGCCATACAGGAACCACAGGACCACGATCAGCGAGAAAGTGACCATGACTTGCATCAGCACGGACAGCATGTTTTTGCTGCGTACCAAGCCGCCGTAGAACAGCGCCAGGCCAGGAACGGTCATCAAGATCACCAACAGGGTGGAGACCATCATCCAGGCGGTATCGCCTTTGTTTGGCACGGGTGCGGGCGGCGCAGCGGCGGCGGCTGGCGCTGCCGGAGCATCAGTTGCGGCAACAGCTGCGGGTGCGGCAGCCGGAGCTGCGGCATCAGGCTTGGCCGCGTCGGTTATGGCCGTGACTTCGACTGGTGCAGCTGTAGGCGCTGCGGCAGGGGGTGATTGAGCGATCGCAAAGTTGCTGCCCATCCATAAGCCTAGACCGAGGGCCAGGGATAAAAGTTGTTTTTTCATGTGAAGTCTCTTTTCTGTGAATGAGTTTTACAGCGCTTCTTTGCCGGTTTCACCCGTGCGGATACGAACCACTTGCTCTAGGTTGTAGACAAAAATCTTGCCGTCACCGATTTTTCCGGTGCGCGCAGCGCCTTCAATCGCTTCAATCACCTGGTCGACCAAGTCTGAGCTGACAGCGGCCTCAATCTTGACTTTTGGCAAAAAGTCGACCACATACTCAGCACCACGATACAGTTCGGTGTGGCCCTTTTGGCGACCAAAACCCTTGACTTCGGTGACCGTGATGCCTTGAACCCCAATGGCGGAGAGGGCTTCACGCACTTCGTCCAGCTTGAAGGGTTTGATAATGGCGGTTACTAGTTTCATAACGTCTCCCAGAGCAAAAAATAGCGAAATATAAAAACCAAGACGGAAATGGCAGAATCTTCCCAACCTTGGCAGCCGTCCTAAACAGGGGTGGTTAGAAGCTGTATTTCAGACCCAGCACCACACCAGCTTTACCGGTGAACTTGCCAGAGGGGGTGACGTAGCTACCTTTGTCAGCATCGGTGCCAGCCACGGTCGCGCTGAGCGTCAAGCCGTTGCCGAAGTCTTTGATCACAGCCAAAGAGTAATCGGTGTATGAGTAAATCCCGTTGCCTGAACCGGCGATGCGTTGGTGACCAATGTGCGGCACCACGGTGAAGCCGCTGCCCACGTCAAAGGTGGCACTCAAGTCCAGGTAACCGCTGTTTTTGCTGTTGGCAAAGCCAAAGGTGTTGGTCAGCGCGTGTGAGTATTTCAAAGTCGCGGGACCAACTGTGCCTGCACCGTAGATTTCGGTGGTGTTGGGGCTGACAGACAGTGAAGCGCTAGGGTATTGGTAGGTCAGTACACCGATGTCGTAGCTCACTGCGCCTGCCGTACCTTTGTAGCCGCCATAGATGTCAAGCTCAAGATCAGACTTGCCGCCAGCGTCTTTGACCCACTGGATGGTGGATGCCCACGCACCAACATAGGCGCCACTTGTATGCGAGAAGTCAATCCCGCCTTGCGCCGCTGGCTTCAGACGCGACTGAGAAATACCACGGTAGCGGTAATCGGTGACCACACCCACGTTGTAGCCGAGGGTGTTTTCAGGGGCGGCGGCAGCAACTGGTGCTGGAGCCGGTGCGGCAGTTTGTGCAAAAGCGGAAGTGGTACCACCCATGGCAGCCAAAAGGGAAACCAAGAGAGCTGATTTTGATGTGAGGGACATGAAGGACTCCAATTAAAGTGAATGAAAAAGGGTACGCCCAACACTCAAAGCACAAAGCGTGCCTGAAATGAAGCGTTCATTGTGAACCTTTCCTGCACGAGGCGCATTAAATGGTTGCCTTTTGTAAGCGTTGCGGTTATTCTTAAAACTGTATAAATAAACAGTTGGCACCATTTTGGTGTTTGTTGTTTTTTCTTCTGCTAAAAATGCATTGAAGGTGTGCTACATGCATTTGATGCACCAACTTGGGGTAGTCAATGTCAGGATTCGCAATGGTGCAAAGTCGCGCCGTCTTGGGCTTGGAGGCCCCGTCGGTCACGGTCGAGGTGCATTTGGCTAACGGTTTGCCCAGTTTCACCTTGGTGGGCCTGGCCGAGACCGAGGTCAAAGAGGCGCGCGAGCGGGTGCGCTCTGCACTGCAAAACTCGGGGCTGGAGTTTCCAAGTAATAAAAGGATCACGGTCAATTTGGCGCCTGCTGACTTGCCCAAAGACTCCGGTCGTTTCGACTTGCCCATCGCTTTGGGCATTTTGGCTGCCAGTGGACAGATTGAAGCAGCCAAGTTAGCCGACTTTGAATTTGCTGGCGAGTTGTCTCTCTCAGGCGAGCTGCGCCCGGTGCGCGGTGCCTTGGCCATGAGCTTGGCGCTGCGCCGCATGGTGGTCAGGCCCAAATTGGTATTGCCCGAAGCCAGCGCGGCCGAGGCCGCCCTGGTGCCCGATGCTTTGGTGTACCGCGCGCGGCATTTACTCGATGTGGTGGCGCAGTTCGTACGCGAACCTTCGCTAGACGTCAATGATGGCTGGGGGCAAGTGCATGCCCATGCTATCAAATTAGACAGTAGGGCAGTCAACTACCTCGATTTTCTCGACGTCAAAGGTCAAGCCGGTGCCAAACGCGCGTTAGAGATTGCCGCCGCCGGCGGACACAGCGCCCTGTTGGTCGGGCCGCCGGGTTCGGGCAAGTCTATGTTGGCGCAGCGTTTTGCCGGGCTGCTGCCGCCCATGAACACTGATGAAGCGCTGGAAAGCGCGGCCATTGCGTCATTAGCCGGGCGATTTTCGTTAGAGAGTTGGGCCCAGCGCCCGACGCGCAGCCCGCACCACTCGGCCAGTGCAGTGGCTTTGGTCGGCGGGGGCTCACCACCGCGCCCCGGTGAAATCTCGCTCGCCCACAATGGCGTGTTGTTTTTAGACGAATTGCCCGAGCTACCGCGTGCGGCGCTAGAAGCCCTGCGCGAGCCGCTGGAAACCGGATACATCACCATCTCGCGGGCAGCGCGGCGGGCGGATTTCCCGGCGCGCTTCCAGTTGATGGCGGCCATGAACCCGTGTCCTTGTGGTTACCTGGGCGCGGTGTTGGGCAGCACGCCAAGGGCGTGCCGCTGCACGCCCGATCAAGTGGCGCGCTACCAAGGCAGGCTCAGCGGCCCGTTGCTCGATCGCATCGATTTGCACATCGACGTGCCCACCTTGCCCGCTACCGACCTGCTCAATGCCCCCGCTGGCGAGTCGACCCACAGCATTCGCGCGCGCTGTATAGAGGCGCGGGAGCGGAGCTTGGCACGGCAGCACAAGGCCAATCACGCCCTGCAAGGCAACGAGATAGACGCGCATGTGCTGTTAGACGAAGGCGCGACCCAGTTCTTAAACGTCGCCGCCGCTCGCCTCGGCTGGTCTGCCCGCGCCACACACCGTACTTTGAAAGTCGCCAGAACCATCGCTGACCTGGCCGGTGCGCACAGCACCCAAGTCACCCACGTAGCCGAAGCGATGCAATACCGTCGTGTTCTGCGCAGTGCCTAGTGTGGGAAAAATTATTGATGGCAATTTTCTGGTAATAGGACGAAATACAGGGATAATGCAGGGTTAACTTTCACCAATCTGGGTATCAACCCATCCCCAACCGGAGCATCTTCATGGCCAAAGAATTCAGAACCGAAGCAGACCGCAAAGCTACCCCACGCCCCGTTGCCCCTAAAGGCGTTTGCTACACCACCGGCAAGGGCCAACGCATCAGTCTAGAGCGCGGATCACACACGAACAGCAAGAAAAACCCAGGCAAGCGCGCGCACCAAGGTTGAACTT
>JASJPN010000096.1:0-8411 GCA_031426635.1 Polaromonas sp.
AAAAATGTGGCGCGGATTATCCAGGCACACGCCTTGCTTCCCGCTGCCATGCGTCGGCAGCACCCCTTGGTGGTGGTGGGCCAAAATGGATGGCGTACAGACGAGTTGATGGTGGCTTTGGCGCAGCTTGAGGCTGACGGTTTTGGCCGTTGGTTGAAATATGTGCCTCGACAAGATTTGTTTGCACTCCTGCAAAGTGCGCAGGCCTTGGTATTTCCATCGCTGTATGAAGGCTTTGGCCTGCCGGTGTTGGAGGGCTTTGCCTCGGGCATTCCGGTCATCACCTCAAACACCACCTCTTTGCCAGAAGTGGCGGGTGATGCGGCAGTCATGGTCAACCCAGAATCCGTTGATGAGATCTCACAGGCCATGCAACAGATGGTTGAGCAGCCTGAAATGAGAAGCTCGCTCATCGGCAAAGGGCTGATACAAGCTGAAAAGTTCACGTGGCAGAAAACGGCACAGCACACGCTTGAGGTGTATCGTAGTATGGGCGTTTAGATCCCTCAATGCTGCGTTCGCTGAGTCGCACAACGCGCAGCTTCAGTACTTACAGGGTCGATGCTGTACTGGCTGGGTGCACCAAATCTTGATACAACCGGATGTGGCTAGCCGTCATGGCGGGCAGCGAGTAGACATGAAGTGCGCGGTGCTGGGCTTGCTCGCCCAGTTGTTGCCGTAAAGCGGGGTCGCCCAGCAACTGATTGATACGTTGTGCCAATGCCTTGCTGTCACGCACTGGGACGGCAAAACCGGTTTCTCCGTGTACGTTGAGAACATTGACGCCATTGTTCAATTGCGTGCAGATGACAGGCTTGGCGCATGCCATGGCTTCTAGTTGCACCAAGCCAAAAGCCTCACTTTGCTCGACAGAGGGCAGACAAAATACATCGCAAGCGTGAAAATACGCAGCCAGATCGGCCTCCGCGATACTGCCTGTAAATTTAACTTTGTTACTAACGCCCAATTGCGTGGCTTGGTTTTGCAGACTTTGTCGCAGCGGGCCATCACCTCCCAGTATCAGTTGCGCATCAATGTGCTGCATGGCCTCAATCAGCACATCAAAGCCTTTGTAATAAACATGGCGTCCCAGGGCAAAAATAACAGGGCGTTGGCTGGCTTGGGCTTTGAGCTCGGCGCACAGAGCCGTGGTGTGTGGTGTTAAGGCCAGACTGGCAAAATCAAGCCCAAAAGGAATGACATGGCGTTTGTGTTGTGGAACATCCGCCGGGATTTGGCTGGAAGAGCTGTAGTGCGCCTGTGTTGCAGCAACCAAGGCATCTGCGCGCCGCGTGACCTGCTGCAAAAATGGCAGGTACAGCGCGAGCAAACGTTTTTGTCGAACAATATCGCTGTGCCATGTAATGACGCGTTTGACGTTGGCTGGAAACAACAATGATGCCAAGTGAGCCAAGGGGTTGGGAAAGTGCAGGTGCAGCACATCAAAGGGCTTCTCTTTGTGCAAAGCCAAGGCCTTGAACACTTGCGCTGGGGAGAGTGCTGTGCTGAACGCCGTGCCGAAAGAGGCTGCCTGAATCAAGCGATAGCCATCGACCAATACCTCGCTGCTCTTGAGGCCAGCGCCGGCCACCAGGTAAACCACATCCAAACCTTGTGATGCCAAACCTTGACAAAGCAATTGCTGATGCCGCTCAACGCCGCCATTTTGCTGCTCGTTATGAAAGCGTCCAAACTGAAGAATACGCATGCTTGACAAGTCAGGGAAAGAGGGGGGCTTGTGCCAATGGCTGGCCTGATATGTCCTTGGCAGACAATTGCGGCTCCGTTTTTAGCTGCCAATCAATGCCCATCGCTGGGTCATTCCACAAAATGCAGCGTTCAAACTGGGGTGCGTAGTAATCGGTCGTTTTGTACAGAAAGTCGGCCGTCGCTGACAAAACGACGAAGCCATGCGCAAAACCCGGTGGCACCCAGACTTGACGATGGTTTTCGGCAGTGAGCAAGACACTGACCCATTGGCCAAAGGTGGGCGAAGATTGACGAATATCTACCGCGACATCCAGCACCTCACCGCTGACAACACGAACCAACTTGCCCTGCGGTTGCGAAATTTGATAATGCAAGCCGCGCAAAACGCCCTGCGCCGACCGGGAGTGGTTGTCTTGCACAAAATTGACGCTTAAGCCGGTTGCTTGGTTGAAGGCCTGTTGGTTGAAGCTTTCAAAGAAAAATCCGCGCTGGTCACCAAACACCTTGGGTTCAATGATGAGGACGTCGGGGATGGCTGCGGGTGTAATTTTCATGGATCGAATGAAGCTTAGCCGGAACTTTTTTCGCCCAGCATGCGGAGCAAGTATTGCCCGTAGCCGTTTTTCGCCAAGGGCTGAGCCAGTTTTTCGACTTGCTCGCTGGAAATGAAGCCATTTCGCCAGGCGATTTCTTCAGGGCAGGCGATTTTCAAGCCTTGTCGATGCTCCAGCGTCGAGATGAATTGGCTCGCTTCCAGCAAGCTGTCATGCGTGCCGGTGTCCAGCCAGGCGTAGCCGCGTTGCATGATTTGCACATTGAGCTGACCACGTTCAAGGTAAGTTTGGTTCACCGTCGTGATCTCTAGCTCGCCACGGGCACTCGGCTTCACCGCCTTGGCAATGTCGACCACCTGGTTGTCGTAAAAGTACAGGCCAGTGACGGCATAGTTACTTTTGGGCTGGCTGGGTTTTTCTTCAATGCTGGTAGCCTTGCCGCTCTGGTCAAAAGCAATCACGCCATAGCGCTCGGGATCTTGCACATGGTAGGCAAATACCGTGGCTCCTTGCTCATTCGCGTCGGCTTTTGCCAAAAGATGCGAAAAATCGTGGCCATAAAAAATGTTGTCACCCAAGACCAAGGCGCTGGGCGAGTTGCCGACGAACTTGTCGCCAATGATGAAGGCTTGCGCCAGGCCGTCGGGGCTGGGCTGCACGGCATATTGCAAATTCATGCCCCATTGGCTGCCATCACTCAACAGCTGCTGAAAGCGGGGGGTGTCTTGCGGCGTACTGATGATCAACACGTCGCGTATGCCTGCCAGCATCAAGGTGCTTAGCGGGTAGTAAATCATCGGTTTGTCGTACACCGGCAGCAATTGCTTGCTCAACGCCAAGGTGGCGGGGTGCAGCCGGGTGCCAGAGCCGCCAGCGAGAATGATGCCCTTGCGCGTGCTGATGTGTTGCTTTTGCTTCGTTTGTGTCATGGCCAGGTTCGCTTTATTTCTGCGTGGATTGCTGTGTAAATTAGATGATTTCAGTCAGCATGCGGGCGACGCCATGCTGCCAAGGCGGCAAATGCAGGTTGAACGCAGCTTGCAGCTTGGTGGTGCTTAATCTTGAGTTAACTGGACGTCTAGCTGGCGTGTAATAATCGTTCGTTGCTATTGTATTTATAGCGTTTTCGGATGTTTTTAGCGCAACACCAGCCCTGCGCGCATGCGCAATAACAAACGCTGCGTAACCATGCCATGAAGTGTAGCCACTTGCCACCAGGTGGTACAAGCCGGCGAGTTCAGCCTGCGTTTGCACTTTTTGCAGTGCCAATGCGGTGACATCTGCCAGTAAGTCAGCGCCGGTTGGCGCGCCAATTTGGTCGTTGATGACAGTCAAACTATCGTGCTCTTTGGCCAAGCGCAGCATGGTTTTGGCAAAATTCCCGCCACGCGCCGCGTATACCCAACTGGTGCGAAATATCAGGTGCTTGGTGCAATGTGCTGCCACCAGCTGCTCGCCTTCCCATTTGGTTTGGCCGTAAACACTCAGGGGGGCGGGTGTGTCGGACTCTAACCAAGCTCGGTTGCCTGAGCCATCAAACACATAGTCCGTCGAATAATGCACCATCCAGGCCCCCATGCGCTGAGCCTCTTCGGCGATGATGCCTGGCGCTGAAGCATTGATGGTTCGCGCTAACTCAGGCTCGGACTCGGCCTTGTCCACGGCGGTGTGGGCGGCAGCGTTGACGATGATCGTCGGCCGTACTTGGCGCACGGTCTCAGCAAGGCCTGCGAGATGAGTGAAATCACCACACAAATCGGTGCTGTCAAAGTCCACCGCGACCAGCTCACCTAAGGGTGCCAGGCTGCGCTGTAGTTCCCAGCCGACCTGGCCGCTTTTGCCAAAGAGCAGGATTTTTGCAGGTTTTGTCATGCGGGAGTCGAGGCGGAACCTGCCGAACTTGCGTATTGCTTGTTGACCCAATCGCGGTAGCTGCCGTTTTGTACGTTGGCGACCCAGTCGGGGTGGGTCAGATACCACTGCACGGTTTTACGGATACCGGTTTCAAAGGTTTCCAGGGGCTTCCAACCCAGTTCGCGTTCGATTTTGCTGGCATCTATAGCGTAGCGGCGGTCATGGCCAGCACGGTCTGTGACGTAAGTGATTTGCTCGGCATAGCTTTTCCCGTCAAGCCGTGGCTGCAACTCATTGAGCAATTTGCATACCGTGTGCACGATTTCCAAGTTTGGTTTTTCGTTCCAGCCACCCACGTTGTAAGTTTCGCCCAGTTGGCCCGCTTCCAGCACGCGGCGAATGGCACGGCAATGGTCTTTGACGTACAACCAATCGCGCACTTGCTGACCATCGCCATAGATGGGCAAGGCTTTCCCGGCCAGTGCGTTAACAATCATCAGGGGGATGAGTTTTTCAGGGAAATGGTAAGGACCGTAGTTGTTGCTGCAATTGGTGGTCAACACCGGCAAGCCGTAAGTGTGGTGGTAGGCGCGCACCAAGTGGTCGCTGGCCGCTTTGCTGGCTGAATAGGGGCTGTTGGGCTCGTATGGGTGCTTTTCAGTGAAAGCTGGCGCGGTAGGCGAGAGTGAACCGTAAACTTCGTCGGTCGAGACGTGCAACAGGCGAAAGTTTGACTTGGCTTTCACCTCTTGTGTATCTTGCAATTGACTCCAATAAGCGCGTACCGCCTCAAGCAAGTGAAACGTCCCCACAATATTGGTCTGAATAAAGTCTTCTGGGCCATGAATAGAGCGATCCACGTGCGACTCTGCGGCAAAGTTGACGATGGCGCGTGGCTGATATTTGGTCAACAATGAAGAGACTAAAGCGGAGTCGCCGATGTCACCCTGGACAAATAGATGGCGCTTGTCTGTCGCCAATGACGATAGATTCTCTAAATTGCCCGCATAAGTGAGCTTGTCAAGCGTCACGACCGCTTCATCGTGTTCCGCTAACCAATCTAAAACAAAGTTAGCACCAATGAAGCCTGCGCCGCCAGTCACCAAAATCATGTCATCCCCCAAAAATATTGTGTTGCTTGTCGATTTACTTGTCGCTTCATCGACGTACCTTCACATTATCGCTGTTTTGTCGCTTGAAAAAAGGCAGGGTAAAGGTGCTTGAATCTGCCTCGCCTAATCAATCAGCGCCCTGTCGTGGCCAACAATCGTGAGAAAGTTTTTTTGGTTGAAACAGTCTTGAACAACAGGTGCAGCGGCAGGAAAATACCGCTAACTTTCTAGAACGCCACATCTAAACGCGGCGCATGACGGCGGTTAAAGTCGACAGCAGTCTTGGCGCACAGCAGCGCACATCGGTTGATCTCACACATGTCAATCACTTACCCTCGGAGGCCCCATGGTCAAAAAATTAAAAAAATTGTCAGATGAAAAAGCAACTCGAGCCCATACTGGTGCGCAGTTGGCGAACAGCGTCAAAGAATCAGCGCAACAAATTTGGCTAGCTGGCTTGGGCGCTTTTTCCAAAGCACAGGCCGAGGGCGGTAAAGTGTTTGAAACCTTGGTGAAAGATGGCCTTGGCTTGCAGCGTAAAACCCAAGCGGCTGCCGAAGAAACAATCGCTGAAGCTACCAGCAAAATGACCGACATGGCCAGCGGCATCACCTCAAAAGCCACCGGTCAATGGGATAAACTGGAAAACATCTTTGAAGACCGCGTCGCCAAGGCCTTGAACAAGCTGGGCGTGCCTTCGTCCAAAGATGTGCAAGCGTTGATTCAGCGCGTGGACGAATTGAGCAAACAGATCTCAAAAGCGCCTGCCAAGCCTGCTGCCAAAGCGGCCGTTAAAGCCGCTACTCCGGTTGCTAAAAAGGCGGCTGCGGCTAAATCGGCTGCTGTGAACTCGGCGACTAAACCAGCCACCAAACGCACTGCGGCTCGTAAGTCAGCTTGAGTGGCGTCTTTTTTCACGATTGAAAAGACGAAATAAAACCTAAAAAATGGCTGTGCCCGGCGTATTATGGGGATATCATGCTATTTTATTAATAGCAAACATGAGTTAAATCAACGAAAAGCATAGCTCCGAGTCGCAGCGCAGGGGCATAACGCGCTGACAATAGCGGCTTTCACCCTTTCTCCTCGCCTTTCATTTTTCTTATTCCATTCCATCAAAAAGGATGTCAGTGTTTAAAAACGCCCTTGTCTACCGCATTGCACCCACCTGGACAGCTAATTTAGAGCTCATGGAGGCAGGTCTACAAGCTGCCCGCTACGTCGAATGTGGCGCTAGTCAGGAGAAATCGGTCGGTTGGACCGAGCCACGGGGTGAGGCGCATGGCGCATTGGTCGAGTCTTTGGCTGGGCAGCTCATGCTCAAGCTGATGGTTGAGGTCAAAGCCGTGCCCAGCTCGGTGATTAACCGCAAAGCCAAAGAGCAGTTGGCGGCGCTTGAGGCGGGCACGGGGCGCAAGCCGGGCAAACGGGAAACCAAAGAAATCAAGGAGGACATCAAACTCGCCCTGATGCCGATGGCTTTTACCAAGCTAAGCGTGGTGGTGGTGTGGATAGATGTGGAGGCACAGCTATTGGTCGTCGATACCTCTAGTCAGGCCAAAGCCGATGAGGTGGTGACTTATCTGGTGAAATGCCTGGATGGTTTTTCGCTCCTGCCCATTAACCCCCAGACGTCATGTGCCGTCGCTATGTCTGAGTGGCTGAGCAGCCAGGAGCCGCCAGCCGGTTTCACGATTGACCGCGAGTGCGAACTGAGATCGCCCGATGAGACCAAGGCGGTGGTGCGCTACTCGCGCCATGCCTTGGATATTGACGAAGTCAGGCAACACATCACCAGTGGCAAAATACCCACCAAATTGGCTATGACTTGGGATGGACGCGTGTCTTTTCTATTGACCGACACCCTGCAAATCAAGAAAATAGCTTTCCTTGATGGCGTTTTTGAGGGGACATCGCAGGAAAAAGAGGACGGTTTTGATGCTGACACCGCCATTGCGACTGGGGAGTTGCGCAAATTAATACCGGACCTGCTGGCTGCTCTGGGTGGCGAAATGTCGATTTGAGTCATTTTCCGAAGGCATCTTGCCCTGTTTGCGTGGAAATGTCATTAAATGTGCGTACGCCCACAAAAAAGCTTGCTGCGACTGGAAAGCTGTGCCATAATCGAGGGCTCGGTTGATGCAAAGTTAAAAATGCAGTGAACGAGTATCTGCCTAACGGAAGCGTTGCGAGTGGTTCGCAGCGTAGACGACAGGTCCAAGACTGATTGATGGCCTTCATTGTGGGGGCTTTCAGTGCAAGTTGGGAATAATTTAAATGATCCAAACTGAAACACGATTAGATGTTGCCGATAATACCGGCGCGAAGTCCGTGCTCTGCATTAAAGTGCTGGGTGGTTCGAAGCGTCGCTACGCTAGCGTAGGGGATGTTATCAAGGTAAGTATTAAAGAAGCCGCACCGCGTGGCCGCGTCAAAAAAGGCGAAATTTACAGCGCGGTAGTGGTGCGTACGGCTAAGGGTATTCGTCGCAGTGATGGATCCTTGGTTAAATTCGATGGCAATGCAGCAGTTTTGCTCAACGCCAAGTTGGAGCCTATCGGTACCCGCATCTTTGGACCAGTGACGCGTGAATTGCGTACTGAGAAGTTCATGAAGATCGTGTCTCTGGCTCCTGAAGTTTTGTAAGGGCGCATCATGAACAAAATTCGCACAGGCGACGAGGTCGTTGTGATTGCAGGACGTGACAAAGGTAAGCGCGGCAAGGTGTCGTTGCGCCAAAGCGAAACGCATGTAATTGTTGATGGCATCAACTTGGTTAAAAAACATGCCAAGCCAAATCCACTCAAAGGTGTCGTTGGTGGCATCATTGAAAAAACCATGCCTATTCACCAGTCGAACGTGGCCATCTTTAATGCGGCCAGTGGCAAGGCTGACCGCGTAGGTATTAAATTAGCGGCTGACGGAAAACGCGTGCGCGTTTTCAAGTCAAGCGGTGAAGAAATCAAGGCGGCATAAACATGGCACGTTTACAACAACAGTACCGCGAAACAATCGCGCCTAGTTTGATGGAAAAGTTCGGCTACACATCGCCGATGCAGGTTCCGCGTCTCACCAAAATCACGCTTAACATGGGTGTGAGTGAGGCGGTTTCTGATAAAAAAGTCATGGACAACGCTGTTAGCGACTTGACCAAAATTGCAGGTCAAAAGCCTGTGGTGAC
>JASJPN010000097.1:0-11858 GCA_031426635.1 Polaromonas sp.
AACAACCCGCATTTGATTTATCCGGGACAAACCTTGTACCTCGACAAATCCAGTGGTCGGGCGCGACTGCGTAATCAGGCTGGGGGGAGTGGTCGTGATGCCGGAGGATTGGAAACGGTCCGTTTGTCGCCCCGCACACGCATTGACAAGTTGGCCGATCTGTCCATTCCCACGCTGAAAAACACGTTGATTGAGCCGTTTCTGTCCGAGCCTCTCATCGTCGAAGAGCTCACACTGCAAACGGCCCCGCGCTTTGTCGCAACCCAAGAAGGGCGTGTTTTACTCAGTGAAGGCGACCGTGCTTATGCACGCAGCGCATCGGGCACGTCGCTGGTCACCACCCCAGGCAGTCCACGCAGTTTCAGGATTTTTCGCAATGCCACGGCCTTGAAAGACCCCGGTACGGGAGAAGTGCTGGGCTATGAGGCGCAGTACATTGGACGCGCCCAATTGGTTCGTGCGGAATCCGTCGTACCCGTGCGCGGTGCTGACAAAAAAGAGGGCTCTCAATCCGGCATCGAGGCCAAAACAGACATTGTCCCGGCAACACTTGACATCGTTCGTTCCAAAGAAGAGATCCGCACCGGCGACCGTTTGTTGCCTGAGCCCCCCCTGGAAGTTTTGAGCTACACCCCACATGCGCCGACCACACCTGTGGAAGCGCGGATTGTGTCGGCCTATGGCAGTTCTGTGGCAAACGTTGCTCAAAATCAAATTGTGGTGATCAACCGTGGCACCCAGGATGGCATGGAACGTGGCCATGTCTTGGCCATCCAGACCAATGGCGAACGCGTCGTTGATAAAACCGGCGCTAACTGGCAAGACATCAAATTACCCGATGAACGCAATGGTTTGCTGATGGTGTTCCGGCCTTTCGAAAAACTGTCCTATGCCTTGGTGTTGCAAGCGACACGGCCAGCCAAAGTTGGCGACTGGTTGATCAATCCACGCTGAAACAAGGGCACATGAAAAAACATCACTGGACCGCTCGCCGTTGATGGAGCGTGAAGAACTCGCCGCCTGGTTGCGGCTGAGCCTGACACCGGGCGTTGGCAACCTGAATGCGCGCAAACTGCTCACCACGTTTGGCCTGCCACAAGCCGTCTTTACACAACCCGCCGTCGCTCTGCGCCAAATCGTCAGCCCTGCCATGGCGAGCGCCCTGCTCATACAGCCAGCCGGCCTGGAAGCTCAGCTACAGACCACCCTGGATTGGCTAAATGACGGCGATGCGTCGGAAAACAACCGCTTCATACTCACCCTGAGCGACCCACGCTACCCAGCCTCTTTACTCCATATCGAGGACCCGCCCTTGATGCTGTATTTGCTTGGACACATTGATTTAATTGCCCCCATTGCACCTAAATCAGTAGCCCATGCAAACCTTCATGACACGCTTAAACCCGTCAGAGATGGCATCGCCATTGTCGGCAGCCGCAACCCCACGCCGCAGGGTTTGGCCAATGCCCATGCGTTTGCCCAGGCATTTAGCCAAGCGGGCCTGGTCGTGGTGTCTGGATTGGCATTGGGCATTGATGGTGCGGCGCACGAAGGTGCGCTAGAGGGTTGCGCGCAGGGTCGTTCTGGCGGCACCATCGCAGTGGTGGGCACAGGACTCGATCGCGTCTACCCCAGGAAACACCTGGCATTGGCACACCGCATCGTCCAGCACGGTTTGATGGTGAGTGAATTTCCGCTCGGAACGCCACCGCTGCCAGCCAACTTCCCCAAACGCAACCGCATTATTTCAGCCCTGAGCTTGGGCACCCTGGTGGTTGAAGCGGCAGTGAAATCTGGCTCCTTGATCACCGCACGCATGGCGTCCGAACAGGGCAAAGAAGTTTTTGCCATCCCTGGGTCGATTCATTCCACCCAATCGCGCGGTTGCCACGCCTTGATCAAACAGGGGGCCAAATTAGTCGAATCAGCACAGGATGTACTTGAAGAGCTGAGGATGCAGCTGACACCACCGTCATTGCCCAACTCAAAACTGCTATCTCAGCCGAAGTTATTGAAGCCAGATCAAGACGCTGCGCACGAAGATGAGGCAATGGACGCTACAGACTCCAGTTTTGAGCCTGACAACTTGGTCAAATCTCTGGGCTATGACCCAGTGAGCCTGGATGCCCTGGTGGCCCGCACCGGGTGGGATGCGGCCAGTTTGCAAGTACGTTTGATGGAACTTGAACTAGATGGCCAGGTTGCGCGTCTGCCGGGTGGCTTGTACCAGCGTGTCGTGGCGGGCTAGCGCGGGTTGAGCACGGGTTAAACGACGGCACCAGCTTCTGGATCATCCGGGTTGTGCTCCTTTTTTGACGGTGCGGCTTTGACCAGATCTTCACGCTTGATGCCTAACCACATGGCAATCGCGGCGGCCACAAAGACCGACGAGTAAATACCAAACAAAATACCAATCGTCAGCGCCAACGCAAAATAAAACAGCGTCGGACCGCCAAACAGCAGCATCGACAGCACCATGATCTGCGTGCTGCCATGCGTGATGATGGTGCGGCTGATGGTGGAGGTGATCGCGTTATCGATGATCTCTATGGTATTCATCTTGCGATAGCGTTTGAAGTTCTCGCGGATTCGGTCAAAAATCACCACCGATTCATTGACCGAATAGCCCAGCACCGCCAACACGGCGGCCAGTACCGAGAGTGAAAACTCCCACTGGAAGAAAGCGAAAAACCCCAAAATAATGACCACATCATGCAAGTTGGCGATGATGGCTGAGACGGCATACTTCCACTCAAAACGGATCGCCAAATAAAGCATGATGCCAAACACCACCATGGCCAAAGCCTTCAAACCGTCCTGCACCAGCTCATCGCCCACCTGTGGTCCGACGAAGGCGGTGCGGCGCAGAGTGGCTCCAGCGTCGTCGGTTTTCAGCGCAGCCATGACTTTGTCACTTTGCTGCGCCGAGCTCACGCCTTTTTGCGAGGGCAGACGAATCATCACATCGCGCGATGTACCAAAATTTTGCACCTGCACATCGGCAAAGCCCAGGCTGGCTACTTTGTTGCGCACTTTTTCCAGCTCGGCGGGTTGCGTATAGCTGACTTCCATCACCGTGCCGCCGGTGAATTCAACCGACAGGTGCAAACCGCGCGAGAACAAGAAGAACACCGCGAGCAAAAAAGTGACGAGTGAAATCACATTGAAAATCAATGCGTGGCGCATGAACGGAATGTCTTTGCGAATCTTGAAAAATTCCATGACGCGTCTCCTTATTTGGTTTTAACAGCGACGCTGCTGGATGTTTCAGACGCTGAATGAACAGTTTTTTCAGGCTGCCAAATGGTGCCAATGGCTACTGTTTTCAACTTCTTTTTCCCTCCGTACCAGAGGTTCACCAAACCGCGCGAAAAAAATACAGCCGAAAACATGCTGGTCAAAATACCGATGCAGTGCACCACTGCAAAGCCACGCACCGGGCCCGAGCCAAACGCCAGCAAGGCGACACCCGCAATCAAGGTGGTGATGTTGGAGTCAAAAATGGTGGCCCAGGCGCGCTCATAGCCGATGGCGATGGCCGCTTGCGGCGACGCACCGCCGCGTAACTCTTCGCGAACGCGCTCGTTGATCAACACGTTAGAGTCAATCGCCATACCCAGCGCCAGCGCCATAGCGGCAATGCCTGGAAGCGTTAAAGTGGCCTGCAACATCGACAAAACCGCCACCAACATCAGCAAGTTGACCCCCAGCGCCAGCGCTGAGAACAAGCCAAACATCATGTAATACACACACATGAAGAGCACGATGACCAGGAAGCCCCAAGTCACGCTGTTAAAGCCTTTGTCAATATTGTCTTTACCCAGACTCGGGCCGATTGAGCTTTCCTCGATGATCTCCATCGGTGCTGCCAGCGAACCAGCGCGGAGTAAGAGCGCCGTGTCATTCGCTTCAGCGGTGTTCATGCTGCCAGAGATTTGCACCCGTCCGCCGGCAATTTCAGAGCGAATCACCGGGGCGGTGACGACTTCGCCCTTGCCTTTTTCAAAGAGCAAAATCGCCATGCGTTTGTTGATGTTTTCACGCGTGACATCCTTGAAAATACGTGCCCCTTTGGCATCCAGGCTCAAATTCACCGTCGCGCCTTGGGTTTGTCCATCAATACCGGCTTGCGCATCCGTCAGATTCTCACCCGTCAGGATGACTTGCTTTTTCACAATCACAGGGCGACCGTTGCGCTCCAAGAAACGCTCTGAGCCAAACGGCACAGCGCCGCTGTTGCTCTCTGCTGCCTGGCCTTCAGCCGACTCATCGACCATGCGCACTTCCAGTGTCGCGGTTCGGCCCAAAATATCCTTGGCTTTGGCCGTGTCTTGAACACCGGGCAGTTGCACCACAATGCGGTCCAAGCCCTGCTGTTGAATCACCGGCTCAGCCACGCCCAGCTCGTTGATGCGGTTATGCAAGGTCACCATGTTTTGCTTCAGGGCTTGGTCTTGCACCATGCGTGCCGCCTCAGGCTTGATGCTGGCACTGAGCTTGTACTCGGTGCCATCTGGTGTCTCGGACAGTTGCAACTCGGCAAACTGGTCGGTGATCACCGCTTTGGCGGCCGCCAAGGTTTCTTGATCACGAAATTTAACCTCAATCGTTTGACCATTGCGCGAGACGCCACTGTGGCGTGCATTTTTTTCGCGCAAGGCCATGCGGATGTCGCCCGATAGTGATTCCGTCTTTTTGGTCAATGCAGCCTGCATATCGACTTGCAGCATGAAGTGCACGCCGCCGCGCAAATCCAAACCCAAATACATGGGCGCGGCCCCGATGGCGTTGAGCCAAGCGGGCGAACGGCGCACCAAATTCAGCGCCACCACATAGCTGGGACTGGACGAGTCAGGTACCAAACTTTTTTGGATGGCGTCTTTGGCTTTGAGCTGCGTATCGGTGTCTTTGAACAGCGCTTTGATGGACTTGCCATCAAACGTGACCGTGTCAGGCGTCAAAGCAGCCGCTTTCAGCGCTTCTTCCACCCGCAATTGCGTTGTGCTGTCCACTTTGATCGTGGATTTAGCGCTGGAAATTTGAACCGCAGGCGCTTCGCCAAAGAAGTTGGGCAGCGTAAACAGCGCGGACACCAAAAGCACGATCACGATGATCGCGTATTTCCAAACCGGATATCGATTCATGATCGTACTTTATTCAAACCAATGTTAAAAGAATTACTTGATGCTGCCTTTTGGCAACACCTGTACCACGGCGCTGCGTTGCAACTGCACTTCAACGCCATTGGCAATCTCCAAGCTCAAATAGCCGTCGCCTAATTTGGTGACTTTGCCCAGCAAGCCGCCAGCGGTGGCGATTTCGTCTCCCTTGGCCAAAGCCTCAATCATGGTGCGGTGCTCTTTTTGCTTCTTCATCTGGGGGCGAATCATCACAAAATACAGCACCACAAACATCAGCACCAAGGGCAGCATGCTCGTCAAGGTGGATTGCAAGTCACCGCCAGCGGCGGCAGCGGCTGGGGCGGTTTGAGCGAAGGCTGAAGATATAAACATGGGAAATTCCTGATCTTTGGTAGTGGAGAAATGCGTGGGGGCAAAAATGCCAACTCGTGATTGTAAACGTCTGCGTCGCCGTTAACCAGACTGCGCTTTACCCTGCTGAGGTTTCAACAAGACCACCAAAGCACCAGCCCCGCCCTCTGCGGGTTTGGCTTGCACAAAGGCCAAAACCTCTTGTTTTTGAACCAGCCAACTTTTCACCTTGCCCTTCAAGACGGGCTCTTTGCCCGGTGAACCCAGCCCCTTGCCATGCACCACCCGCACGCAGCGCATGCCGTGTTTGTGCGCTTCACGGATGAATGCGCCCAAGACATCACGCGCTTGCTCGGTGCGCAGATGGTGCAAATCTATTTGCCTTTGGATGCTCCAAACGCCTTGACGCAGCTTTTTAGTCACGTCAGGCCCGATGCCCGGACGGCGAAAACTCAGTGTATCGTCCATGTCGAGCAGCGTCCCCACATCAAATTCGTCGCTCAATGACTCGCCCAGCACCGCTTGCTCGTCGCGCTGGCGCTGCACGGGGATGGGCGCAGGCCGCTCTATTTTCGAGAGTACCTTAGGCTTGCTGGACAAGGACTTGACCCTACCCACGCTGCTCGCAAACAAATCCTTGTCGGCTTTAACCATGGCTTGAGCGGCCAGCTTCTCTGCCAGGGCAACCGCCTCACGCGCTTGCTGCTGGGCAAGCGCGTGCTTGATCAGTTTGAGATCACCCAGCGAGCGGATGGTGGTCATGGCGGACTGCTTTTGTCGGTGGCGTTCTTGAGTCGTTTTTACCTGACCAGTTTGGCTGGCCGCTGCCAGTCGGCAACACTGATTTGCCTGCCCCGGGCTACGCTCAAAGCGCCTGCCGGTGTGCTTTTGGTGATGGTCGAGCCGCCGCCCACCGTGCCACCTGCGCCCAGCGTGACCGGCGCAACCAGTACGCAGTTGCTGCCCACATGCACGTCGGCCTCAATCACGGTGCGGTGTTTGTTGGCACCATCGTAGTTGGCGGTGATGCTACCTGCGCCAAAGTTGACCCGTTCACCCACTGTGGCGTCGCCCAAATAAGCCAAGTGGTTGGCCTTGACACCATCGGCCAGCGTGCTGTTTTTCACCTCGACAAAATTACCAATATGCACCTCAGCACCCAATTGGGTACCTGGGCGCAGCCGCGCAAAGGGGCCAATCAAAGCGCCCGCGCCAATAGTCACACCTGGTTTTTCGCCGTCTATGTGGGTGAACGGATGAATCACCACGCCCTCTGCGATCACGGCATTGGCAATCACACAGTGAGCACCGACGCTCACGCCAGCGCCCAAGGATACTTGGCCTGAAAAGATGCAATTGATGTCAATCTCAACATCTTGACCGCAAGTCAGGCTGCCGCGCAGGTCAAACCTTGCTGGGTCGGCGAGCCGAACGCCCTGCTCCATCAGCTTTGCGGCTTGGCGTAATTGGAAAGCACGCTCGAGTTCGGCCAGTTGCACGGGACTGTTGATACCAGCCACCTGGACAGCATCGTCGATTTTGTGGGCCACCACCGCTACGCCGTCAGCCACAGCAAACCTGACGACATCGGTCAGGTAATACTCACCCTGAACGTTTTGGTTGTCGAGTCGGGCCAACCACGCTTTGAGTAGCTTGGCAGGCGCAGCCATGATGCCGCTGTAAACCTCCTGGATCGCTTTTTGCGCATCAGAGGCATCTTTTTGCTCAACAATCGCTTGTACTTGGTCAGCATGTCGCACGATCCGCCCGTAACCTGTCGGGTCGGCAAAATCAATCGTCAGAAGCGCCAATTTATCGCCACCGCACAAGGCAATCAAGCGCTGCAAGGTGTCCGCCTGGGTCAAGGGCACATCGCCGCTGAGCACCAGGACCACACCGTCATCAGGTAAAAGCGGCGCGGCTTGCTGCACCGCATGACCCGTACCCAATTGTGGTTCCTGGCGTACAAATTTTACGTCAAATTTAGCGATAGACAGCGTATTTATTGACTTTGTAGCTACTAAATTAATAGCATGTTCGACTGTCTGCGCACCGTGACCCGTAACCACCACGGCGCTGCGTGCGTTCAATTGCGATGCCGTGTCCAGCACGTGTTGCAACAATGCGCGACCACCCAAGCGATGCAACACTTTGGGTAAGGCGCTTTTCATTCGCGTGCCTTTGCCAGCCGCCATGATAACCACGTCAACGGGCAAATTCTCTATTTTTTCCATGCTTACAACTCTACCTTTATCGTTCAATTTCAATGTATGACAAATTCAACCCATCCACGCCTCGACCAAACGCACCCAATAGCTTGCACCCAAGGGAATCAAATCGTCATTGAAGTCATAGCTTGGGTTGTGCAACATGCATGGCCCACCGCCATGACCCATCTCCCGATGCTCGCCTTCGCCATTGGCAATAAAGCAATACGCACCAGGTTTGGCCATCAACATATATGCAAAATCTTCTGCGCCCATGGTGGGCTCTTGTGCGAGCACGTTGTCAGCGCCCACCATATCGGCCATCACTTTGGCGGCGAACAAAGCCTCTGCGCTTGAGTTGATGGTGGGCGGGTAGTTGCGCTCGAACTCGAACTCACAGGTCGCACCAAACGCAGCACTGGTGTGCTCGGCAATCTCCTTCATGCGCTGCTCAATCATATCGAGCACCTCCAGCGTGAAAGTGCGCACCGTGCCCTGGATCTCAACGCTGTCGGGAATCACATTGGTGGCTTCGCCCGCATGAATCATGGTGACGGAAATCACACCCGCGTCAATCGGTTTTTTATTGCGGCTGATGATGGTTTGAAACGCCTGCACCATCTGGCAGGCCACCGGCACCGGGTCCAGGCTGTTGTGCGGCAGTGCGGCGTGGCCACCTTTACCGTGGATGGTGATCTTGAACTCGTTGCTCGACGCCATCACGGGCCCCGGGCTGACTGCAAATTTTCCCACCGCCATACCCGGCCAGTTGTGCATGCCAAAGACCGCCTGCATCGGGAATTTCTCAAACAAGCCGTCCCTGATCATCTCCCGCGCACCACCACCGCCTTCTTCAGCGGGTTGAAAAATCAAATACACCGTGCCATCAAAATTGCGCTGGGTGGCAAAGTGCTGCGCCGCAGCCAAGAGCATGGCGACATGGCCATCGTGCCCACAGGCGTGCATTTTTCCGGCGTTTTTGCTGGCATGGGCAAAGGTGTTGAACTCTTGCATGGGCAGCGCATCCATGTCGGCACGCAAGCCAATAGCGCGGTCAGATGTACCGTTTTTAACAATGCCCACCACGCCCGTGGTGCCCATGCCGCGGTGGATCGGGATGCCCCACTCGGTCAGCTTGGCGGCGATCAGATCGGCCGTCTGAATCTCTTTGAAGCAAAGCTCAGGGTTGGCATGAATCTGGCGGCGCACCAGAGCCATGCTGGCGGCCTGGGTGGTGATGGAGTCGATGATTTTCATGAATGTCTCTCAATGAACGAAAAAAATTAAGCCTTCACAGTCTGCCCCATTTTCATAGCCGTAGCAATCAAGGTGGACACTTGGCTCATGTCGCTGGGCACGATCAGCGTGGTGGTGGCATCGCTGGCCACACGAGCGTAAGCCTCCATCGCTTTTTCTGCCACCTTGAGCTGCACCGCTTCCGCACCGCCGGGCAGCCGAATGGCGTTGGCGACGACTTCAATCGCATGCGCATTCGCCTCTGCCACGGCAGAAATCGCAGCAGCATCACCTTGTGCCTTGTTGATGACGGCTTGCTTTTCCCCCTCAGAGCGCGCTATGAAAGCCTCGCGCTCGCCAGTGGCAATGTTGATTTGCTCCTGGCGGCGGCCTTCAGAGGCGGCAATCAAAGCGCGTTTTTCGCGCTCGGCGGTGATTTGCGCTTGCATGGCATGCAAAATTTCTTTCGGCGGCGTCAGGTCTTTGATTTCATAACGCAACACTTTGACACCCCAATTCAGCGCGGCTTCGTCAATGGCGGCGACTACTTGGGCGTTGATGATGTTGCGCTCTTCAAAGGTTTTGTCCAGTTCCAGCTTGCCAATCACGCTGCGCAGCGAGGTTTGAGCCAACTGTGAAATGGCGATGATGTAGTTGCTCGAGCCATAACTCGCGCGCATCGCATCGGTGACTTGAAAGTACAAAATCCCGTCCACCTGCAACTGCGTGTTGTCTTTGGTGATGCAAACCTGGCTGGCAATGTCGAGCGGGATTTCTTTCAGCACGTGCTTGTAGGCGACTTTATCGACAAAAGGCACCAAGAAATTCAAACCCGGTGTGAGCGTGGCATGGTACTTGCCCAAACGCTCCACCACCCAGGCATGCTGCTGCGGCACCACTTTGAGCGTCTGAACGATAAAAATAATGGCAATGATGAGTAGAAGAAGTGCGATTTCCATGAGGGTTCTTTCTTTGATTCGGATGATCTAGATTTTTTCAAGAATTAAACGGCTACCCACCACCTGCGCTACCCGGTATGCCCCGGCACCCGCGCTACTCCCCTGAAGCAACTCCGCCGTCCAGTCCGCACCCCGGTATTTGATGTGGGCCGTGCCGTCCGCGTGCCAGCTGTGGACTTCGACCGTTTGACCAATATCCATATTCACGTCTTGATTCGACTGTGCTGGTGCGCCACGCATTTTTTTGCCGCGCAGCAGATGCCAGGCAATGACTGCACCCCCACCACATAGCGCGGCCGTCACCAATTGCACCGTCACATGGGCCCCCAAATGGGCGGCCAGAGCCGCCGCAGCGAAACCCACACCGAGCATCAGGAGATAAAACGTGCCGGTGATGAGCTCTACCGCGACCGCCGCCCCTGTGAGTAGCCACCAGATACTTGATTCAGCCATACCACCCCTTTTTGTCTGTGTTGCGCCACATATTGAACGAATCATGCATCCTAACTTGTCAACATGGCAGTTGTGCCTCATTATTTCCTTACACTTCGCGTTTAATCCCTATTTCTCAATTCTTTTCGTTCTTTTTTTGCTCATTGACACACTGCCATGAATTTTCGATTTCCTATTATCATCATCGATGAAGATTTTCGCTCTGAAAACACCTCCGGGCTAGGCATTCGCGCCTTGGCGCAGGCCATTGAAAGCGAAGGTTTTGAAGTGCTGGGCGTCACCAGCTATGGCGATTTGAGCCAGTTTGCCCAGCAGCAAAGCCGCGCCAGCGCCTTTATTTTGTCCATCGACGACGAAGAATTCACGCCTGGCCCTGATCTGGATCCTGCGGTGCTGAATTTGCGCCATTTCATTGAAGAAGTGCGCCGTAAAAACCTGGATGTGCCGATTTATGTCTATGGCGAGACCAAAACCTCGCGCCATATCCCCAACGACATCCTGCGCGAGCTGCACGGTTTTATTCACATGTTTGAGGACACGCCCGAGTTTGTGGCGCGCCACATCATCCGCGAGGCTAAAAGCTACCTGGAGGGCGTGCAGCCGCCGTTTTTCAAGGCTTTGCTGGATTACGCTGCGGACGGCTCCTACAGCTGGCATTGCCCCGGCCATTCCGGCGGCGTGGCGTTCTTAAAAAGCCCCGTCGGACAGATGTACCACCAGTTTTACGGCGAAAACATGCTGCGCGCTGATGTCTGCAACGCAGTGGAAGAGCTCGGTCAACTGCTGGACCATGACGGTGCCATTGGCGAGAGTGAGCGTAATGCAGCACGCATTTTTAACGCGGACCACTGCTTTTTTGTCACCAACGGCACCTCGACCAGCAACAAAATGGTCTGGCACCACACGGTTGCACCCAACGATGTGGTGGTGGTTGACCGCAATTGCCACGTGTCCATCCTGCACGCGATCATCATGACCGGGGCGATTCCCGTGTTTTTAAAGCCCACGCGCAATCACTTTGGCATCATCGGGCCGATCCCCAAAGAGGAGTTCGAAATTGCCTCGATTCAAGCCAAAATCAAGGCCAACCCGCTGTTAAAAGGCGTGGATCCCAAACAGGTGAAACCCCGTGTGATGACCCTCACCCAAAGCACCTACGACGGCGTGTTGTACAACACCGAAACCGTCAAAGGCATGCTCGACGGCTACGTGGACAATCTGCATTTTGACGAAGCCTGGCTCCCGCACGCCGCGTTTCACCCGTTTTATGGCAGCTACCACTCGATGGGGAAAAACCGCATTCGCCCCAAAACGGCGGTCGTTTATGCCACACAGTCGATCCACAAGCTGCTGGCGGGCATCAGCCAGGCCAGCCACGTGTTGGTGCAAGACTCGCAAACCGTCAAGCTCGATCGCCATTTGTTCAACGAGGCGTATTTGATGCACACCTCGACCTCGCCGCAGTACAGCATCATTGCCAGCTGCGACGTGGCGGCCGCCATGATGGAGCC
>JASJPN010000098.1:0-3923 GCA_031426635.1 Polaromonas sp.
TGCGACGCGATACGCCGCCGCCGCGTGGGTTGTTCGGCATCAGCACCACGTAGCGACCGGCGAGGGACACAAAGGTGGTGAGCGCTGCGCCTTTGTTGCCACGCTCTTCTTTTTCCACTTGCACCAGCAACTGCTGGCCTTCTTTGATCGCGTCCTGGATGCGCGCCTGGCTCACCGACACGCCAGCGGCAAAGTAGGATTTTGAGATTTCTTTGAACGGCAAAAAGCCGTGGCGGTCTTCGCCATAATCGACAAAACAAGCTTCCAGCGACGGCTCAACGCGCGTCACGATGGCTTGGTAGATGTTGCCTTTGCGCTGTTCGCGTCCTTCAATTTCAATTTCATAATCGAGCAGTTTTTGCCCGTCGACAATCGCCAAACGACGTTCTTCGGTCTGTGTGGCGTTAATTAACATCCGTTTCATAGGAGAGTCCTTCTTTTCAATGTTCGCGCATCACACACAGGGGTGGATGCGCAAAACCAAACATGCTCAAGATGAGCAAAGGATGCCAAAACAGACGAATCAAGACGAAGGGAATTGCCGGAGAGCTCAAGCTAAAGCAGCTGATGTGTATCAGCTACCCCGCAACAGCGTAGGCGCGTGGGATCAGGGAAGGGTTAAGCGGGTCGCTAGTCATTTCAACTTAGTCTGACTCTTTCAACTGGTCTCAACTGATCTCAACTAAAACGATCTGTCAGCCCCTGACTCAATCAGGGGCTGACAGACTTTGGGTATTCCGTATGGTTGTCTCAAAATGTCGGCTCTAACTAAGCAATCAACAGACCACAATGAGCGTTGGCTCGTCTTGTTTGTGTGCTGACTGGCTAGCTGGCATCAACTAAGCTAGCGGGACGGGTAAGCTGATGTGGACTAAACTCCAGACAAATCAGTTACTTACACAGCGGCGCTAGTGCAACACATTATAGGGGTAGGCTTGGATAAAGATGCATTAAGCAGTGAAGTTGGGAAAATTAAAGCCGAATTTGTCACGGTCGACGAGGATTCCGACGGCCAGCGGCTGGACAATTTTTTGATCCGCCAGCTCAAAGGCGTGCCCAAAACCCATGTCTACCGCATCATTCGCAGTGGTGAGGTGCGGGTCAACAAGGGCCGGGCTGGTGCAGATACGCGGGTCAAACAGGGCGACATCGTGCGTTTGCCGCCGGTGCGGGTGTCCGAGCGCATGGCGGAAAAAACGCAGGCGATGGAAAAGTTAGTCATCACCAACAGGACGGCGCCACTCAAAGATTTTCCCGTTTTGTTTGAAGATGAGCACCTCTTGGCCATCGACAAACCGGCTGGCGTAGCGGTGCATGGTGGCTCAGGCATCAGTTTTGGGGTGATTGAGCAGTTGCGCATGAGTCGGCCCCAGGCCAAATTTTTAGAATTGATCCACCGCTTGGACCGAGAAACCAGTGGTATTTTGCTGATCGCCAAGAAGCGCAGCGCCCTGACGCACGTGCAAAACCAGTTTCGGGAGCGCGAAACGGGCAAAACCTACCTGGCTTTGGTCGTGGGTGCTTGGCCTGCTAACAAGAAAGTATTAGACAAGCCGCTGCACAAATACGTGCTGCCTACCAAAGATGGCTCAGAGGGCGAGCGCCGCGTTAAAGTCACCACCAAAGATGACCCCAACGGCATGAAATCGGTGACTTTGGTGAAGGTTAAGCAGTTATTTGCTGAATTTTCGCTCCTGGAAGTCACCATCAAAACCGGCCGGACCCATCAAATTCGCGTTCATCTGGCCAGTGAGGGCTACCCGATTGCTGGCGACGACAAATATGGTGACTTTGAGCTGAACAAAGCCTTGCAAAAAACCGTTTCAAACCAAGTTGTCGGTTTGAAACGCATGTTTTTGCACGCTTGGCGTCTCCAGTTGACGCATCCAAACACGCTAGAGCGGGTTGAATTGCACGCTGAACTGCCCGCAGAATTACAAAACTTTGTCAAGTCGCTCACGCCTTATGCCCCATAAATCCAGCCCGTTCCCCCGCCAATTCGACCTGATTGCCTTCGATTGGGATGGCACGCTGTTCGATTCGACCGCCATCATTACGCGTAGCATCCAGGCGGCGGTGACGGATGTAGGTGGCAAACCGCCCAGCGACCAGGACGCTTCTTATGTCATTGGCATGGGGCTGATGCAGGCCTTGGCACACGCGGCCCCCGACGTGCCGCCTGAAAAATACCCGCTGCTGGGAGAGCGGTATCAGCATCACTACGGTCAGCATGTCCATGACATCAGTTTATTTGACGGTGTGCTGGCGCTGTTGAATGGGCTTAAAACGCAGGGCTATGTGCTGGCGGTAGCCACTGGAAAAAGCCGACGTGGCCTTGACGACGCATTGCAAGCCGTTGAATTGAAAGGACTTTTCCATGGCTCCCGGACGGCTGATCAAACCGCTGGCAAGCCCCATCCGCAGATGCTGCATGAGTTGATGCATGAATTTGGTGTGTCGCCCGAACGCACCTTGATGATTGGCGACACCACGCACGACCTGCTGATGGCGCGCAACGCCAACTGCGCCAGTGTCGGTGTGAGCTATGGTGCCCACGAGAGCGCCGCGTTTGAAGCGTTCAGTCCGCTGTACATCGCGCATTCAGTCGCTCAACTGCACGATTGGTTGCGGCTGAATGCATAATTTCCAAAAAACTGAAAATCACCGCGTTTGATATGCTAAATAGGACACTAGCCAGCACACAATATGCTTGTGTAGCTATAATATATATAGCGAAATGAATGTACAGACTGGTATGCCATCGACTCAAATCATCCCGTTATGCAACTCCATTGACTTGGTAGATGGCGCACTGGCCGTGCCTTTTGATGTGGTTTACAGCGGCCAGACCTGCCGCGCCTTTGCCATTCGGTTTGAGGGGCAGCCGCAGGCGTACTTGAACCGTTGCTCGCACGTGGCGATGGAGCTGGATTTGCAGCCGGGCCGTGTTTTTGACGACAGCGGCCAGTGGCTGATGTGCGCCACGCATGGTGCCGTCTACAGCCCCGACACTGGCGCATGTGCTGGCGGCCCTTGCCGGGGCGGGTTGGTCAAAATAGCCTTGAGCGAAGAGCGCGGCGTTGTTCACTGGCATACTGCATACAATCTCGCCCCACTTGAATTTCCCCTTTGAGTTTTGAATAGAAATGCGACATGATCGATCCACAATTGCCCCCCCAAACGCCCGAAAACACCGCCAGTCAAACAGCAGCGCACACAGAAGCGAGTGCCTCTAAAGTGTTGCCGACGGCGACCAAGCCCGCCACACCAGAGCCCAATTGGGAGCGCGTCACCCTGGAGACATTGGCGTTTTCGGTCTTGAACGAGCAAAAAGCCACACGCCGCTGGCGCACGTTTGTGCGCCTGGCGTGGCTCACGTTTTTTGTGCTGATGGCCTGGATGCTGCTGTCTCGCGCTGCACCGTCAAGCGATGTCAGCGCCCCACACACCGCTGTGGTGGAAATCAAGGGTGAAATTGCCTCGGGTGGCGAGTCCAGCGCTGATCAAATTATCTCCTCGCTGCGCAGTGCCTTTGAAGACAGGGGCGCAAAAGCCGTCGTGCTACTCATCAACTCCCCAGGCGGTAGCCCGGTGCAGGCGGGCATCATCAACGATGAAATCAACCGCCTCAAACTCATCCACAAAAAGCCCATTTATGCTGTGGTTGAAGAAACCTGCGCCTCAGCGGCCTATTACATCGCCGTCTCTGCTGACCAAATTTTTGTCGATAAAGCCAGTATTGTGGGTAGCATTGGCGTGTTAATGGACGGCTTTGGCTTCGTTGGTTTGATGGACAAGATCGGTGTCGAGCGCCGCCTGATGACGGCTGGTGAAAACAAAGGCTTTTTAGACCCTTTTAGCCCACAAACCGACAAGCACCGTGCTTATACCCAGGCGATGTTGAATCAAATTCACCAACAATT
>JASJPN010000098.1:4023-12945 GCA_031426635.1 Polaromonas sp.
GTCGGGTAACGTAATTGCAGCTTCAACTCTTGCTTCATGCGGGTGTTGTCCATCTGCCGCGACTCGCTCATAAAGCTCAGTAACATCAGCGGCAACTGGTCTTGCGCCGTGTTTTTGGGCACACGAGGCGGGCGCGGCAAGCCATACAGGTCAGCGGCCAGATCGAAGTAATCACCCATCAGCAGGGTGCTGTCATCGTTCACGTTGTAAATGCGCTGTGGTTTACCGCGCCACAAGGCTTTGATGCAGGCGCGGGCCAAGTCATCGGCATGGATGTGGTTGCTGTATACATCGTCCTGAGTTTGCAGAACAGGTGTCCCTTTCAGTAGCCGCTCTTTGGGTGTGCCGCCAGCCCGATCGGGGGCATAAATACCCGGAATCCGCAAAATGATGCTGCGCACCAAGCCGTTAGCGTGACTGCTACGCCCTAAAAACCGCACGGCTTGTTCGGCACTGACGCGCCGAAATGCGCGTGGCGTGCGGGCCGCGGTGCCCAGTGTCTCGGCGGCTTTGGCGCCTTGCAGGTCGCCATAGACCCCACTGGTCGAGCCGTAAACGAAAGCGCGGGGTGCGCTGCGCAGGCGCAGGGCGCGTCCCAATGCCACGGTGCGCGGGTCGCCCCAGCCGGTGGGGGGGGGCGGCGCCAAATGCAGCACATGGGTCGCCAGACCCGCCAGGCGAGCGAGCGAGCGCGGTGCGTCTAAATTGCCCAGCAAGGGCGTGATGCCTTGCACGCGCAATGACGGCACGCGCTCTGGGGACGACGTGAGCGCGATGATGCGCAGGCGTGGCTGCAAGGCCCTGGCCACTCGCTGGCCCACATCCCCGCAGCCAACGATGAGCAATCTAGGCTGGCGAAAACGCGCTGGCAGCGCCCCTAGCCCAGGCGTCCACAACTTGTGCGCTGATCTGGGGGGCTGGCGAGTCGGTCGTTGATTTGAAGGCAAAATGAGCACTCTTTTGAATTTTTTGTTGAAGTGATAGTTGAAGTGATATCTCCAAGGATACCTAAATGACATTCCAAGTGACTGTATTACCCAGTGAACGCAGCTTTTCCACCGCACCCCACGAGGTCATTTTGGCCGCAGCCATTCGCCAGGGCATCGGTCTGCCCTATGGTTGCAAAGACGGTGCCTGCGGCTCGTGCAAGTGCAAAAAAATGGCAGGCACCGTCAAACATGGCCCACATCAAAGCAAGGCCTTGAGTCCAGCCGAAGAGGCCAACGGGTATATTTTGACGTGCTGCGCCACGCCGTTGAGTGACGTGGTGCTGGAGTCGCGCCAGGTCACCTCTGCAAACGCCTTTCCCATCAAAAAAATGCCCACGCGCATTGCCACGCTGGAGAAAAAATCACCCGATGTGATGGTTTTGAAATTGCAATTGCCCGCCAGCGACACCTTGTCGTACTTTGCAGGCCAATATGTCGAGTTTATTTTGCGTGATGGCTCGCGGCGCAGCTACTCCATGGCCAATGCGCCGCACAACGGCAGCGGTCTGGAGCTGCATATCCGCCACATGCCAGGGGGCAAATTCACCGACCATGTGTTTGGTACGATGAAGGAGAAGGAAATTGTCCGCATCGAAGGCCCTTTTGGCAGCTTTTATTTGCGTGAAGACTCTGTCAAACCCATGATCCTGCTGGCCTCAGGTACCGGTTTTGCACCCATCAAGGCCATCATTGAACAGATGCAACACCAAGGCATCAACCGCCCCGTCACCCTGTATTGGGGTGGCCGCAGACCGGGTGATTTGTACATGAACGACTGGGTTTTGGCGCAGTTGGCGGTCATGCCGAACCTGCGCTATGTGCCGGTGGTCTCCAACGCCACGCCAGAGGACGCCTGGACGGGGCGCACGGGTTTTGTACACCGCGCGGTGATGGCCGATTACCCCAGCCTGGCTGATTACCAGGTCTACGCCTGTGGCGCGCCCATTGTGGTGGACTCAGCGCAATCTGATTTTGTAACGCTGTGCGGCCTGCCAGCTGAAGAGTTTTATGCAGATGCGTTCATCACCGAGGCAGACAAAGCCAACGCTGGACTATGATTTAGAAATCACCTCTTTCACCGCAGCCAGTTGCCGCCGCGACACGGTGAGCAACTCGTCAGCACCAGTCAAGCGCACCGCCCAACATTCGCCCTCAACAGGGTCGAGGTGTTTTTCCAGCGTGCGAATGGCCTGTGGTGCCACCAAAGCGTTGCGATGAATGCGCAGGAAAAACGTCGGGTAACGCGCTTCCAGGTCATGCAAGCTGCCCTCCAAGAGGTGGGTTTGATGCGCTGTGCGAACGGTGATGTACTTCAGCTCAGCTTTCAGGTACAGCACCTCATGCAAGGGCAGGCGCACCGTGATGCCGCGCTCTTGAATGACGATGACTTCATCGGTAATATCTGCTTCTGGCCGTTGTGAAACATGCTTGATTTGCTCTATTTTTTGTAGCGCTTGTTGTAGTCTTTCAAGGCGAACCGGTTTGGTCAGGTAGTCCGTTGCAGCCAATTCGAAAGCTTGCAAGGCGTGTTCGGCATGGGCGGTGACAAAAATCACGGCTGGCGGGTGTGCCATGTCTTGCAAACCACGTGCAAATGACAACCCGTCAGCGTGTGGCATGTTGATGTCCAGCAGCACAGCGTCAACGCGTGTGCGGCGGATCAGCGCCAGGGCGGCTTGCACACTGGCCGCTTCGCCAGCAATGGTGACGGGTGGCTCGGTGCAGTCGCCCAGCAACGTCCGTAAACGCGACCGTGCCAAGGCCTCGTCGTCCACAATCAAGACGTTTGGACGCATCATGCTGGCAGCTCGAGTCGCACCACATACCGCCCCTGTTTGACGCCTGCCTGAAACTGGCTCTCCAAATCGTGCAGCAAACGCAGTCGATCGCGCACGTTGTTCAAGGCCATGCCATGTCCTTGCGTCAAGGTGGGGGGGCCAGGCGCGTGGATATTTGTAGGCAAAGTGTTGCTGATCTCAATCACCACTTTACCCGCCTGGCGCAGCGTCGTGATGTGAATGCTTGCGCCATCCGCGCTGGGCTCGACACCGTGGCGCACGGCGTTTTCAACCAGGGGCTGTAACAGCAAAGGCGGCAGCATGGCCAGGTTGGCGGCAGGGTCGAGCGTCCAGTGGACTTGCAAGCGCTCACCAAAGCGCACTTGTTCGATGGATAAATAGTGTTTTGCCAAGTCAATTTCTTGGGCCAAAGTGACCGATTCGCCGTGTTCTGCCAGCGCATGGCGAAACAAGTCACTCAAATCTTCCAGCAGAGTCTCCGCCCGTGCGGGTTCCTGGCGTACCAAGGCGATGGCGCTGTTGAGTGTGTTGAATAAAAAATGAGGCCGAATGCGTGATTGCAACTCGGCCAGCCGTGCCGCCGTAGCCGCTGGCGTGCGGCCTTTGGCACGCCATGCCAGCGCCGCAACCAGGGCTGCAGCGAACAAGCCTCCCGCAAAAGCACTGGCTAACCAAGGGGCAGAGTCAATGGCTGATGCCAGGATCAACATGCCGCAAGCATAGACGCCTGCCACCGCGCCCATGCCAATGCCAGCCGCGTACTGGGACAAGCGCGGCAGTCGCTGTAGACGATGCTTCAGGCCACAGGCCGCGATCAGCCAGACCAGGGTACCTGGCAAAGCCCCGCCTGTGATCAAAGCCAGGCGTGTTAGCCAGGTGATGATGCTGTCCTCTGTGAACATGATCGCTACGCCCAGTACAGTGTGTACAAAAAGCACAGTGCGCAGCAGCACGCCCACCTGGCAGGTGTCAAAAATCAACGTAGTGGTTTTGGCGGGTTGTTGCATCTTGTCGGGCGGGCTCTTGAAGACCGATAATAGAGGAAGTTTGTGACTTCATTGCTGTTACGCCCTACCTGTCATTTCGTTCATTCTATGCAACCTTCTCTACAACATAACGTGCAACAAAACCAACTCGACAAAAAATCCCAGGCGTGGTCTGCCCTGTTCTCCGAGCCCATGAGCGATTTGGTCAAACGCTACACCTCCAGTGTTTTTTTTGACAAACGGCTGTGGCAGGCCGACATTGCGGGTTCGCTGGCGCATGCCGAGATGCTGGCAGCACAAAGCATCATTTCGACGGTAGACCATGCATCGATTCAAACCGGCTTGACGCAAATCAGTACGGAAATTGAGTCCGGCGCTTTTGAATGGAAGCTGGATCTGGAAGATGTTCACCTCAACATCGAGGCGCGTTTGACCACCCTGGTCGGCGATGCTGGCAAACGTCTGCACACGGGCCGCAGCCGCAATGATCAAGTCGCGACCGATGTGCGGCTGTGGCTGCGCGGCGAGATTGACCTGATTGGTGACCTGCTCACCGAGCTGCAGCGCGCCTTGCTCACCATTGCCGATAAAAACGTCGCAGTCATCCTGCCTGGTTTTACCCACTTACAGGTCGCACAGCCGGTCAGCTTCGGCCACCACATGCTGGCCTATGTTGAAATGTTCAGCCGCGATGCCGAGCGCCTGCTCGATGTGCGCCGTCGTGTCAACCGCTTGCCCCTGGGCGCGGCCGCCCTGGCGGGCACCAGCTATCCGCTGGATCGTGAACGGGTCGCCAAAACGCTGGGGATGGTTGATGCGCAAGGCCAGCCGCAAGTCTGCCAAAATTCGCTCGATGCGGTGAGCGACCGCGACTTTGCGATTGAATTCACTGCGGCGGCTTCTCTTGCCATGGTGCATATCAGCCGCCTCTCCGAGGAGTTGATTTTGTGGATGAGCCAAAGCTTCGGTTTCATCGACCTGGCTGACCGCTTTTGCACCGGCAGCTCCATCATGCCGCAAAAGAAAAACCCCGATGTGCCCGAGCTGGCGCGCGGTAAAACGGGCCGCGTCGTCGGCCATTTGATGGGCCTGATCACCTTGATGAAGGGTCAGCCCCTGGCCTACAACAAAGACAACCAGGAAGACAAAGAGCCGCTGTTCGACACCGTGGACACCCTCAAAGACACGCTGCGCATTTTTGCCGAGATGGTCGGCGGCATCACCGTCAAGCCCGAGGCGATGGAGCGCGCCGCCCTCAAAGGTTACGCCACAGCGACCGATCTGGCCGATTACATGGTGAAAAAAGGCCTGCCTTTCCGCGACGCGCACGAGGCGGTGGCGCATGCCGTCAAAGCCGCCATCTCGCATCAAGTCGATTTGTCAGAGCTGCCTTTGGAAGTCTTGCAGCAGTTCAACCCGAAGATTGAAAAAGACGTGTACGACGTGCTGTCGCTGCGCGGCTCGCTCAACGCCCGCAGCACCTTGGGCGGCACGGCACCGGCGCAAGTGCGGGCGCAGATTGCACGGCATCGGGCACGACTGGGCCCGGTTTGATGTATTTTTTTTCAAATTCAAAAGTTACTTTTCACATCATGCTTCGGTATTAACGTCATTCGCCAGCTACCATGGCGTCTTCACAGGAGACCCCCATGACGGTGATTACGACTATCGAAGACCTGCGCGTACTGGCGCAAAAACGCGTGCCGCGCATGTTTTACGACTACGCCGACTCCGGCTCGTGGACCGAGAGCACCTACCGCGCCAATTCAGAAGATTTCCAGAAGATCAAGCTGCGCCAGCGCGTCGCGGTGAACATGGAAAACCGCAGCACGGCGACCAGGATGGTGGGCATTGACGTGAAAATGCCGGTGGCCATTGCGCCCGTGGGGCTGACGGGCATGCAACACGCCGACGGCGAGATTTTGGCGGCCAAGGCGGCCGAGAAGTTTGGCATTCCGTTCATTTTGTCGACCATGAGCATTTGTTCAATGGAGGACGTGGCCGCCAACACCAGCGCCCCCTTCTGGTTTCAGCTCTACATGATGCGCGACCGCGACGCCATGGTCGCCATGATTGAGCGCGCCCGCAAAGCCCGCTGTAGCGCCCTGGTGCTGACGCTGGACCTGCAGGTGATCGGGCAGCGCCACAAAGACCTGAAGAACGGCCTCACTGCGCCGCCCAGGCCAACGCTGGCAAACATCATCAATTTGTCGACCAAGCTGGGTTGGTGCATGGGCATGCTGGGCACGAAGCGCCACACGTTTGGCAATCTGGTAGGACACGTTAAGGGCGTGAGTGACATGAACTCACTGGCCGCCTGGACCAACGAACAGTTCGACCCGCGCCTGTCATGGGCCGATGTTGCCTGGGTCAAAGAGCGCTGGGGCGGCAAGCTGATCCTCAAAGGTATTCAAGACGTGGAAGACGCGAAGCTGGCCGTGCAAAGCGGCGCGGACGCGATTGTGGTGAGCAACCACGGCGGGCGCCAACTGGATGGCGCGCAGTCCAGTATTGCGGCGCTGCCGGCGATCGTCGAAGCCGTCGGCTCCGACATGGAGGTCTGGATGGACGGCGGCATCCGCTCCGGGCAGGATGTGCTCAAAGCCTGGGCGCTGGGCGCGAAGGGCACGCTGATCGGCCGCGCCATGGTCTACGGCCTGGGCGCGATGGGCGAGGCGGGGGTGAGCAAGGCGCTGCAGATCATCCACAAGGAGCTGGACATCACGATGGCGTTTTGCGGGCATACGAATATCAATACGGTGGATAAAAGTATTTTGTTGCCGGGGACGTTTTGAGGTTAGTATTTTGACTTTCTTGGTGTAATACGTAAAATAGTCCCTGTATTACAAACTAAGCTCTTAACCATGAGTACACAACCATGACTACAGGAACACTTGAAAAAACCTTGAATGTTCGCTTGCCAGAATCTACCCACGCCAAGCTGGCACAGCTGACGCGGGTAACAGGACGAACAAAAAGTTTTCTGGCTGTAGAAGCGCTGGACGCGTACATCGAGCAGCAGACTTGGCAGATAGCCGAAGTCCGCGCAGGCCTGGAAGAGGCAAGCCGTGGAGAGTTCGCAACAGATCAAGAGATGCAGGCTATCTTCGCAAAATATGCAAATTAAGTGGACGAAAAGGGCATCGAAAAACCTTGATTCGATTCTTTCCTACATAGCCCAAGACAACCCACCCGCCTCTAAAAAATTTCTTTTCGCAACGCTTGAAAAAGTTGAGCGACTTGAGGCGTTTCCGTTGCTGGGTCGGGCCGGTATCGTGCCTTCAACCCGCGAGCTGGTGATACACGAAAACTACATTGTTTATTACTGTGTAGAAGATGACATGGTACAAATTTTGCGGGTGTTGCATGTGCGCAGGAAGTACCCGTAAAAAAAACCTAGCGCAAATGCCTTTTTTAGTGATAAATATGACTGTAGCCGGCGTATTTATTGCCTGAATAGCTACTTTATTTATAGCGATAGTTTTGGAGGCCGGTGGCGACCGGCGGCGCCTCACTTTCTTTTGCTTCGCCAAAAGAAAGTAAGCAAAGAAAAGGCGAGCCGCAGCCAGGGGCGCTTTGCGCTTCCTTGCGCTGCTCGCGGCGGGTGGGGTCTGGCTAAACTCGCTGCGCTCAAACAACGCCAGCCCTGATCCACCCGCCGCTGCGCTGCTCAGCCCTGTCTGAACGGCGGGGAACGGGGAAACTGGGGTTTTGATGCGGTAGACTGGGCTGCTGTTTGTGATGTTTTTTTGGATTTTTATACCTATGCAAATAATCAGTTATTTCTCTTGAAGCCCAAGCTACAAGCCACTCCAAGGAGGATTCGATGCCCAGATTAATACGCAGGTTTTCCGGTATACATTCGTTAGCCGCCATGAAAATCACTTCCTTCGTAAGGAAAACCGCAATGCTTGCGGCTTTGCTTCTATCCGCACAGACGGCGTTGTCACAGACGCTTCAGGAACAATTGTTTGCAAAAGTCATCGCAGGTGCCGACTGCAAGCAATCCATTAATAACGGGTTACTCTGCGACTACAAGGTTGGCGATCAGTTGTCTTTTTCAATAAAGGATGCTGGTGGCACCGACACCCTAGTTGGGTTTCAGCATTCGAATATCAACGCAGAGTTCTATGCTGTTTTCTACTTCGGGTGCGTAGTTGTCGTTCCTGGACATGCACACCCCAAAAACTACGATCGTAACTATGGCGTGTATGTTTCCCCGAAAAATGGACGTGTGTATCGCACAAAACAAGAATGCCAATCTGCAAAGTAGTTGCAACGTCTGCGCTAAAGCCAATGGAGCCTAACCTGCAGGTCAAGCGGACGTACCTACGACATGCCGCTTACCAGCCATGTTAAGGGCATTATGCGTATGTCCTTATTGAAACCACCAACACCCTTGGAAAAGATCGCTGGTCACACCGGAACAGAGGCTGCACTTACGCTTGTTGGTGCGCTCTCAGGTAGTCCGCTGGCAGCACTTCTTCCAGTTCTTTCAAATTCCCTCGCAAGCGGGCGCCATCGGCAGCGCGTCGAGAATGCACTCACTCAAATTGACGCAACGCTGAACGAACATGCGGAACTTCTACACAACCTCTCGGACTCTCAGTACAAACTTATTAACGAGACAATCCTCGCACTGCTCCACACCACAAATCGCGAGAAGATTGAGTACCTGCAAAGAGCAGTAAACAACAGCCTTCTGGTTAGTTCTATCCTGCCCCAAGAGGCGGCTGTCCTTGCAAGGATTGTCAGAGATGTTTCCGCGGATGAAGCCGACTTTCTTGTGAAGCACTTCCACTACGACCGCATTCAGCTTGCATCGTCTTCGGCAGAGCACAAGCAGAAAGTTCTAACGGTCGCCCCGGAGTCACACGATGGTCTCGTCGTAACCGGGCTTGTCTCGCTCGGACTGCTATCTGCCGCAGAGCCAACGTGGGATGATAGTGGCCTTTTGCGGTTCTCGCCAATTGTTACCAAGCTGCTGGTGCTGCTTCGTGAGCCCAACCCCTAACATGGCGCTCCCTTCGGTCGCTGGACGCTGCGCGATAAAGCCGCGCAGCGCCGGTGACTTCTACGTTATGCCACTTCAGGAGAAGTATGAGTACCATCACAGTTCGTCAAGCCATCCTTTCCGACCTTGAAGCA
>JASJPN010000098.1:12955-13634 GCA_031426635.1 Polaromonas sp.
GTTAAACCCTTCCCAGTACACAGCAGCGCGCCGTCAGGTGGAGGCTGACGTTGTCTGAGCGCAGCGAGTTTAGGCAGCTTCCGCCTGGCGGTGTGGTGCTGGGGGCTGCGAGACCAACTTGGCGTGTCATCCGAAAATCCCCCTCAATCCCCCTTTGCTCAAGGGGGAGGACAAACCTTAAAATACATGCAATTTCAGCCTATAGCCGGCGTATTTATTGCCTAATAAGCTATTAAAATAATAGCAAATTATGGGCGATAATGAGTAGCTCATGGACTCAAAGATCAGACGAATCGCTCACCTGGACATGGACGCTTTTTACGCGTCCGTCGAGTTGCTGCGTTACCCGCAGCTCAAGGGCTTGCCGGTGGTCATCGGCGGCGGGCGCAGGCAAATTGACGAAGAGGTCGCCAAATTGGCTGAAGGTAAAACCCTGGCCGACATCCCGGTAGACGCCTTTGCCCGGCTCAAAGACTACACCGGCCGGGGCGTCATCACCACTGCCACCTACGCGGCCAGGCAATTTGGCATAGGCTCGGCCATGGGGCTGATGAAGGCCGCCAAACTCTGCCCGGAAGCCATCATTTTGCCGGTGGATTTTGAGCAATACCGGCATTTTTCCAAGCTGTTCAAAGCCACCATCCTCGAATTTGCCCCGTTGATGGAAAACCGGGGCGTG
>JASJPN010000099.1:0-4414 GCA_031426635.1 Polaromonas sp.
CATCACCGTAGGCCAAAAAACGGTTGTAGCGCGCGTGTGTCCCCAGTATTTTGTGAGCGTGTTTGATCGGGCAAAAGTACTCCTCGGTTCGGGCCAGGATTTCACCCATGTAAGCCATGAGTCCGTTGCCGTATTCGCAATAGGTGCAGTGAAATTTTTCGATGAAATTGAGATAGCCCAGGTACCGCCGGTCGAACACGATGTAGTCTGCGCGTCGCACCTTGCTGATGCCGTAGATAGGGAAACAGGTGAACTGGTAGAAACTGACACACAGATCCAGCAGCATCAACGGAAAGATCATGCCGTAAATGATGGGCCCGGTGATCAAGTTCCGCGGACGGTTTGTCACCAACCAGCGGAAGAAGTTTTTCTTCAGTTGCCGATGCGCAGCTTTGACGGAACTTTCAAAGTCAACCCGTTTGCCTTTGATCCGGAAGAACATGTTGCTCTCTTGCTCGTGGACAGCAGTACGCAAATCATCTTCAAGCGCCGCCATTTGGGCCAGTATGTGGGTGATTTTTTCGTTCATGAGACTCCAGTTGTGGCGATGAATGGGCGACAAACAGACAGCAGAAGGATCAAAAGGGTCACTTCATGAGCTGCAAGATATCCGGAAATAAGTGATATTTTAAGGCTGTAGCCGGCGTTAAATAAACTTAGTTTGCTATTAAAACAATAGCATAAAGACTATGATTAATGTGCTGCCGTTTCAGCCAAGCGCGAGGCTTGGGGTCTTGAGGTATCTTGTGTGTCCGCTTGCACGCGACGGGCACCGTCAAATCGCACGTTCCAGTACGGAATGCGCATATCTTCAATGCGCACATGCGCGCCGGTGCGGGGCGAGTGGATGAATTTGCCTTCGCCAAGGTAAATGCCGACGTGGCTAAACGTACGCTTCATGGTGTTGAAAAACACCAAATCACCGGGTTTGAGATCGCTTTTGTCAATGGTTTGGGTGGCGTTGGCTTGCTGATCTGCGCTACGCGGCAGTACCAAACCGATCGTTTCTTTGTAAATGGCACGGACGAAACCACTGCAATCAAGGCCACTTTCGACTGAATTGCCACCGCGTTTGTAGGGAATACCCAAAAAACCAATCGCGGTACTGGCCAGATCAGAAGTGCGCTCGCTCACCGATTGCGTCACTGTTTGACCCGCTTGCACCAGTTGACCACCCGTTTGAACGATTTGGCCACTGATCTGATGCAGCAGGCCCTTGCTGGCCAACAAGTTTTGCATCTCGTCGCCGGGGCCCTGAGAGGCGTGAACAGGCAACTCTACAGGCCCGGCTTGAACCGTCACCGTGAAACAGCCGCTAGCCGCCAACACAGCATACAACGCAAATATTTTTTTTACCATTGGGTTCAGACTAACCGATTAGTATTAAGAAGTCAAATGAAGTTACGACTGTAACCTATTGATATTATTAGCTACGTATATTCCCTAGGACATGATTTAAAGTCTAATTTATCCTTAATTTCATGGTTTGCATGCGCTTTTGAGCACCTCATCCCTTAGAATGATTCGATGTTACTTACCTGCCCTGAATCACAAATTGTACTGATCGACTACCAAACGCGGCTCCTGCCAGCGATTCATGAGGGCGCAGCGCTTCAAGCCCAAGCGATCAAACTGGCGCAAATTGCGCGATTGTTGCGGGTCCCCATCACGGGCACCGAACAAAGCCCAGACAAACTTGGCCACAACTTGCCTGAACTTAAAGCGCTGTGTGGCCAGACCTTGGTGAAATCGCATTTTGATGCGTGTGCGGATGGTTTGGGCGATTTGCTGCGCGATATTGGCACGCCAAAAGCTTCGCCCAACGCGAAGAGCTTGCCCAAGCACTTGCAAAAAGAACCCGAAAATCAGCGTCCAACGATTGTCATTGCTGGCATGGAGGCACATATTTGTTTGCTACAAACCGCGCTGTCGCTCCTGGAAGAAGAGTTTGACGTCTGGGTTGTCACCGATGCCTGCGGCTCGCGCACCGAGCGCAACCGCGACGCAGCTTTTGACCGTTTGGCGGGCAACGGCGCTGAGCTGGTGACGGTTGAAATGGTGGCCTTCGAGTGGCTCGGGTCGGCTGATCACCCGCAGTTCAAGGCGGTGCAGGCTTTGATTCGGTAGCTCTATGGATGGCTATGGCACCCGTCGGTAGAGCAAGACATCCTCATTGTCGTCAGATGGACGGCGTACTTTGGTGACAAATCTCCACGACTTTGCGTTCACGCTGCTCGGCATGACACCATCAGCATCGATGTCAACAATCAGCCAGGGACATGTCTTGTCGGTTGCCACTGGATCAGATGCGGCCAAAGCCTGTAGCTTCAAACCGCCGTGGTATTGGAGTGCTGTTATCTGAGCAGGACTCAAGCCGTAGACTTGGACGCAATCGGTGTTGCCTACAATATCTGTGACTCGACGTGCCAACGGAGCGTAGCTGCGCGCAAAGTCCAGGATAGGTAGCCAAAGCGTCATCAGCAGCAGCCAACTTAATGCCGTGCCGCCTGCAGGCAAGACCATGCTTTTCCACATCGCGGTGCGGTGCCGCCCCACGCGCCAAGAAACCAGCCAGACCCAAGCCAATGTGCCCATCAAAGCGATTAAAAACGGAATCAACGAAAAACTGGGGACATAACCGGGTACCAGTTTTTCCACAAATAACACGGACTTGGGAGGCGTGCCAGTTTGCATGGCAATCCACACCCCCCAAATCAGCAGACCGATACCGGTGAAGAAAAACAGCGTAAACCAATCAATCAGCGCAGACAATCGGCGCTCCAAGGTGGGCAAGGCAAAGGCGGCGAGGGTGGCCAACGCAGGCAACCCCAGCAACAAGGCGCGGTCTGACGTGTGGGTAAACAACATAGCGCAAAAAGCAACGCTGGCAAACCACAAGGGCAGGGCGACATGACGACTAAGCATTTGTCTGCGCCAACGCCACAGTGTCCACAGTGCCAGCGGCCATGTTGGCCAGGCGAACCACAGGAGTAGGCGACTGACGACCTGCGCCTCATTCCAAGAGGCTTCAGGCATCGTCATGGTCCAGCGCCACAAACCTAAAGCGGAGGCTAAGATGGCGACGCTCAGTAACGAAGCGCTCATCAAGAAGCTCGATTGCACACTTTGCTTACAGTCATCTGAATCTCGTTTATTACGGCGAAGCAACTGGTCTGTGGCAAAAATGACGAAGCTTCCTGTACCCAGCGCCATCGCTACTGTAGGTGCACCACTTAGCGTTAAACCCACCAAACCCAGTAAAAACAGCCCGCCGGAGCTTAGCGCGTGATATGGCAGGGCGGCTACGGCATAAAAAATGACAGCGGTAAAGCATAACTGCGCCATGGCAGGTGTCGTTTCATGCGAAAACTGCGCCAGTCCCAAGCTGGCGATCAAGGCCAACAAGCCACCATCGGCGATGGTGCGGGCGTAGTCTTTGGGTTTGGCTTCGCCACCAAAGGCAAACACCACCGGCAGGGCGCTGGGACTGCGCGCTAAATAGTAAACGCCATGCCAAGTGGCCAGCAAGGTCACGCCCAACAGCAGCATGAACGGAAGCCGCGCTGCAAAATCCGGAGTCATCCAGCTGGGTGCCAGTTGCATGGCCCAAGCGCCTAGCCAATACGGCAGCAAGCCTGCAGCCTCAGGGGCTTGGCCTAATAGGTGGGGCGCGAGCCAGGAGGTGTTGCCGCTTACCAGCTCGAGCATGTAGCCAAAAGCGGTGATGTCGGCATTTTTCCAAGGCTCGCGGCCTATGAAGCCCGGCAAGATGTAAGCCAAGCAAAATATCAACAAAACGCGACGCGGCAAACGCCCCGTAACGCTTTGCGCGACGATGGCTGGGTTGGGAATGGCTGACATTTAATGAAAAAAAAGGCAGCTCGGTAAACCCGTGCTGCCTTTTTGTTGTTTTAGCTTTTGTAAATTAAGCAGCAGTCGCTTCGGCAACAACTGGCGTGGCCGCAGCTGTGGTTTTACCAAAACGGTTACGGAAGCGCTCGACGCGGCCGCCCATGTTGTCCACAGATTTTTGTGTGCCCGTGTAGAACGGATGAGACTCGCTTGAGGTATCGAGTTTGTACAACGGCAATTCGCGGCCGTCTTCCATCTTCAGCATTTCTTTGGTGTTAACGCATGAACGAGTCACAAACTTGAAGTTGTTGGACATGTCCAAAAAACAAACTTCGCGGTAGTTGGGGTGAATGCCAGCTTTCATTTTTTTCCTTTGAATCAAGTTGGGCAGCCACGTCGCACCATGCAACGCACTTTCCCTGTAACCTTAGTTTCGATTAGTCTTGCATTATCGCATGAAATTGACTGATATCTATCGCTCACGCTTGACCAGACCGGCCCATCTGAACCTTGGAAGTTCGAAGCAGACTTGGTATCAAACTACTACTTCATACGATGTATA
>JASJPN010000100.1:0-2846 GCA_031426635.1 Polaromonas sp.
CGGGATCGGCTGCAGCGGGCGGCGGCTTGACTTCTGTGTTGCCTTACATTAAAGTAAGGAATTCAGAGAAGAGTAGGAGTTTTCCATGATCACCGCAACCGTCACCTCCAAAGGTCAAATCACCATCCCGGCAGAAATTCGCCAAGCGCTCAAACTGGGTGCGGGTGATCGCATTGCCTTTGAAAGGGCGCCTGCTGGAGGATTTATTTTCAAACCTGCACAGAAGATGGCGATCACTGCACTTAAAGGCATGTTCGGCAAACCTGGCAAAGCAGTCTCGATTGAAGAGATGAATGCCGTCATTGCCAAGCGTGGAGCATCAGCCAAGTGATCGGGTTAGATACCAACGTACTGGTACGTTACATCACGCAAGATGACGACGCGCAGGCGGCGCTGGCCAATTCACTTATTGAGAGTCTGGACGAGGTATCGCCCGGCTTCGTGTCCTTGGTTTCGGTGGTGGAACTGAACTGGGTGCTGGAGTCGGCTTATAACTTTACCCGCCAGCAGTTTGCCCTAGTGATGCAAGCGCTCCTGACCGTAGACGCCATCAAGCTGGACTGCGCCGCTGTTGTTGCCAGTGCGGTGCGCGTTTACAGTGCCAGTAAAGCAGACTTTTCAGACTGCTTGATTGAACGCCTATCCGCCAGTGCAGGATGTAAGCGGACGATGACGTTTGATAAAGCGGCCGCCAAGACGGCTGGGATGGTGTTGATTGGGTGAGTTGGTGTTGCGCAGAAAATCTCTTCTTGTTTACTGGCATTGCACCGAAATTCGATTTCGGCTTGAGCATCAGACTTGAAGGGAATCATGTCGCGTTGGGTTGACTTCACAATCTCCACTCGCTTCCCTGCGGAGTCGCAGTAAAGGTTCGCTTCTTTAATCGCATCGGCCTTCACTCCTGATCCAGTTGTGTCAAAGCCCTTCTTAGATCGAGAGATCAGGTATGGAGAGATACGTTGGTGTCACCGTAACATGGATCAATGAAAATAATATTTCCCAAAATATCAGCATACCGACTTTTAGGTCAATGCCGCTGCTGGATAAGTGAGACGGATAAATTCGTTACCTGCACTATAGTCTAGGCTGAGTGACCAAACGATTTGTCGTAATCGGCTTCAGGCTGGCTTCAGCTGCCAGAAGAACCCTTAACCCACCTTCACCGTCGTTTCCATCACACTACGTGTCACCACCGGTGGCGATTCGCCAATGTGAAAGGCCAGCTTGCGGTCGCGCAGCGCGACGTCTGCGGTGGTGACACGGTCGAAGCGGCGCAGGTGGTCGGTCCAGGAGGCGTCCTCAATCATCTCGACAAAGCGGCCGGGCTCGTTGATGTCTTGCAGCAGCTCCCACGATAAAGCGCCATGTGCCAGGCGGCTGCGGCGGCTTTGTTGCATCAGGGTGCGAAATTCAGTCGCGCGCGCGGGATCGATGCGGTACGCAATCATGATCATCACATGGCCGTGAGCCGGGGGTTCCTCGGCTTGCGGCATCTTGAACAGGTTGGAGGGCGTCAGGTCTTCCTCCATGCCTTGTCCGGGCATGAGGCGGTTGACCGCCGCCATGGCCAAGAGGCCAGCCAAGGCGGCGAGGATCACGCTGAGCTGCACACTGCTGATGGTCGCGACCTGACCCCAGACGGCGGCGCCGGCAGCGCTGGCACCCATGATGGCCATCTGGTACATCGACATGCCGCGCGCGCGTACCCAGTCTGGCAGGCCCATTTGGGCTGAGACGCTCAGCGTGTTGGCGGTGGTGATCCAGGCCGCACCGGCAAACAGCATGGCGGGCACGGCCACCCAGGTGTAGGGCGTGAAAGCAATGACCAGCATCGCGACCGATTGCACCGCTGCGCTGCTCAGCACCAGGGCGTCGCGGGAGAGTTCGCGGCGCAACTGCGGTAGAAACAGGGTGGCCACAATCGCCCCGGAACCCATGGCCGCCAGCAAGAGCGTGAAGGTGCCCGCGCCGCCGCCATGCAGGCCGCGTGCCACCAGTGGCAGCAGGGCCACCAGGGCGGTCGAGGTGAAGAAAAAGATTGAAATGCGCACCAGTACGCCCTTGAGGTGGTGCGACTGCGATACATACTGCAGCCCAATGCGCATGGCGCTGCCCAAACGCTCGCGTCCCAAAGGGTGCGGCTTATGCTGGCGTTTCCAGCGCGTGATGACGACGGCGGCCACCAGCGACAACACCGCATTCAACAGGAACACCCAAACGCTGCCGACGCTGGCAATCAGTGCGCCAGCGACCAGCGGGCCGACAATGCGAGAGACGTTCATGGAGACGCCGTTGAGTGCCAGCGCCGCAGGCAATTGGGCGCGCGGTACGAGTTCAGGCACGATGGCCGAGAACACCGGCCAGCGCATGGCCAGGCCAATGCCATTGGCAAACACCAGCGCCAGCAGCAGCGCCGGCGACAGGAGACCCAGGAAGATGGTGAGACTCAGCAGGCTTGCCACGACGGCCACCCAGATCTGGGTCACCAGGAAATAGCGTTTGCGGTCCAGAATGTCGGCGAATGCGCCGCTGGGCAGGCCGAGCAGGAACACCGGCAAACTGGCGGCGGTCTGCACCAGCGCCACCCACAGGGGGGTGGCGGTGAGCGAGGTCATCATCCACGCGGCGGCTACATCGCTCATCCACATGCAGATATTGGCCATCAGCCAGGTGCTCCACAGCATGCGGAACACCGGTGAGCGAAACGGTGCCAGTGGCGAGAGGTCGTCGTCTGGAATGGAGGCCGTGCGCGGAGATGTGGGAGGGGGTTCGGGCATGACTTTACTTGGCTACTTGAAGTGGTCAAACGAGCTGTAGTGATTGGGCACAGCCTGCCCCTGCCCATC
>JASJPN010000101.1:0-8750 GCA_031426635.1 Polaromonas sp.
CTTGGACCCCCTGGTCCCAAACCAGGTGCGCTACCAGACTGCGCCACACTCCGACAAGCCGTTATTCTAACCTGAAATTTGGCGATTCACCAGCAGTTGCGCTTAAAATCGTTCCTAATATGTCAGGCAACACCTTCGGAACCCTCTTCGCAGTCACCAACTTTGGTGAATCCCACGGTCCAGCCATCGGCTGCGTGATTGACGGCTGCCCGCCCGGCATGCTGCTCTCGGAGGCCGACATTCAGCCCGACTTGGATCGCCGCCGACCCGGCACGTCTAAATTTGTCACGCAACGCAATGAGCCAGATGCGGTTGAAATTTTGAGCGGTGTATACGAAGGTAAAACCACCGGTACGCCGATTTGCTTGCTTATCAAAAACACCGACCAACGCAGCAAGGATTACGGCAACATCTTGCAAACCTTCCGACCCGGTCATGCCGACTACACCTATTTGCACAAATACGGCCTGCGCGACCCACGCGGTGGCGGTCGGTCATCTGCGAGGTTGACCGCACCTATGGTGGCTGCGGGCGCAGTCGCCAAAAAATGGCTGGCGCAGCAGTACGGCACGAAGTTTCGTGGCTGCATGACGCAAATTGGTGATATTGCTATTCCCTTTGAGTCCTGGGATCACGTTCCTAACAACCCGTTTTTTGCACCTGCCGCCGATGTGTCCGAAATTGAGGCTTATATGAACAACTTGCGCAAAGCCGGTGACTCCTGCGGTGCGCGCCTTCGTATCAGCGCCAGTCAGGTGCCTGTCGGCTTGGGTGAACCGTTGTTTGACAAAATGGATGCCGATATTGCCTACGCCATGATGGGCATCAATGCCGTCAAGGGCGTCGAAATTGGTGCTGGTTTTGCCTCTGTCACACAGCGTGGCACCACGCATGGCGACTCTTTGTCGCCACAAGGCTTCAAATCCAACCATGCTGGTGGTGTACTGGGCGGTATCAGCACGGGGCAAGACCTAGAGGTGTCCATTGCCATCAAACCTACCAGCTCCATTCTTTCACCACGCGAATCCATTGACCTTGAAGGCAACACAGCCCAAGTTATCACCAAAGGCCGACACGACCCATGCGTGGGAATTCGCGCCACACCCATCGCTGAGGCCATGCTAGCTCTCGTGGTGATGGAGCACGCCTTGCGCCAGCGTGCGCAATGCGGCGACGTGATCGTGACGACACCACCCATCGCCGCACAGGCGTGATGATCAGTGACCTGCTATTTTTGACAAAAAAAAAGCCCGCCAACCGAACGATTGCGGGCTTGATACTGACAACCGGGCATCAACTTGAATGCCGGGCCAGTACCTCAATAGCTCAATGAAACTGCTCTTCTTCGGTCGAACCCGTCAGCGCTGTCACGCTAGATTGGCCACCTTGAATCACGGTGGTCACTTCATCGAAGTAACCGGTGCCCACTTCTTGCTGGTGTGACACAAAGGTGTAGCCACGGTCACGCGCTGCGAATTCTGGTTCTTGCACTTTCTCAATATAGGCGGTCATGCCGCGTTTAACGTAGTCTTGCGCCAAGTCAAACATGTTGTACCACATGGAGTGAATGCCAGCCAAGGTGATGAACTGGTATTTGTAGCCCATGGCACCGAGTTCTTTTTGAAATTTGGCAATGGTGGCATCGTCCAGATTTTTCTTCCAGTTGAACGATGGTGAACAGTTGTATGCCAGCATTTTTCCTGGGTGAACTTGGTGCACAGCTTCAGCGAACTTGCGAGCAAATTCGAGATCTGGCGTACCCGTTTCGCACCACACCAGGTCAGCGTAATGCGCGTAGGCAATGGCGCGAGAAATGGCTTGGTCAATACCTTTGTTGGTTTTGTAGAAGCCTTCAGAGGTGCGTTCGCCGGTCAAGAATGGTTTGTCGTTCTCGTCATAGTCGCTGGTCAGCAAATCGGCTGCTTCGGCATCGGTACGGGCAATCACCAAGGTAGGCACACCGCAGACGTCAGCCGCCATGCGTGCTGCAATGAGCTTTTGGCAAGCCTCAACCGTTGGCACCAACACTTTGCCGCCCATGTGGCCGCATTTTTTGACCGAAGCCAGCTGGTCTTCCCAATGTACGCCCGCTGCGCCAGCGTTGATCATGGCTTTCATCAACTCAAATGCATTGAGCACACCACCGAAACCGGCTTCTGCATCGGCCACAATGGGAGCGAAGTTGTCGATATAACCTTTGTCACCAGCATCGATACCTTTGGCATGCTGGATTTCGTCAGCACGGCGGAAGGTGTTGTTGATGCGCTCCACCACGGTTGGCACCGAGTCCACTGGGTACAGTGACTGATCCGGATACATAGACGCGTATGAGTTGTTGTCTGCCGCAACTTGCCAGCCGGACAAATAAATAGCCTTCACGCCAGCTTTCACTTGTTGCATGGCTTGGCCACCAGTCAACGCGCCCAGGCAGTTGACATACGGCTCGGTATTGACCAGGTTCCAGAGTTTTTCAGCACCACGGCGAGCCAAGGTGTGCTCAATGTGAAACGAACCGCGCAAGCGAACAACGTCAGCAGCAGAGTAGCCGCGCTTGATGCCCTTCCAGCGCGGGTTGGTGGCCCAGTCTTTTTCTAATTCTGCAATTTGCTCAGCACGGGTCGGTGTGGTGTTGCTCATCATTTACTCCTATGGATAAAAAACGGGATGAACTTGAGCGCTGCTCGTCAGTTCCTAGCCATCATTATAGTCTTATATAAGAGTATTTATTGCTCTTATGTCTTATAGAAGATAAATATTTTTTATGCGCCAAATCAATGGCCTACAAGCTTGCTTTCTCTTCATGTGGTGTACCGTCTTTGCTAGCCATAACAGCTGCACGGGCTGGGGTATTTGTACAGAGAGAGCGTTCTCAGAGGGAAATGCGTGATTTTCACCCGCCTGAAAAACAACACACTCAGTAAAAATAGTTGGTTTTCCCCTTGGAAAACACGATTTTCTCCAGTAGCATCCGCAAAGCCTCTGAAAATAAGTGTTTGGACATCATTTTCATTGGTGGATTCTCAACTTAAATAAGGAAAATCAATCATGGCAACTGCAACCAAAGCACCGGCAAAAAAAGTCGCTGCAAAAGCTCCCGCAAAGACCGCCGCCAAGACACCTGCAAAAAAAGTCGTCGCGAAAAAAGCTGCACCGGCAACGAAAGCTGCCCCGGCTAAAAAAGTAGTCGCAGCGAAGAAAGCCGCGCCAGCCAAAAAAGTCGCTGTGAAAAAAGTCGCTGCTACGAAAGCACCTGCTAAAAAACGCACGCCTAACGCCGCGTTCATGAAAGCATTGACGCTGAGTCCAGCCCTCGCAGCCGTGGTCGGTGCAGCGTCAATGCCGCGCACTGAGATTGTGTCCAAACTGTGGGTCTACATCAAAAAGAACAAGCTGCAAGACGCAGTCAACAAGCGCATGATCAACGCTGATGCCAAGCTCAAAGAGATTTTCGGCAAAGCCCAAGTCTCGATGTTTGAGATGGCTGGACTGATTGGCAAGCACGTGAAATAAGCTTGCACTACTTGCGCGAGTTGCAAATAAAAAAGCCGACTTGCGTCGGCTTTTTTACACCTATGCGTTTGATACGGTCATTTTCCCCACGCGTTACCCACGTAAGTCCTCCGTCAACTGCCTGGGTTAACTTATTCGTTGACAATTAAACTTGCAAACAAACGAATCTCACCATGTCTTATCAAGCTCAATACAATGCCAAACGTATGACCGCCGAACAGGCTGTCCAACAAGTTCGTAACGGCGACTTCATCATCGTGCCGACCGGTGCAGGTGAGCCGCCCACGTTGTTGCATGCGCTGTCTGAGGCACGGCGCACGTTTCACGACGTCAAAGTGGGCTCGGTCTTGCCCATGCGCAAATTTGCCTACTTCGATCCTGAAACTGTCGAACACGTGCGTCATGTGGGTTTCTTTTTGGGTGGCGGCTGCCGTTCAGGGGCGCAGCAGGGTTGGGTAGACTACATCCCGAATAATTTTTCAGAGATTCCCCGCAAAATCGAGCGTGGCAACATGGCTGCTGATGTGGTGTTTGCGATGAGCTCGCCGATGGATGCACACGGCAATTTCTCCATCAGCTTAGGCGCTGACTACACCATGGCGGCGATCGCTAAAGCGCACGCTATTGTGCTAGAGGTCAACCCCCATGTGCCATTTACTTATGGCAACTGCCATGTTCACATTTCTCAACTGACGGGCTTGGTGGAAGACGACACGCCCATCCTTGAAGTGGGGCTGCCCAAAATTGGCCCCGTGCAAGAAGCGATTGGCAAGTATGTGGCTGATTTGATTGACGATGGTTCGACGCTACAAATCGGTTTCGGCGGCATTCCGGATGCGGTGGTGATGCAACTGACCCACAAGCACGACCTCGGCATCCACACTGAAATGCTGGGCGACGGCATTTTGAGTTTGGTTGAAGCCGGTGTAGTGACCAACCGCCGCAAAAACTACTTGCCCGGCAAAATGGTGGCCACCTTTGCCTTGGGTTCTAAAAAACTGCATCAATTCATGGACCGTAACCCCATGCTGGAAATGCACCCGGTCAACTTCACCAACGATCCATTTTTAGCGGGTCAAAACGACAACTTGATTTCCATCAACGCCACGCTGCAAATTGACTTTTTGGGACAATGCGGCTCTGAGAGCCTAGGCCCCACGCCCTACTCGGGTACCGGTGGGCAAACAGATTTTGTGCGGGCAGCCAACCGATCCAAAGGCGGAAAATCATTCATCGTGCTGCCGTCCACCGCCAAAGACGACACCGTGTCACGCATAGCGCCCATGCTCATGCCAGGCACCGCCGTCTCTACCAGTAAAAATGAAGTGAACTATGTGGTCACCGAATATGGCATCGCGCAGTTAGATGGCAAATCAGCCAAGCAGCGTACACTGGCGTTGATTTCGATTGCGCACCCAAATTTCCGGGCTGAGCTGCATGAATCTGCGAAAAAGATGAAACTACTGTGAGCTGTCCTGAGTTACTCTGATTTGTCGACAGATACGCTTTTTTCATCCCCTTCCCCCTGAAACGCCTTGGCCCGAAACGTCAGCACCAGAGTGTCGCGATAGCCATTTTCTGCGTCTTGTGCCGCCAAAGGCTGAATCGGCGTCGACTCGTGAATCACCCGCTCGTCATCCAGCAACAGCAGGGTCCACGGCTCTGTCATGGTGAAGCGCTGACCGGCGGGGCCATCGACCTCAAACACTCTGGACTCGCCGCCTTTGATACCGTGCCGCGCAACCAGCAGCACAAACACAAAGTCGACCCCGTCGCGGTGCGCGCCTTCGGGCGTGGGGCGACCAATACCGTCGGTGGTATCAATGCGAAACTGGTGCGCCTCCACAAACCAAGGCTGCGCTCCGTGTGCAGGATCAACCGCACTGGGCTTTAACCGAGAACACAGCTGCGCGAAGGACTCCAACATCTGCATCCAAGCCTGCGATTGCACCATCTCAGCCACCATCGGCTCAAACAAACGCTGCATCCCACCATGCAAGGCGTTGTAGTCCAGTGGCTGCCAGTGCGCGCGGTGGGGCGTTTGATTCACTTGATCACCGTCAACCACAAAGCACGAATGCCGCCGCCGGCGATAGTGTCCGCCGTCTTTGAGGTAAGCGTCAGCGGGTAAATCATCCCAACTGGGTCGCCACGCGTTTAACGCATGCAAGGAGTTGCCCAGCCAGGCCAGCGTACCTGGCGGACTAAGCACCGCAAAACCTTGGCTTTGCAGGTCTGCGGCAAGATGTACGAAGGGGGTAAATGGTGGGGGAAATTTGACGTTCATTTCTGCATAGCTTAGCGTTTTTATGATGAACCGATCTGCAAGTCAGGCTATCATGCACCGCGTTGGTTTCATTTTTTAGTTACCCATGAAAGTACCTCACCATGTCCCCTTTCACCCGGATGATCCTTGCTAGCCTATGTTTAGGCATCGGCATGATGGGCGCGTCGCCTGCATTCGCAGCCAAAAAGAAAACCCAGTCACATCGGGTGGCAAAAGCCAAGCACGATAACGGTTCAGCTGAAGGCACCAAAGACCGCGAGCGCCGCCTCTTGCGTGAGTGCCGTGGCCGCCCTAACGCTGGCGCGTGTGAAGGCTTTACCCGAGGGTAAATTCATTGTGCGCAGGTAACTTGTTAGAGCGGCTGCACCAGCTTGCAACTGCTCGGCTGCTCGGCTGCTTTGGCGCTGATTTGCTTGATCACGCGAAAGCCGTAGCCCGAGCCTTCTACATCAAACTTCACGCCGGGCGTGCCCAGTTTATCCATCAAACCCACTACCAAGGGCTGCTGGAACTGATGATCGCTTGCGCGCATCGTTCCAGTTTGGGATGCAAATGTGACCTTAGCCAGCGCCAATTGTTTCGAAACTGCTACTACATCAATAGCATTTGATTTGCCAGACGCTCCCGCTTTTTCAATCGACTGGGTCAGCGCCTCCATCATCAACTGCATCCGCATGTGTACGTAATCATCTGCCGGGTTGGGGAAGCGCACCTTGAACGACTTGTAAAACGCTTCGCTGGCGGCGTTCGGCACATTGGGCAACCAGTCAGCTACGGCAATCACCTTGCCCATACCGGCCTCACCAATCGCGGCGGGCGCACCCAGCGCATTGCCATAGAAGGTGTAAAACTTGCCTTCAAAACCCACCTCTTTGGCAGCTTTGATCAACAAGGTCAAATCGTTGCCAAAATTTCCGGTCAGCACGGCTTGTGCGCCGCTGGCTTTGATTTTGGTGGCATAAGGCAAAAAGTCTTTGACGCGACCTAAGGCATGCAACTCATCCCCGACGACGGTGATATCTGGACGCAGCAATCTCAGTTGACGCTTGCCTTCACGTGCCACGGCCTGACCAAAGCTGTAGTCTTGGCCAATGATGTAGATGTTTTTTACCGATTTGTCGTCTTTCAAGACCTCCATCAAAGCCGTCATGCGCATGTCTGCATGGGCATCAAATCGAAAATGCCAAAAACTACATTTCTCGTTGGTCAAGATGGGGTCCACCGCCGAGTAATTCAAAAAAATCACGCGTTTGCCTGGCTCACGCTCGTTGTGTTTGTTGATCGCATCAATCAACGCCGCCGCTGTGGCTGACGAGTTGCCCTGCATGATGAACTGCGCCCCATCGTCAATGGCCGAGCGCAACATGGAGAGCGCCTCTTCGCTTTGGCCTTTGCTGTCATAGCGCTTGATATCTAGCGGACGGTTCCCCGAGTTAACAGCCGCACCAGCAACTGCAGGCAGCTTGACACCACCGCGTGCATTGACACGCTCAGTCGCCCACAGCAGATTGCGAAACACGGACTCGCCGGTGTTGCCAAAGGGGCCGCTCAAACCCTCGATCATGGCAATTTTTATAGGTTCGGGTGGTGTTTGGGCGCTGACAACCAAACTTGACGCCGCAAATAAAAGCGCTAATTTAGGCAAGAAACCTATGTTTTTCAAACACTTAGCTATGCATGGGAACATCCGCCACCTTCACAGAAATTGATAAAACTGGCGCGAGTGTAACGCATGCGATAGTTGGCGCTCAGAGCGAGTCCAAAGACCAGCGCGGCTTGACATCAAACGCATAATCCGTATTGGCGGCTTGTTGACCACTCTGTAGTCGCATGGCAGCCGCCATCGCAATCATCGCGCCATTGTCAGTACACAAATGCAGTTCGGGATAATGCACCCGCACGCCATTGAGGGCACACACCGCGTTGAGTTGCTGCCGCAGCCGCTGATTGGCACCTACCCCGCCAGCCACCACCAGACGCTTCAATCCCGTTTGCATCAAAGCCGTGGTTGACTTGCGCACCAGCACATCGACAATGGCTGCTTGCGTCGATGCCGCCACATCTGCCAGCAACTGGGGTGAAAATTGTTCAACAGGCACGCCCTGCTCCACGACCAATTTTTTAATCTGCACCAATACCGCCGTTTTCAGCCCCGCGAATGAAAAGTTCAAATCGCCGCTGTGCAAGAGCGGGCGTGGCAGCTTGAAGGCTTTCTCGTTACCCGTTTGGGCTAATTTGGCCAAACCCGGCCCGCCCGGGTACGGCAGCCCCATCAATTTGGCTGATTTATCAAACGCCTCGCCCGCCGCGTCGTCAATACTTTCACCCAAAATTTGATAGCGTCCCACCCCATCGACCCGCATCAACTGGGTGTGTCCGCCGGACACCAGTAGCGCCACAAACGGAAATTCGGGCGGATCGGCACTCAAAAATGGCGACAGCAAATGCCCCTCTAAATGATGCACACCCAGCACCGGCTTGCCCAGTGCAGCGGCCAATGCGCACGCCACGCCCGAACCCACCAGGAGCGCGCCTGCCAAACCGGGCCCTTTTGTGTAGGCCACCACATCAATATCGTTGAGCTGATGCCCCGATTTATCTAGAACCTGCTGCGTCAGCGGCAACACCCGCCGAATATGGTCTCGGCTAGCCAACTCGGGTACCACGCCACCAAAGGCTTGATGCATTTCTATTTGGCTGTGCAAAGCGTCTGCCAGCAGGACGGGCAAAACACTGCCCCCGGTTTCAACGAGCGCCACGCCGGTTTCGTCGCAGCTGGATTCGATTCCTAAAATGATCATGCGGTGAGTTTAAGGCCACCCGAGTCCAAGGCAATTTCGCCCGCTTCAATCGTGATTTTTCGCTGGCAGCGCGCCGCAATCGCCGGGTCATGGGTGACGAGTACCAGGGTGGTACCCAACTCCGCATTCAGCTCAAACATCAGCTTCATGAT
>JASJPN010000102.1:0-4057 GCA_031426635.1 Polaromonas sp.
GGTCAGGTGTTTGGGCGCTTGATTGTGTGGCACGGTGCTCAAATACAAGGGCACTTTCAGGTGATGGGCGATTTGTATGTCTTTGGCCGTATTGGCGCGGTGGATGCAGATGCCACAGAGACCGTGATTGAGTGCATGGGTACAGCCTACATCGCCAGCACCGCCTCTACCACGGGCACCATCACGGCGCAGCGCTTGCGACTCTATGAAGGCGCAGATTTGCAAGGGCCTTTCAAAACCATCAAAAACATGGATGCCTTGCCTGAGCTAGACCAAACACCGTGAATATAGCTATGATGCTCTCATTATTTTTTCAAGTGACCAAGACATGACTGACTATCTCAACGCGACGCCTGAAGGCGAACACGCTGGTCTGACCGCGCTCGGTTCAGCCATGCCAGAGGTCAACAAAGCCCCGGTCTTGACCCAGGTTGAGACCCTTGGCCAGACTGCTGAAACTGACCCGGCGCGCAACACATCCAGCAAAGCCGACAAGTTGTGCAGGATTGAAGAGGGGCTAATCTTCACGGGCAATGTCACCCTGCAAGGACCCTGTACCATCGCTGGCAACATCGTGGGTAACCTGCACGAGCAGGCCAATGCGACCTCCCAAATCGTCATCACCGAGACGGGCTCTGTCGAAGGCGATATTTTCTCGCATAAAATTTCCGTTATGGGCTGCTGCAACGGCACCATGGATGCCAGCGGTGGCAGTGTCGATTTGCACGCCAAGTCGGTGGTGTCCGGCCACATTCGCTATGGTCAATTGCAGGTTAATGGGGCGGATTTAAATGCCACGTTAGAGCGCGTGGCCAAGCCCGGTCGCTGAGTAGTCATTGGCAAACACTGTGCGCGAAGACAATGAAGTCGTGACGACTGAGGCGCTGCGCGCTGCTGCATTGGCTGCATCAACGCGGCGCGGTAGAGTGGTGTCACGGCGCCGGATTGCGCTGAGATGGCTGGGCTGGTTGATGTGGAGATGGGTGTTGCCATTGATGGGGCTGGTCACGCTGCTTGCCGCACTGGTCGCACTGGCTGCAACGCAATTGATCGGTCAGGCAGCAGTTTGTGACATGACGCAGACTTGGTTAGGGCCACAATTTGGCGATACTAAAACAGCCCATGAAGCACAGCGACAACCCAAAGGGTTGGATGCTGTCACCCCACAACCACTAGGAGTTCAACCGTGAGTCAATCAGACACAACCAACCACAACATTGCAAGACTCGTACCTGCCGAGCGCCTGAATGCCATCAGCAGCTTGATAGGCGAGGGCGCTGTGTTTGAAGGCTCGTTTCAAAGCAGCAAAGATCTTGGCATCAAAGTTGATGGCAAATTGAGCGGGAATATCGTTTTTGAGCAAGGCGGCGCTATCCATATTGGCCCCACAGGCGTGGTGGAAAATACCTCGATTGAGGCGGACTACGTCTTTATCGAGGGCAAAGTCAAAGGCACCATCGTCGCTCGCAAGTCACTGGAAATCACGGGCTCTGCCACGGTCATTGGTGAGGCCATGTATGACGCGTTGGTCGACGTTCATCCCCGTGCGCGTATTCGTGGCAAGTTGGAATATCGCGGCGATGTGGATGCCGCGGCAACCTGACAAGGCCGTCACCCGGTAACTCTGCGCAAGGGTGACGGCTGTAAGCGGTCCCTACAGGACGCGTTTTATCGCGCTGTACGCGCCTTGGGTGCTCAAGGTCACGAGCACGGCCTCTTTAGAACGATTGCGCCAGTACCAGCCGTGCTTGCCATCGAAGGCCGCCTCCAGAACACCCTCATCTCCGGTCGCCTGGCGACCCTTTCCGTAGCCGTGATAGAAGCCCGCCGGTGGGCTGATCGGGTCGCCATGGGTGTCGAAATTCACCGAACCACCGCGGACGACCCATCGATAAGCCACTTTGGCACCCTGACGCATGTCGAGCTTGACCTCCGCTGCCTCGCCCGGCTTGAGCGTGATCGAAACTTCGTCCGTTTTCCCCGCTGGTTCCGCAGTCGATACTTGGCTCGCCGGGACGCCCACGTTCGCTTGCGTCGCCGCCTCGGGTGCAACGGCAACAGAAGCCGGGCCGCGCTGCGTCTCTTTTTCTGCCTCACTGGCCAGTGAGGTTTTGATCTCGCCCATGCGCTTCAGGCCCAGCGCGCTGCCAATACCTGTGGGATCCATCCCGTACTCGGCAGGTAGAACCACCATCATCAACAGCGCCCCGGCAGTGACAGCGGCAATAAGGGTGGAACGGATCAGTTGCATGGAACCGGGCAACTCTGCGCGAGTTGGTAATTCAGTGTTGTACATAGGGGTGTCCTCAGATGATCACGAAACAAAATAGCCAGTGAGCTGGTAGCCCATCAGCAAAAAACCGGCGCACATCAGTGCGACGTTGGCGGTGTAGGCATGGCGAAGAAAGCTGTTGGTGCGGCGCCAGTAGCCCATCACAATGAGGATGGCAAAGAGTGCCAGCAACTGGCCGATCTCCACGCCGACATTGAATGCCAGCAGATTGGGCAGCAGGCCATCCCGGGAGATTTCAAACTCCTGAATCTTTGTGGCCAGACCAAAGCCGTGAAAGAAACCGAAGACCAGCGTGGCTATTTTGGTGTCCGGCTGAACGCCAAACCAGCGCTGAAAGGCGCCGAGGTTATCCAGCGCCTTGTAGACGATCGACAATCCAATGATCGCGTCGATCAGGTAAGCGCTGACGCTGGTGCCAAAGTAGACACCGGCCAACAGGGTTGTCGAGTGGCCGAGCGCAAACAGGCTCACGTAGATCGCAATATGCTTGAGCTTGTACAGAAAGAAAATCACCCCGAACAGGAACAGCAGGTGGTCGTAACCCGTCACCATGTGCTTGGCCCCCAGGTAGACAAAAGGCAGCAGGTTCACTCCGGTGATTTCCTGGATGTAGCCCTGGTCGCCCTCGGCCACGCCATGGGCAAAAGCACTGGCACAGAAGAACAAAAACAGACTCAGGCCAACCAACAACGGCCGAAAGGGAACAGGCCAACCGAACGGCGAAGGCCAACTGGCCTTGAAAAAAGGAAAATACATAAAGACTCCAACAAATGAGTGATGAGATGGGTCGCATCAGGCGACCCCATACCGTCAGGCAGTCGTTGGTTTCGGAGGACGCTCCAGCGCAGCTACATGGGCGCTCAGCCCAATAGTTGAGTCGTGCAGACTCCATTGAGGCGCATCCGTGCAAAAAATCAGCGCATGTTCTGGCGGCACGAACAGGGATTCGTGGGTGTGATCACTCGCTGCGTGACCGTGCTGGTGGTTCCATCGGCCTTCCTCGACCGAACCGTCGTCATGCTGGTGCGTAGCTATTTCCTGATCAGCGCCGGGGAAATTGACATGCCGCACCAGCTGCACCTGGGCGTTGACCATCGGATCATGGGAGGCGGACAGACTCGCAGCCAGAAAAGGCAGCAAAGCCGTCAACAGGGTACAGACCAACAAGACAATCAATGTCGGTCGTGGAGATCTACTCAGCATGGATGGGAGCAAAGGAAAAGGAAAAAAGGGCTAGCGACCCACAAAGCAGGTGTTGAAGGGATTCGGCGTCGCGAACGCGGCGACACCGCCTGACACTTTATCACTTAATACCCCGCCTTCGCCCCCACACGCTGCCTGGCAAATAAGCCGGTGGTGCGGGCACCTTGGGACTGGAAGCGCTCTCGCCGAGCGACTTTGGGGTCCACTTTCAGGGGCCGGTAGACCTCTAAACGGTCTAAATCACGCAGCACATGCGATGGGGTGGTTTTTTTGCCCCAAATACCGACGGTGTGCGTCACTTCGACTGCAACATCAACCAGAGAGCCTGCTTGCAGCGCTTCCAGCACGGTGCTGCCCTTGGGCACTTGCAGCACTTGCTCAAACACTTGCCTGGGCGCCGGGGAATACACCAAGGTGACGGTGATAACAGGCTTAACCATAGACTTGATTGGCTCGTTTGACGAAGGCATCAACCATGCTGGCCGCAATTTTATCGAAGACGGGGCCGACCAGAGCGGCCAGGACGGGGTTGTTAAAGCCGTAGTTCAAGCGCAGTTCGGT
>JASJPN010000103.1:0-3983 GCA_031426635.1 Polaromonas sp.
TGCTGCAAACACCTCGGTGGCAGGCTGAAATTGCAGCGATTCCAGGCTATTGCGCTCTGCAAAGCGGCGATATTTTACCCATGCGCCGCGTCTTGCCGTGGTGGGATTATCGCGAAAAATCTTAACCCAACATTTATTTTGCTATATATTTAATAGCATATTATTAAATAAATACGCGGGCTAGATGGAAGTATGGCGCTTAAAATGGCATTTAGTCACTTGTCAACAGCCTGCGCACGCGCTGCAGCCGCTGCTTCCATCGCCTGCCCAACCTGATCCCGCACCTGCTGCTGGATCTGCTGGCTTTGTTCGGCCACATTGGCAGAACTTGCAGCAGCGGGCGCGACAGATGGCAAAGCCGTCACTGCGGACAACTGTTTTTTAGCCAGGATGCCAATGACAGCAACCACCAACAGCAAACTCACTAAACCAAAAATCATGCGCATATTCGCCCCCTTTTAAACTTTGCCTACTTTATTGTCTATGTTCAAGCCCAATTTCATCATCCACTGCGCCAGCGCCCGCTCGTTCTCGTTGCCCGCCGCGTAAACCTCATACATCTTCTGATTCTGCGTTGGCATGGGGCTCCGCGCGTTCCACCCGATTGCGCCCTTTTTCTTTGGCGCAATACATGGCACGGTCAGCGCCTTCGGTCAGTTCGGTGGCTGAGGCAAGGTGTTCCGAGGAAGTCGCCGCGCCGATGCTGACCGTGATGTGAACGTCTTTGTTGTCTTCGAAATCAAAAGTGTGGGCCTCGATGAGCTTGCGTAAACGCTCGGCTGCGATCATGGCGGCATCCGCACCGGTTTCCGGCAGAATAACCGTGATTTCTTCGCCGCCATACCGACAGGCAATATCCACCGCACGGCAGGTACTCGCCACCAGATCACCGATGGTTTTAAGCGCCAGATCGCCGCCAAGGTGGCCGTAACGATCATTGACCTGCTTGAAGTGGTCAATGTCGAGCAGCAACAGAGAAATCGGTTGGCCCGTGCGCCCGCTGCGGGCAAACTCCTCCTTGAGCCGCAGGTAATGCATGCGATGATTGAACAGCCCGGTCAGACCGTCGTGGTCGGCGAGTTCGCGCAGGCGCTGCTGATCCTGATCCAGCCGCCGCCCGACTCTGCCCACCAGCCAGAAGAAAAACGCCAGCAAAGTCACGCAAGCAATACCGCCAACCCACGCGCTCTCGCGAGCCAGTGTATCGAGAGTCTTTGCCTGGAGAGTGCTTGCATGGGGGGAGATATCAACCAGCGTCACCAGTTTGCCCACGCTGCGCCTGGCCGCATCTTTGAGTGGCAGAATCACCGCCCGATAGGCGGAACTCCCGGCCACCACAGGTATCTCCATCTTCTGCTTATCCGCAAGATTGGCAAGATTGCCCTGTAGGCTACGGAGAAGATCCGGAGGCATGTTCTCCATAGGCTGGACATTCATCACCACATCGGCGAACTGGTTCCACTCCGGTAAACGCCCCAGCATGCGCATGCCGGATTCCCATGTCGGGCGGTCGAGAAATTGTTTGTCAATCAGGATGACCGCCTTGACGTTCGCATGTCGCTGTACGGCCCTTAGCACATGGTCAATTTCCATCCCCAACTCGACGAAGCCCAGCAATTTTCCATCGGTACCCAACCACGGCGTTACCAGGCGCAACGTAAATGTACCCAGCGGCCCCAGTTCGACACCATAACTGGTTTGATTCTTTTGTTGCGCCTGCAAGGTGGTACTGCGGTCTATGGTGTCGCCAAAGCGTGCTGGCTGATGCACACGCAGGATATTTACCCGGTTCGGGTCGGAAAAATACAAATGGGTAACATCGTATTTTTTCTTCAGTTCGGAAAACAGGAAGGCGGAACCCTGTAATAATTGTTCACGGTCACGTTGCGCCAGCCCCTGGCGCAACGACCTGTCATTGGCGAGCACCACCATGGCCGCCCCCAGCATATTGGCCGAGAGCTCGATTTGATCCTGGTAAACGTGCTCGGCGAGCGCAGCGGTTTCCGCCGTATACCGATCGATATCATCGATCGCTTTGAGCCGGATCAGCGTCACGATGAGCAGCGTCGCGATCACCAGAACGCAGCCGAGCGGAAGCAGGAACCACAGCCGCAGCCGTAACGTTTCCCCACCCATGCTTTTCAGAAAAGCCATCTTTACCCCCGAAGAGAGCAAAAAAAATTGCGCTACGAGACCTGAAATTTGCCAGCTTGCCTCCAGGCTGGCAAGGTACAGCAGGATGCTACACCATCCACGGCTCGTTTGGGGCTGGCTCACTCCCATTCGATGGTTGCCGGCGGCTTGTTCGTTCAGTCAAGGAAGCAACGGCCACCGCGCGAGCGGTATATGCTGGCTTCGACCAATCAAGCTGCGCACAAGGACGAACTCGTGGACGGTCCAGGTAATGGGTTCAATGGCCTGCTCGGCGACGCTGCGGTCGTCGTACAGCAAGGTCACATGCGGTGTGAAATGCGCATTTGCCTTGCCGCCGCCCAGCCCTGCATGATTCAGTGCCGTGCTCAGCGCCTGCTGAAAAGGCATCAAGGCTGCGAGTCCATCGCCGCCCCGCAGCACGAACGGACGGTTGCTGGGTCTGGTGAAACTCATGACGCGGTCGAACGTGACCTCGAACGGCGGCATCGCAACGGATGCCGCTGCTTCGCACGCTGCAGCCACGACGCCCTGCGGCAGGCCCACGAAATCGCCTAGGTGATGCAATGTGACATGAAAGCGCCCTGTCGCGAGCAGCTTGCCTTTCAAGCCATGCTCGCCACGCAGCTGCAGTGCAAGCTGCTCGATGCGCGTAGCAGCGTCCGCGCTTGGGAAAATGGCAAAAAACAAGCGGTCCGTCGGCACGGGCGCTGTATCAAAACCATCCGGGGCAAACTGCTGGGACATGCGCTTGCCCTGCGTCTACTTGATTATTCCCACTCGATCGTCGCCGGCGGCTTGCTGCTCACGTCGTAGGTCACGCGGTTGATGCCACGCACTTCGTTGATGATGCGGCCCGACACTTTTTTGAGCAGTGCGTAGGGCAGCTCGGCCCAGTCGGCGGTCATGAAGTCACTGGTTTGCACAGCGCGCAGAGCGACGACGTAGTCGTAGGTACGGCCATCGCCCATGACGCCCACGCTTTTCACCGGCAGGAACACGGTGAAGGCCTGGCTGGTGGCGTCGTACCAGGTCTTTTTGGGATGCCGCAGATTGACGGGTTCGTCTGCGGCGGGCACATACGGTGTGTTGCGCAGCTCTTCAATGAAGATGGCATCGGCCCGGCGCAGCAAATCGGCGTATTCTTTTTTGACTTCACCCAGGATGCGCACACCGAGGCCCGGGCCGGGGAACGGGTGGCGGTAGACCATGTCGGCGGGCAAGCCCAGCGCCACGCCCAGCTCGCGTACCTCGTCTTTGAAGAGTTCGCGCAGCGGCTCCAACAGTTTCAAACCGAGCAGTTCAGGCAGGCCGCCGACGTTGTGGTGGCTCTTGATGGTCACGGCCTTCTTGTTCTTGGCACCGCCACTTTCGATCACGTCGGGATAGATCGTGCCTTGAGCCAGCCATGCCACATGACGCGACTGGTCGTTCTTGAGCTTGGCAGCCTCCGACTTGAACACTTCCACAAACTCGCGGCCAATGATCTTGCGCTTGGCTTCCGGGTCGCTCACGCCGGCCAGGTGGCCGAGGAACTGGTCGCTGGCATCAACCCGAATCACCTTGGCGTGCAGCTTGCCGACAAACATGTCCATCACCATGTCGCCTTCATTCAGGCGCAGCAGGCCATGATCGACAAACACGCAGGTCAACTGGTCGCCAATGGCGCGGTGAATCAGCGCGGCGGCGACGCTGGAGTCGACCCCGCCAGAGAGGCCCAGAATCACTTCTTCGTCGCCCACTTGGGCGCGGATGCTGGCAACGGCTTCCGTGATGTAGTCGCCCATGATCCAGTCTGGCCGTGCGCCGCAAATTTGCAGCACAAAGCGCTC
>JASJPN010000104.1:0-6169 GCA_031426635.1 Polaromonas sp.
CTAAAAGCCATGGCTCAAGTAATCCTTACAACATGGTGCGCGCAACACTTGATGCACTGAAAAAAGTGACAACACCATCCGATGTAGCTGCCAAACGTGGCAAAAGCATCGAAGATATTTTTGCATAAATTGAGAGTTAGAACATGACGACACAACAAACAGTCAAGCTCCAATTGGTTCGTAGCCCTATTGGGTGCAAAGAATCTCACCGCGCAACTGTGCGTGGTTTGGGTTTGCGCAAAATTCGCAGCACCAGTGAGTTGGTGGATACGCCCGCAGTACGCGGCATGATTAACAAGATCAGCTATCTGATCAAAGTTCTTTAAGAGGTTGATGATGGAATTAAATAACATCAAACCTGCAGATGGCGCGAAACACTACAAGCGTCGTGTTGGTCGCGGTATTGGATCTGGCATCGGTAAAACCGCAGGCCGTGGTCACAAAGGTCAAAAATCTCGTACGGGTGGCTATCACAAAGTTGGTTTTGAAGGCGGTCAAATGCCTATGCAACGTCGCTTGCCAAAACGCGGTTTTAAATCACACCTGCTCAAGTTTAATGCTGAAGTCACATTAAGTGCTTTGGAGATTTTGGGCGCGACAGAAGTTGATATATTGACGCTCAAGCAAGCTGGGTTGGTTGGCGAATTGGCTAAAGTGGTGAAAGTCATTAAGTCTGGCGAACTGAAACGCGCTGTCAAACTCAATGGAGTTGGTGCTACTGCTGGTGCTAAAGCTGCTATCGAAGCGGCTGGCGGAACTGTAGCTTAATTGGTTCAAGGTAAAGACGTGGCTACAAGCGCAAATCAATTGACAAAAACGGATAAGTTCGGCGATCTTCGTCGACGCTTGGTATTTTTGCTTCTTGCGCTTGTTGTATATCGAGTGGGTGCACACATTCCTGTTCCTGGAATTGATCCGGCTCAGTTGCAACAGTTTTTCAAAGGTCAGGAAGGCGGCATATTGAATCTAATCAATATGTTTTCTGGTGGTGCCTTGTCTCGTTTTACGGTATTTGCACTAGGCATCATGCCGTATATTTCGGCTTCAATCATCATGCAATTGCTGGCCTACGTTGTGCCAGCATTTGAGCAAATGAAAAAAGAAGGTGAATCTGGGCGTAGAAAAATAACGCAATATACGCGTTACGGCACACTGGTGTTGGCTTTATTTCAAACAATGAGCATTGCGCTTGCGCTTGAAAGTTCGCCAGGAATGGTTTTAGACCCAGGATTCGGATTTAGAGTCACAACTGTTGTGAGCTTAACTGCCGGCACCATGTTTTTGATGTGGTTGGGTGAACAAATCACTGAGCGTGGTTTGGGTAACGGGATATCAATTTTAATATTTGCTGGTATTGCAGCTGGCTTGCCAAACGCTGTTGGCGGATTGCTGGAATTGGTTCGTACCGGTGCCATGAACATTTTGGTTGCAATTATTATTGTTGCTGTTGTAGTTCTCGTTACTTATTTTGTAGTTTTCGTTGAGCGTGGACAAAGAAAAATTCTGGTAAACTATGCACGTAGACAGGTAGGAAATAAAGTCTACGGTGGTCAGTCATCTCATTTGCCATTGAAGTTGAATATGGCAGGTGTGATACCACCAATTTTTGCATCTTCCATCATTTTGCTTCCGGCTACATTGGTGAGTTGGCTAAGCACCGGTGATTCAATGCGTTGGCTGAAAGATATCGCTGGTATGTTGACACCTGGTCAGCCCATTTATGTGATGTTTTATGCGGCAGCCATTGTTTTCTTTTGCTTTTTTTACACGGCATTGGTTTTCAATAGTCGTGAAACTGCAGATAATTTGAAGAAAAGTGGCGCCTTTGTTCCGGGTATTCGTCCTGGTGAGCAAACCGCCAAATACATTGACAAGATATTGTTGAGATTAACGTTTGCAGGTGCAATTTACATTACGTTTGTTTGTTTATTGCCTGAGTTTTTGATATTGAAATATAATGTCCCTTTCTATTTTGGTGGTACATCATTGCTTATTATTGTGATTGTGACTATGGATTTCATGGCGCAAGTTCAAAATTACATGATGTCCCAGCAGTACGATTCACTCCTTAAAAAGGCTAATTTCAAGACATCCTTGGGTGCTTGAGTAATATATGTCAAAAGATGATGTTATTCAAATGCAGGGTGAGGTTGTTGAAAACCTCCCTAATGCAACTTTCCGAGTGAAGCTAGAAAATGGTCATGTAGTGTTGGGTCATATTTCTGGGAAAATGCGAATGCATTACATTCGTATCTTGCCTGGTGATAAGGTCACAGTAGAATTAACTCCCTACGATTTGACGCGGGCGAGAATTGTGTTTCGCGCTAAATAAAGTGCTTGAATGATAGATAATATTAGGAGAATGAAATGAAAGTTTCGGCTTCGGTCAAAAAAATTTGCCGCAACTGCAAAATCATCCGTCGTAAGGGTGTGGTTCGTGTTATCTGTACAGATCCACGGCATAAGCAGCGCCAGGGTTGATTTAATAAGTTTTAGAGGACGCATATGGCACGTATAGCAGGTATTAATATTCCACAGCATCAACATGCTGAAATTGGTTTAACCGCAATTTTTGGTATTGGTCGGACACGCGCGCGCAAAATTTGCGAAGCCTGTGACATCGCCTACTCGAAAAAGATCAAAGATCTGACCGACGGTGATTTGGAGAAAATTCGCGATCAAATTGCGAGTTTTACTATTGAGGGTGATCTGCGTCGTGAGACAACGATGAACATCAAGCGTTTGATGGACATTGGTTGTTACCGTGGTTTCCGTCATCGCCGTGGATTGCCTATGCGTGGGCAAAGAACACGTACCAATGCGCGTACGCGTAAAGGTCCGCGTAAAGCGGCAGCTTCGTTGAAAAAATAATCGGATAATACAACATCATGGCAAAAGCACCAGCCAATAGCGCCTCACAGCGCGTACGTAAAAAAGTCCGCAAAAATGTGGCGGATGGCATTGCACACGTGCATGCTTCGTTTAACAACACGATTATCACGATCACGGATCGTCAAGGTAACTCATTGGCATGGGCATCGTCAGGTGGTCAAGGCTTCAAGGGTTCACGTAAGTCAACACCTTTTGCCGCTCAGGTGGCTTCTGAGGTGGCTGGACGTGCAGCGATTGAGCAAGGTATCAAGAATCTTGATGTTGAAATCAAGGGGCCTGGACCTGGTCGTGAATCTTCGGTCCGTGCATTAGGCGCATTGGGAATCCGGATCAACTCCATTGCTGATGTTACACCTGTACCCCACAATGGCTGCCGACCACAGAAGCGTCGTCGTATTTAATTTTTAATTTAGTAGTTCTTACTACTTAAGCCCACCGCTATTGGCTCTTGGCTAATAGCTCCCACAAATTTATGTGGAAGATGATACAAAGGAAATTCAAGTGGCACGTTACTTAGGCCCTAAGGCTAAACTCTCTCGTCGTGAAGGTACTGACCTTTTCCTGAAAAGCGCACGTCGCTCGATCAGCGACAAGGCTAAATTTGATTCTAAACCTGGTCAGCACGGTCGCACCTCTGGTGCTCGCACCTCTGATTTCGGTTTGCAATTGCGTGAAAAACAAAAAGTAAAACGCATGTATGGTATTTTGGAGCGCCAATTCCGCCGCTACTTTGCCGAAGCAGATCGCCGCAAAGGTAACACCGGGGCAAATTTGCTCTCTTTGCTGGAATCTCGTCTGGATAACGTTGTATACCGTATGGGTTTTGGTTCAACACGTGCTGAAGCGCGTCAGTTGGTTTCCCATAAAGCCATGACTGTTAATGGTCAATCAGTCAACATCCCGTCTTACATGGTTAAATCTGGCGATGTGATTGCTGTTCGCGATAAGTCAAAAGCACAAACGCGAATCGCTGAGGCTTTGCAGTTAGCGCAGCAAGTTGGAATGCCAGCTTGGGTTGAGGTCAATATTGAGAAGACCCAAGGCACCTTTAAGAAATCACCAGATCGTGATGAATTCGGTGCTGACATCAATGAATCGCTCATTGTCGAGCTGTATTCACGTTAATTTAGTTTGAATTGGTTCTCAGTTTTGCCGAGCATTGCAGAACTGAGCGCTCCACCAGCCTTACCGACGTAACGAGTCGGGGGTATTGAGAGGAAGTCAGTATGCAAACAAATCTATTAAAACCAAAAGCAATTCACGTCGAGCAACTTAGCGCTAATCGTGCAAAAGTTACGCTTGAGCCGTTCGAGCGTGGCTATGGTCATACACTTGGTAATGCACTTCGTCGCGTTCTCCTGTCATCTATGGTGGGTTACGCTGGAACCGAAGTGACGATTGCTGGTGTTTTACACGAATACTCTTCAATTGATGGTGTGCAAGAAGATGTTGTAAACATTTTGTTGAATCTCAAAGGCGTTGTTTTTAAATTGCACAACCGTGATGACGTGACTTTGAGTTTACGTAAAGACGGTGAAGGTCCAGTGACTGCTGCCGATATTCAAACGCCTCATGATGTTGAAATTATCAACCCTGAGCATGTCATCGCACATTTGTCACAAGGCGGCAAACTTGATATGCAAATCAAGGTTGAAAAGGGTCGCGGTTATGTTCCGGGAACGATGCGTCGTTTCGGTGATGAGCCCAACAAGTCAATTGGTCGGATTGTTCTTGATGCTTCTTTTTCGCCTGTTTCTCGCGTCAGCTATACAGTTGAAAGTGCGCGTGTTGAACAGCGTACTGATCTTGACAAGTTGGTTATGGAAATTGAAACCAATGGTGCGATCAGTGCTGAAGATGCAGTGCGCTCATCGGCTAAAATATTGGTTGAACAGCTGGCTGTATTTGCACAATTGGAGGGTAGCGAGCTGGCTGCTTTCGACACGCCAAATGCGCCGCGAAATGCTCAGCAGTTCGATCCGCTTCTGTTGCGTCCGGTTGATGAGTTAGAGCTCACTGTTCGCTCTGCAAATTGCTTGAAGGCCGAAAATATTTACTACATTGGCGACTTGATCCAGCGCTCCGAGAATGAGTTGCTCAAGACACCGAATTTAGGTCGTAAGTCGCTCAACGAAATCAAGGAAGTTTTAGCTTCTAGAGGTTTAACTTTGGGTATGAAGTTGGAGAGTTGGCCACCTGCTGGATTAGATAAACAATAATATTGCTTGATTGAGTCCAATCAATCTCGTTAATTCAATCGGATAGTACCTGATACGGCTATCTACTAAAAAATAGGAAAAATATCATGCGTCACGGACACGGACTACGTAAATTAAACAGAACCAGCGAACACCGCCTTGCGATGTTGCGTAACATGATGAATTCGTTGATTGAACACGAAGTCATCAAAACTACTTTGCCAAAAGCCAAAGAACTTCGTCGTGTTGTTGAGCCGATGATCACCTTGGCTAAAGATCCTAGCCTGGCAAACAAACGCATGGTTTTTAACCGCTTGCGTGATCGTGATTCAGTTGTAAAATTGTTCGCTGACTTGGGTCCACGCTTTGCTGCCCGTCCGGGTGGTTACACACGTATTTTGAAAATGGGCTTCCGCGTTGGTGACAATGCGCCTATGGCCTTGGTTGAATTGGTTGATCGTGCGGATATTTCTGCATCATCTGTAGATATTGAGACCAAAGCTTAATAAGCTGCTATAATAGAGAACTTAACGCGCGATGGAGCAGCCTGGTAGCTCGTTGGGCTCATAACCCAAAGGTCGTAGGTTCAAATCCTACTCGCGCAACCAATAAAACAGTGGTCTCCGCTGTAAGTAAACGCCCACTTCATGTGGGCGTTTTTGTTTTGTGACGAGGTTTGTATCGTCACAGTTTTATCAAACTGATGACATGACCATTGGGGATGCGACGGGCATCTTGCTTGTGACAGACTGTGGTCAAAGCGCTGGATGCTTGGCCTGCATGGGTTGAGTCCCAAGCGCGAGACCAGTCCTGCCGTTTGCCACAGTGATGGTTAGCGTATAGGATATTGCATGCTGAACGTTTGCGCGCCTCTTTTATATCGTTGCCATGTTGTTGACGATCCATTCAGATCCGTTTGAATAAAAAATGCCAATTTCCAAAGTGATCCCCTCTGATCTTCGCGTCAGCATCAACCCCGATTCTCTGGACTTCATTGATACATCCGAATTGCTGGAGTATCCCGTGCCCTGGATTGGGCAGGAACGCGCGGAGATGGCCGCCCACTTTGGTCTTGGGAT
>JASJPN010000104.1:6269-10108 GCA_031426635.1 Polaromonas sp.
TGCCCTGGATTGGGCAGGAACGCGCGGAGATGGCCGCCCACTTTGGTCTTGGGATAGATCAGCCAGGCTACAACCTGTTCGTATTGGGGGAGATTGGCAGCGGGCGATCCTCTTTGCTACAGGAGGTGATGAAGACAGCTGCGGCCAGCAGGGCTGTGCCTCCCGATTTGTGCTACCTGCATAACTTCGACGAACCTGAGCGGCCCCGCGCACTACGCATGCCGGCCGGACAGGGGCGCTTGCTGCGTCAACTCATGGTTCAGGTGACAAAAAACCTACAGTCCGAAATACCACAGCGCCTGGACGGACCCGACTTCAAGGCCGAGAGCGAGCGCATCAAGAAAATATACAAGGAGGAAGAGGCCAAGGCCTATGCGGAACTCGATGCCTTCGCCGAAGCCCGTAGTTTCACCCTCTTTCGCGAATCCGGGCATCTGGTTTTTACTTTACGGGACGAAAAAGGCCACGCCCTGACCGAAAGCCAGGCTCTCGCCTTGACGAAGGAGCGCCGGGGCGAGATTGACCAGGCAGAACAGGAACTACGCACCGAGATCACCCACTTCATGGAAAAAATGCGGCCTGTGGAGCGTGTCATGAACGAAGGTCTGGCAGCACTGCAGCGCCAGGTGGTCAAGCCACTGCTCGATGATGAAATGCAAGACATCCGTGTGGGCCTGAAAAAACAGATCAAGGATTCCGTCAAGCTCGGTGCGTATCTGGAGCAGGTCATACACGATGTGCTCGAGAACCTGGAGGTATTCCAGGTTTCTGACGACGACGAGGAACTACGGCTGGAGGGATTGGCTGAGGTGTTGTCCCGCTACCGGGTCAATCTGGTGGTGGACAATAACGGTTTGAATGGCGCGCCGGTGATTGTTGAAGACAATCCCCTGTTCAGGTCACTGTTCGGAAGCATTGAATTCCAGTCGGAAAACGATGTTCTGGTGACGGACTTTTCACGCATCCGCGCAGGCAGCCTGCTCAAGGCCCACGGCGGCTTCATCATGCTGCATCTGCGCGACCTGCTGGCCGATGAGTTGGTGTGGGAGAAGCTCAGACGCTTTCTGCGCAGCGGCAGATTGCAGATTGAGGAATCCGGCTTGTCTCTTTCACCGATAGCGGCGGTTTCACTGGCACCTGAATCGGTGGACGTTGAAGTCAAGATCATCCTGATCGGCTCAACCGAACACTACTATGCGTTGCAGGAAGCGGACCCGGAGTTTGCACGTCACTTCCGGATCAAGGTGGACTTCGCAGAAAGCTTTTTGTCCAATGCTGAAACCCGGCACGCCTCCTCAATTTTTGTAGCGCATACCTGTAGAAAGATGGGCTTGCCTCATTTCTCTGCTGCTGCCGTGGCACGTCTGCTGGAAGACACACATCGGCAGGTCGACGACCAGGCGCGTCAGAGTGCGATCTTTGCCCAAACCGAAGCACTGGTCATGGAAAGTGCGGCCCTGTGCCGTGCTCACACCACTTCCATGGTCGGGGCCGCTGATGTCGAGGCTGCACTTCGTGCCCGCACGATGAGGCACGATTACCCCGAGCAGCGCCTTCAGGAGTCCATCGTTGAAGGCGAAAGACTGATTACCCTGTATGGAGAAAAAATAGGACAACTCAACGGGCTGACCCAGATCGACCTAGGGGATTACCGTTTCGGCTTTCCGGTGCGCGTCACGGCGCGTACCTTTGCCGGCGATGAAGGCCTGCTCAACATCGAACGTGAAGTGGAGATGTCCGGACCGATCCATGACAAGGGCGTGCTCATTTTGCACAGCTATCTGTCTGCGCTGTTTGACCATATCGCACCGCTTGCGCTCAACGCATCCATTTCGTTCGAACAGGAATATGGAGGCATTGAGGGGGACTCGGCATCCTGTGCAGAGTTTTATGTTTTACTCTCATCGCTGTCCGGTCTGACCCTCAAGCAGGGGATCGCTGTGACGGGCGCGGTCAATCAACATGGTGAAATTCTGCCAGTGGGGGGGGTCAACGAAAAAATAGAGGGCTACTTTCGTACCTGCGAAACGGCCGGACTCGATGGCAATCAGGGGGTTCTGATTCCTCACCGTAACCGTCGTCACCTGATGCTGATGCACAAGGTTGTCGAAGCCGTATCCAGGGGCTTATTCCATATCTATACCGCAGAGCATGTGAGCGAAGGCTTGGAGCTGCTCACGGGCCGGCCCTCAGGGATGGTGGACAGGGCGGGTGTTTATCCTCCCGACAGCGTACTGGGTCTCTCTCAGACAACCTTGCAGGCCTATCGTCGTGCCTGCCAAGAGGCCGCTGTCGATCAAAAGCCAGCACGCAGGCGCTCACGTTGACTATAGGGGAAACAACATGACTCAAAGATGGGTTGTCGCCTTCATGTTCGTCTGGTTGGGAGGTTTCGCTGTCGCCAACGCCCAGACAACGAACAGTTTCTCGCGTGGTGAATTGCTGTATTCGACGCATTGCATCGGCTGCCACAGCACCCAGATTCATTGGCGGGATAAGAAGGTTGCGAAGAATTGGGTCAGTCTCAAGGCAGAAGTAGGTCGATGGCAGAGAGCGTCCGGGCTCGGGTGGAGTGAGGAAGACGTGACTGATGTCGCACGCTATTTGAATACCCAGTACTACCATGTTCCTGCGCCGGACGTCGCCAGCTCGTCAACTGGAGACGACACGAAACTGACGCATCAACAGTGATGCGTGAAACACCTCGTTGCCCCGCCAGATTCCGGAGGAATGTCATGCGCCCTGAATCTGGCAGCAGGTTGCTGCACGGCTTCATGCCCGGTTGGGCTGCACTAGAACGATCTGGAACAATGGCTCGAAGGGCGGGACATGGCACTCAACGATGTTGCCGGGTGCCACTTCAAGTTTCAGGCCGGCAACATCGGCGTGTATCGGCAGGGTCGCACACATGCGGTCAACAAGCACTGCCGTGTGAATGGTTTTCACACCCTTGGTCAGAAGATATTGAACAGCCTTGTTCAGAGAAAAGCCGCCGTACAGCACATCGTCCACCAGCACGATTACCCGGCCAGACAGATCAATCTGAGCATGTTCAGGTTGTTCGGTGAGCTGGGTTTGGGGGTGCAGTAGCTTCAGGTCATCAGCGTAGCGCTTGATCGAGAGATCAATCCTTTCAATTCCGGTCTTGGGGAGATGTTGCCGCAAGCGCTCATGCAGTTTGTCGGCTAGCGGCGCGCCCCGGCGGCGCACACCCACCAGCGAGACCTGTTTAATACCATACAACCTAGCGGCAAGGGCCGCTGACATCGCGTCAAGTACGCGGTCAAGTTCCACGGCCTCATAAAGCGTTGTGTTTTGTCCATCCGGTCCCTCCATATCCAACTCCTTTGAATCTGATGGACATCCTAACACGCGCCATTCAAGAGTCCCACGTAGATTATTACGACATGTCTGGCATGCCATCCGCTTGATTTACCTCAAGAAGTCGTGCATTCTTTCAGACGAGAAAGCTGCATCTTCGTTGATTGGCAAAAAAAAACTTGATAACGAACAAGTCGTCCTCATTTTCCAAGTCTAAAATCCTTTCCGAGTGGAGGCGTTGTGCATCAAGTCCGTCAACCCGCTGTCGCTGGCACCTTCTACCTTGGGCAGAGGCAAGCCTTGTCCGATGATGTGTGTGCCATGCTTGACGCAGCCAGACAGGGTGCTGACGCGACGTCTACAGCCCCCAAGGCCATCATCGTGCCACATGCTGGCTACATTTATTCCGGCTCAACGGCCGCGCTGGCCTATGCACGCCTGTCGGCAGGGCGAAAAACCATCCGGCGCGTCATCTTGCTGGGCCCTGTACACCGCGTGCCTGTGCGGGGTTTGGCCCT
>JASJPN010000104.1:10208-11687 GCA_031426635.1 Polaromonas sp.
GGCGCGTCATCTTGCTGGGCCCTGTACACCGCGTGCCTGTGCGGGGTTTGGCCCTTCCAGGTTCCGATTCCTTTGCCACGCCCTTGGGCAACATCGAAGTCGATCAAGCTGCCGTCGCGGCCATCACCCCTCTGCGCCAGGTAGTGGTGAGCCCTGCGGCTCATGCGCTGGAGCACTCGCTGGAAGTGCAGCTGCCGTTTCTGCAATCGGTGCTGAATGACTTCAAACTGGTGCCGCTGGCCGTGGGCGATGCTACGCCGGCTGAAGTGGCCCAGGTGCTGGATGTGCTCTGGGGAGGACCGGAAACGTTGATTGTGATCAGTTCCGATCTCTCACATTTCCTGCCCTACAGCACAGCGCAGTTTGTCGACCAAGAAACGGTGCAAGCCATTCTGGACCTGGCTGGCCCGCTCACGCACGAGCAGGCTTGCGGCGGAACGCCTGTCAACGGCCTGCTGCTGGCCGCCAGGCAGCATCGCCTACAGCCCCAGCTGCTGGGAATTTGCAACTCAGGGGACACGGCCGGCGACAAAGACCGCGTCGTGGGCTACGCCTCATTTGCGTTTACGGAGGGATCAAACGATGTCCACTGACTCCACTAGTCCCGTTAACCCGGTTAATCCCGGTACGACATTGCTGCCGATTGCCCGCGCGTCGATCTCGGCGGCTCTGGGTCGCACCCTCGAAGTAGCCGAAGATGCGGTCTGGCTGCAGGAGTTGGGGGCCTGTTTTGTCACCCTGACCCAGCGGGGACAACTGCGCGGCTGCATAGGCACGCTGGAAGCGCGTCGGTCCCTGCTGGTCGATGTCAAAGCGAATGCGGTAAGCGCTGCCTTGCGCGACCCCCGCTTTTCGCCACTGACCGCGACAGAACTAGCCCAAACCGAGATTGAGGTATCTTTGCTGTCACCGATGCAGGCCATGCGCTTTGACAGTGAAGCGCATGCATTGGCCCAGTTGCAGCCCGGCATCGATGGTGTGGTGCTTGAATTTGACCGTTACCGCAGCACGTTTCTGCCGCAGGTGTGGGAGCAATTGCCAACGGCGTCCGAGTTCATCACCCACCTCAAACACAAGGCGGGCTTGCCGCCTGATTTTTGGGCTGAAGGTGTGCGCCTGAGTCGTTATACTGTGAGCAAGTGGAAGGAAAGCGGGAGGTCATGATGCAGGAATCCAGCTACCCCGGTCGCTATTGGCACTTGATTGAGGACGGACGCATCCAGTGTGACCTGTGCCCGCGCGACTGCAAGTTACATGAGGGCCAGCGTGGCGCCTGTTTTGTGCGCGCGCGCCAGGGCGACCAGATGATCCTCACCACCTACGGGCGTTCGTCGGGTTTTTGCATTGACCCGATCGAAAAAAAACCGCTCAATCATTTCTACCCCGGCAGCAGCGTGCTGTCCTTCGGCACCGCCGGCTGCAATCTGGCCTGCAAGTTCTGCCAGAACTGGGACATTTCCAAGTCGCGCGACATGGACC
>JASJPN010000105.1:0-2700 GCA_031426635.1 Polaromonas sp.
ATACGGCGTCGAGTTCATCGAGGACGACGAGCTGGTCGAAATCACGCCCAAGTCGATTCGTCTGCGCAAGCGCCACCTGACCGAGAGCGAGCGCAAACGCGCTGGCCGTTCATAATTGAACCAGCTTAGTCGCTAAGTTTAGAGCCAGGATAGGCGCTAAGTTAGGCAAAACCAAAAGGCGGCGTGCAAGTTTTGCATCCCGCCTTTTTTATTGAATAAATGGGATTTATTTGCCATGAAACAGAAATGACATTAACGCACCGACAAGCGGTTTTATTGATGGTGGCCTGCACCATGATGTGGTCCATCGCCGGTGTGGTGACACGGCATCTTGAGCACGCTAAAAGCTTTGAAGTGACTTTCTGGCGCAGCTTTTTCACGCTCGTGTCACTGTTGGTGATTTTGCCGTTGATACACGGCAAAGCCTTGATTCAAAAATTCAAGCAGGGCGGTTCGGCCTTGTGGATTTCGGGTGTTTGCTGGAGCGTGATGTTCACGGCCTTCATGCTGGCGCTGACCATGACGAGTGTGGCCAATGTCCTGGTCACCATGTCGGTGGGGCCCCTCCTGACCGCACTGATGGCTCATTTTTTCATTGGACACCGCCTGGCTGCACGGACTTGGGCTGCCATATTTCTGGCCGGAGTTGGCATTGCTTACATGTATGCTGCCCAACTCAGCCTTGGTGAACCCGGGCAGTTGACAGGTATGCTGGTTGCCTTGTGTGTACCACTAGCGGGTGCGGTGAACTGGACCGTGGTGCAGCATTCGCACGCGCAGGGGCATGATGTGGACCTGGTTCCTGCGGTGCTGGTTGGCGCCTTCATCTCCAGCGTGGTCACGTTGCCCTTGTCTTTTCCATTCCAAGCCTCCGCACATGACCTCGGTTTGCTTGCAACACTGGGTTTGGTACAACTGGCCATACCCTGCACCTTGTCGGTGGTCTGTGCCCGCTTTCTCACTGCCCCTGAAGTCTCTTTGCTGGCGTTGCTGGAGGTGATCTTTGGCATCGCGCTGGCTTGGCTGGGTGCCAATGAAGCACCAGGCTCTTCTGTACTGATGGGTGGTAGCCTGGTGATTGGTGCACTGTTCTTCAATGAGTGGCTGGGCGTGCGCGAGCGAGCGCGAAAACGGGTTATTTAGGACGGAGAGGGAGTTGATCATGCTCGATATGCAACATGCAGTTTTATGTGAAGTACGCACTGAAGTCAGAGGACAGACGGGTTTTATCAGCCTGAACCGCCCCAAAGCCCTGAATGCGTTGAATTTAGCCATGATTCGCACCATCACGGCACAACTGCTTGAATGGCAAGACAGTCAAGCCATTCAGGCGGTCGCCATTCGCGGCATGAGCAAACCGGCAGCCGATGGCTCTGAAATGGCTTTTGGCAGCTTTTGCGCAGGCGGCGATATTCGCTTTTTCCATCAGGCCGCACTGGCTGGTAACCCTGAACTGGAAGACTTTTTTACCGAGGAATATCGCCTCAACCACTTGATTGCGAACTATCCCAAGCCTTACATCGCCTTGATGGATGGCATTGTGATGGGCGGCGGCATGGGGATTTCGCAAGGCGCCAGTCTGCGCATTGTGACCGAGCGCACCAAAATGGCGATGCCAGAAACCGGCATTGGCTTGTTTCCAGACGTTGGTGGTGGTTATTTTTTGAGTCGCTGCCCCGGCTTTGTTGGTGAGTATCTGGCGCTGACAGGCACGGTCATTGATGCAGATGCGGCTATCAACTACGGCCTGGCTGACCTGAAAATGGCCGCATCGATGCTGCCTACGCTCTGGCAGGAATTGGCCTCGACCGGTGGCGCTGCTGTCTCAAAGGCTCAATCCACTCCTAAACTAATAGCTGAAAAGTCATGTAATACGCCGGCTATAGCCATAATTAACCATTATTTTTCACTCCCGACCGTTGCCGCCATCGTTCAGGCGCTGGAGACGTCAACGGATGCTTGGGCGCAGCAGACGGCGCAAACACTGCGCAGCCGTTCGCCACTCATGTTGCATGTGGTGCTAGAACAAATCCGTCGTGGTCGTCAGATGACTTTGGCGCAAGATTTACAGATGGAGCGGGGCCTCGTGCGGCACTGCTTTCATACCGCGCACTTGGGGCGGCATGGCACGACCAGTGAAACGGTCGAAGGTATACGCGCGCTGGTGGTTGACAAAGACCATCGGCCCCAGTGGCAGCCAGCGCGCGTTGAAGAGGTCACCGCGGAGATGGTGACACCTTTTTTCAGCAGTCCGTGGCCGGGGCACGCGCATCCGCTCTCAGGCTTGATTCCGCTAGAAAATGCCCATTCCTGACATACACTTAGCGCTTGTCTCCTCCGTCATATCAACCTCATTTTTCTGACATCCTTAAAAACCGCACGTTATTCGATATGGCCACACTAACTAAAACCTCAGCTGGGGAAGAGTCACGCCTAAACGACTATTTCACAACCACGGTGGTGGGTCTGCCGCAAGAGGTCAGCCTGGGTCATGTTTTCTCCAACAGGCTGCTTAAAAGCGATCAATATGTCGCCATTGATGCCATCTTCGCCAACGCCTGGCTGTCTGATCCAGCGCGAAAACTATTAAAACAGCGTGTGAAGCAAGCCCGACATGCGGTGGGATTGCCTTTCCCGACCGGCAGTTTTTCGCGCCACAGACGGTGGAGTCGCTCGACCCTCCTGGCTTTTTTAGGGGGG
>JASJPN010000106.1:0-13805 GCA_031426635.1 Polaromonas sp.
AAAACGGCATCTTCGGCATGCCCTTCATGCCGCCCATCTTTTTTATCATCTTCATCATCCCGCCGCCGCTCATTTTCTTCATCATGCCCTGCATTTGCTCAAATTCATTGAGCATGCGGTTCACTTCCTGCACCTGCACACCGGCACCGGCGGCGATGCGGCGTTTGCGGGTGGCTTTGATCAGCTCGGGTTTGCGGCGCTCCAGCGGGGTCATGCTGAGGATGATGCCTTCTTTGCGGCGCATGTCTTTCTCGGCCTTGCCCATGTCCACCTGACCGGCTTTGGCGGCCATTTGTGCGGGTAGTTTTTCCATCATGCTGGCCAAACCGCCCATTTGCTTCATTTGCTGCAGTTGGCTCAAAAAGTCGTTCAGGTCGAAACCGGCACCGCTTTTGACCTTGGCGGCCAGTTTTTGCGCAGCCGCCACGTCCACGCCCGAGGTGACTTGCTCGACCAGCGCCAAAATGTCGCCCATGCCCAAGACCCGGCCCGCGTGGCGCTCGGCGTCAAACACTTCCAGGCCGTCGAGTTTTTCAGAGGTACCCGCGAACTTGATCGGCGCACCGGTGATGTGACGCACCGACAGCGCCGCGCCACCGCGCGAGTCACCGTCCAGCTTGGTCAAAATAATACCGGTGAGCGGCAGCGCGTCCTTGAAGGCCTTGGCGGTGTTGATGGCGTCCTGACCCTGCATGGCGTCAACCACAAACAGGGTTTCAATCGGGTTCAGCACCGCATGCAGTTCGCGGATCTCCTTCATCAGCACCTCGTCGATGCCCAAACGGCCGGCGGTGTCGACCAACAGCACATCAAAATGGTGCTTTTTAGCGTAATCCAGTGCGGCGATGGCGATATCGACCGGTAGTTGATCGGCACGGCTGGGGAACCACTCGGCCCCGGCTTGGGCGGTGACGGTTTTGAGCTGTTCAATCGCGGCTGGGCGATACACGTCGCCAGACACCGTCAGCACCTTCTTTTTGCGCTTTTCTATCAGGTGCTTGGCTAGCTTTGCTGTGGTGGTGGTTTTACCCGCCCCCTGCAAGCCGGCCATCAAAATCACTGCTGGGGGCTGGGCGGCGAGGTTGAGTTCGCTCACTGTTGAGCTGCCAATGTCGTTGCCTGCCATGGTGGCGACCAGTTCGCGGTTGACCACGGCGACCAGTGCCTGGCCGGGGCTGAGCGAACCCACCACTTCTTGCCCCATGGCCTTTTCCTTGACCCGCGCAATGAAGTCGCGCACCACCGGCAGGGCCACATCGGCCTCCAGCAGGGCCAGGCGCACCTCGCGCAGCATGTCTTGCACGTTGGACTCGGTCATACGGGCCTGGCCGCGCATTTGTTTAACCAGGAGCGAGAGTTTGTCGGTGAGAGCGGAAGCCATAGTTGGTTGCAGTGCTGCCGTGGGCAGCGTTAGGTAAATGAGGTAAGGATGAGACGAGGAAAATTAAGCGGGAATCGGGCGGAGACTCACGTGAGCGGCTAAACTCTAGTCATGATTTTAGCCTCCGCTGCATCTTTCACGGCTTACTCTGCAACTAGTTTGTTTCTAGGTGTGGGCGCTGCTGCGGCGTATGCGGCCCCCTCGGCGGCAGGTGATCGCTTCAGCACAGCGACAACGCGGCGTCTGCTGTGGGTTGCTTGGGCCTTGCATGGCCTGGCGGTGCTGTGGAGTTTGCTGGGGGATACGCCACGTTTTGGCTTTGCGCCGGCTTTGTCCGTCACGGCATGGCTGGTGCTGACGGTGTATGCGATTGAGAGCCGTATGTACCCCAAATTACAGGCGGTCTGGGCGTTTGCGGGGCTGGGGGCCGTGGCGGTGCTACTGGCTTTGGTGTTTCCAGGTCAAGCCTTGCACAGCGCGGCTTCGCCGTGGTTGCCGCTGCACTGGGCTTTGGGGCTGGCGTCCTATGGCTTGTTTGCCGCCGCCGTGGTGCATGCGTGGCTGATGATGCGCGCCGAGGCGCAAATGCGGCTGGCACCAAGGCTGACCTCAAACGCCCAAAGTGGTCTGCCCTTGCTGACCTTGGAGCGCTTGACGTTTCGCTTCGTGACGGGGGGGTTTGTGCTGTTGACAGCCACACTCTTGGCTGGTTGGTTGTTCAGTGAAACGCTGTATGGTGCAGGCAAAGCCTGGAAGTGGGATCACAAAACCATTTTCTCCGTGCTCGCTTGGGGCGCTTTTGCAGTGTTGTTGGTAGGACGTGCCAAATTTGGCTGGCGCGGTCGCACCGCAGTACGGGTGTTGTATGCGGGCTCTGGGCTGCTGTTGGCAGCCTATGTGGGTTCTCGCTTCGTTTTAGAAGTGATTTTGGGGCGCGTATGAAATATCTGCTGGTTTTGGGCGTGGTTTTTGTGGGTGTCTGGATTTGGCGCAACAATCGCGTCAATGCTCAAATGGGTAAATCAGGTGGCATGTCGCCATCCAGGGGGGCGGACAAAACTCAGCAAATCATGGTGTCCTGCGCGCATTGCGGCCTGCATTTGCCGCAAACCGAGGCTTTGGCAGCACCTGACGCAGATGCCGCGCACCCGATGTGGTTTTGCAGCACCGAGCACCGTCAGTTGGGTGTGAAAGCGGGCTAGTTCAAGATGGAGGCGACGGACACCACCCCGCTGTCCCTGTGGCAAAACGGCTGGTACCGATTTGCGCGTCGGCTAGATTCCCCCAATTTCGGCCAGCGTCCTGATGGTGTGCCGATCGATTTGATTGTGATTCACGCCATCAGCCTGCCGCCCGGTCAATACGGAGGTGACGAGGTGCAGCAACTCTTTTGCAACACCCTGGACTGGGATGCGCACCCGTATTTCGACACCATTCGAGGCATGGAAGTGTCGGCGCACTTTTATATTCGTCGCAATGGCGAACTCTGGCAGTTTGTCAGTTGCCAAGACCGCGCATGGCATGCGGGCCAGTCCAGCCACCTTGGACGCGACAACTGCAACGACTATTCGGTCGGCATTGAACTGGAGGGTTTGGAGGGCGACACGTTTGACGTGGCGCAATACGATACCTTGATCAGTGTTTGTGCCGCACTGCAACAAGCGTATCCCATCGCGCATATGGCCGGTCATGAGCACATTGCGTCAGGCCGCAAGGTTGATCCCGGTGCAGGTTTTGACTGGGGTCAGTTGCTGCGCGCATTGGGTACGCTTGATCCGACGTTATTCATGAAAAGAGCGTAAAAATATGCGCATGCGCATATTTTTGATGTAAACTGAAACCGCTTGGCGTACGCTACCTGTAGTGGTTGGTATAGTGCTCATACCCCAGATATAGTGTTTTCACGATTTCACACTTGAGATTTGAATCCGTATTCAGCAACGACGTAAATGTAATAGCAACGCAAGTAATAGCAATGCAGGTTATAACGACTTTAGGTCAGCAGTCACCCCCATAACACCGATTGAGACAGAGGAGAAAACCCACATGCAGCAAGCATTGATCGCAACGCCCGTAGCCCTTCCTGTAGGCAACCCGGCCCCCCTTCCATCCATGACCGCAGCGTCTGGCGCAGACCGCGCTGACAGCAGCGTCAGCCAAACCCAAACGCTGGATCATTACCAAATCATTCGCCGTAATGGTGCTGTGGTGCCGTTTGAGCCCAGCAAAATTGCGGTGGCCGTGATGAAGGCGTTCCTGGCCGTGCATGGCACGCAAGGCGCAGCATCAGCCAGCGTGCGCGACACGGTCGATGGACTCACGCAAACAGTGATTCGCGCTTTGATGCGCTCAAGGCCTGGCGGCGGCACCTTTCATATTGAAGACGTACAAGACCAGGTTGAGTTGGGCTTGATGCGCGGCGGTCACCACGAAGTGGCCCGTGCCTATGTTTTGTATCGCGAAAAGCGCACGCAAGAGCGCGCCAAAGAGGTCGCGCAAGACGCACCGCCCGCGCCCGTCCTGCACGTCATCGATGGTGGCAAGCGCGTCGCCCTGAATATGCGCCAACTCAATGGTTTGATCGAGTCCGCCTGTGCCGGTTTGGGCAAAGACATCCAGGCCGCGCCTATCCTGGCTGAAACGCTGCGCAATTTGTACGATGGCGTGCCGATTGACGAGGTCTATAAAGCCTCCATCATGGCGACCCGCACCTTGATTGAAAGCGACCCGGATTATTCGTATGCCACAGCGCGTTTGCTCTTGCACACCATTCGCCGTGAAGTGCTGGGTGGTGAAGTGCCGCACGAAGACATGACGGTGCGTTATGCGGCGTATTTCCCGCAGTTCATTCAAAAAGGCGTGGACAACGAGTTGCTGGATGAAAAACTGTTGGAGTTTGACTTGAAGCGTTTGGGCGCAGCGCTCAAACCCGAGCAAGATTTGAAGTTTGACTATTTGGGCCTGCAAACCCTGTATGACCGCTACTTTTTGCACGTCCGCAAAACCCGCATCGAGCTGCCGCAGGCTTTCTTCATGCGCGTGGCCATGGGCTTGGCACTGCAAGAAGCTGATCGTGAAGCGCGGGCCATCGAGTTTTACGAAGTCTTGTCGTCGTTTGACTTCATGTCCAGCACGCCGACACTGTTCAACAGCGGTACGCGCCGTTCACAGCTGTCGTCCTGCTACCTGTCCACCGTGCCTGACGACCTGGACGGCATTTACGAGTTGATCAAAGAAAACGCCTTGCTGTCCAAGTTTGCCGGCGGTTTGGGCAACGACTGGACGCGCGTGCGCGCTTTGGGCGCGCACATCAAGGGCACCAATGGCGAGTCACAAGGCGTGGTGCCTTTCCTCAAGGTGGTTAACGATACCGCTGTGGCCGTGAACCAGGGCGGCAAACGCAAGGGCGCGGTGTGCGCTTACCTTGAGACCTGGCATTTGGACATGGAAGAGTTCCTGGAGCTGCGCAAGAACACCGGCGATGACCGCCGTCGCACGCACGACATGAACACCGCCAACTGGATTCCTGACCTCTTCATGCGCCGCGTGATGGAAAAGGGCGAGTGGACGCTGTTTTCACCGAACGATGTGCCCGATTTGCATGACAAATTTGGCCGCGACTTTGAAAAAGCTTATGTTGCCTATGAGGCTCAGGCTGCGCGCGGCGAGATTGCACCGTCGCGCACCGTGCAAGCCGCAGACATGTGGCGCAAGATGCTCACCATGTTGTTTGAAACCGGCCATCCCTGGATCACGTTCAAAGATGCGTGCAATATCCGCTCGCCACAGCAACATGCTGGCGTGGTGCACTCAAGCAATTTGTGTACAGAGATCACCCTGAACACCAGCGACACTGAAACGGCCGTGTGTAATTTGGGTTCCGTCAACTTGATGCAGCATTTGAAAGACGACAGCAGTGGCGCGAAGGTGCTGGACCACGTCAAACTGAAAAAAACCATCACCACCGCGATGCGCATGCTGGACAATGTGATCGACATCAACTACTACGCCGTCAAAAAAGCACGTGACTCCAATTTGAAGCACCGCCCGGTGGGCTTGGGGTTGATGGCGTTCCAGGACTGTTTGTATGAGATGCGACTTCCCTACGCCAGTCAAGCGGCCGTGGAGTTTGCTGACACGTCGATGGAAGCTATTTGCTACTACGCTTATTGGGCTTCCAGCGATTTGGCCAAAGAGCGCGGCAGCTACGCTACCTTCAAGGGCTCACTCTGGGACAAAGGCATCTTGCCGTTGGATACCCTGGATATGCTCGCCGAAGAGCGCGGTGGCTACGTGGAAGTTGATCGTTCATCGACGATGGACTGGGATGCCTTGCGCAACAAAATCGCCAAGGACGGCATGCGCAACTCCAACTGCGTCGCCATTGCACCTACTGCCACCATTTCCAACATCATCGGCGTGGACGCGTGCATTGAGCCGTGTTTTGGCAACTTGTCGGTCAAGTCCAATTTGTCGGGCGAATTCACCGTCATCAACGGCCGTTTGGTGCATGACCTCAAGCGCCTGGGTTTGTGGGACGACGTGATGGTGGTCGACCTGAAACACTACGATGGTTCACTGCGTCCGATTGACCGTGTGCCGCAAGACATCAAGGCCTTGTACTCCACCGCGTTTGAAGTTGAAACGCACTGGATTGTGGAGGCCGCATCGCGGCGTCAAAAGTGGATTGACCAAGCGCAGTCGCTCAACATCTACATGGCGGGTGTTTCTGGTAAAAAGTTGGACGATACCTACAAGTTGGCCTGGTTGCGTGGCCTTAAAACCACCTACTACCTGCGCACCGTGGGCGCGACGCATGCAGAAAAATCAACCGTCATGAATGGTCGCATGAATGCGGTGTCTTCAGGGGGCGATGGCGCAACAGCAAAAGCAATGAGTGCACTTGATGCCGCCGCCGCCGCGCAAATGCAACTCAGCAGCATGCCGGCAACTGACATTAAATTTTGCGGTGTAGATGACCCGACATGCGAGTCATGCCAATAACAAAAGACGCACGTGATTGATTCGCGTGCATCTTGTGAGTGCAAATGTGCAACACAATCAAGCAGCAAATGAAATGAACCCTTTCATTTTTTTTAGACTGCTTTCATAATTCGAACACTGGAACAAATATGCTCACCTGGGACGAAGAAGTTAAGCCCTCACTGTCGCCTGAACCCAACCGTGGTTTGCCAAGAGACCACTTGGATGAGCGTCCTCTTTTTTCTGCGACCGCAGCGCCGTCATTGCCGGCGACATCTGAGGCTGTCGCGCAAAAGTTGGTGGCATCTATCCCGCCTACACATCAACGCATCAATGCGGCTGACAAACGCATCATCAACGGCAAAACCGATGTCAATCAGTTGGTGCCCTTCAAATACAAATGGGCGTGGGAAAAATACCTCGCCACCTGCGCTAACCACTGGATGCCACAAGAAGTCAACATGACACGTGACATCGCCTTGTGGAAAAGTCCCAATGGCTTGACGGAAGACGAGCGTCGTTTGGTCAAGCGCAATCTGGGCTTTTTTGTGACCGCTGATTCGCTGGCCGCCAACAACATCGTTTTGGGCACCTACCGTCACATCACGGCACCCGAATGCCGTCAGTTTTTGCTGCGCCAGGCGTTTGAGGAAGCCATCCACACGCATGCCTACCAGTACATCACGGAGTCGCTGGGGCTGGACGAGGCCGAGATTTTCAATGCCTACAATGAAGTGCAATCCATTCGCGACAAAGATCAGTTTTTGATTCCTTTCATTGAGGCTATCAGCGACCCGCTGTTCAAAACTGGGACGCACGAAGCTGATCAAACCCTGCTCAAATCGTTGATAGTCTTTGCTTGCTTGATGGAGGGCCTGTTCTTCTATGTGGGCTTCACGCAAATTTTGGCTTTGGGGCGGCAAAATAAAATGACAGGTGCCGCAGAGCAGTACCAGTACATCCTTCGCGATGAATCCATGCATTGTAATTTCGGCATCGACTTGATCAACCAGCTCAAGCTGGAAAACCCGGATCTGTGGACACCTGAATTTAAAGCGGAGATCAAAGCCTTGTTCCACAAAGCGGTTGAACTGGAATACCGCTACGCCGAAGACACCATGCCGCGCGGCGTGCTCGGGATGAATGCCTCCATGTTCAAAGGCTACTTGCGCTATATTGCCAACCGGCGTGCGGTGCAAATCGGTTTGGAAACACTTTTTCCGAACGAAGAAAACCCCTTTCCATGGATGAGTGAAATGATTGACTTGAAGAAGGAGCGCAACTTCTTTGAAACCCGTGTGATCGAGTACCAATCGGGTGGTGCGCTATCCTGGGATTGATTTGAAATGCGTGAAATAAAAAACAAACATGACTTTGAAATATGTACGCAGCAAAGAGTGGGCCGCAGAGCCTGACATGCTGTGTGCAGACCCTGTTTATGGTGCTGCGCGCGCATCGCGTGGCGCAACACCATGAATCGCTTTATGCATAAAAAAAAGCATAAAGTGCTCTTTACAATGTGATCAAGGAGAATAAAATGGCAACTGCGAAAAAAGCGGCCCCAAAAAAGGCCCCAGCGAAGAAAGCTCCTGCTAAAAAAGTAGTAGCTACGAAAGCACCGGCGAAAAAAGTCGTGGCTAAAAAAGCCCCAGCGAAGAAAGCCCCTGCTAAAAAAGTAGTGGCCAAGAAAGCGCCAGCGAAAAAAGTCGTCGCCAAAAAAGCACCGGCTAAAAAAGCGGTAGCCAGTAAAGCGCCTGCCAAAAAAGCAGTGGCTAAAAAGGCGGTCGCTAAAAAAGCACCGGCCAAAAAAGCTGCCGCCAAAGCGCCTGCCAAAAAAGCCGCCAAAGCGCCTGCTAAGAAAGCCGCGAAAACACCCGCTGCCAAACCTGCCCCAGCAGCGCCCGTCCCAGCAGCTCAGACTACACTGAACCCGCAGGCGGCTTGGCCTTTCCCAATGGCTAAGAAGCCCTGAGGCATCAGCGACAAACTGCTTCGAGTCAAGGCTTGGGTTAAATCTTAAGCCAGGCGCTTCATGTGGTTTGAGCTTACAGCCCGATATCGCAAGATGTCGGGCTTTTATTTTGCTATTAAATAAATAGCTGTCCAGGCACAATTCATGCCGGCTAGAGACTTAATTCGGTTATATTTACGCTGTAATTCTGACCGCCGCGCTGTGCAATTTTGAGTGCGCCGAGTTGGTTGCCTAGCTTGGCACAACGCTCCAGCGGCCACCCTTTTTCCAAACCAAACAGCAGTGCGCCACGGAAAGCATCACCACAACCGGTAGGGTCAACCACCGAGCTGGCCAGCACAGGTGCGACCACTGTTTTTGTGCCGTCTACCCACACTTCACAGCCCTGTTCGCCTAATGTGACAACCAGTCCTAGCACTTTGCGTGAGAGGTCTGCGCTGGACAGGCCCGTACGGTCAGACAACATTTTGCCTTCGTAGTCGTTGACGGCGACCCAACTGGCCAACTCAATAAAGTGCGTCAATTCTTGGCCATCAAACATTGGCAAGCCTTGACCCGGGTCGAAGACGAAGGGAATGCCTGCCGCTTTGAATTGCTCCGCGTGTTGCAGCATGGCGTCACGCCCATCGGGTGACACAATACCCAGTTTGGTGTCAACGTGTGGCACGACCTGCGTGATGTGCGCCTGCATCATGGCGCCTGGGTGGAAGGCGGTGATTTGGTTGTTGTCGTGATCGGTCATGATCATGGCTTGTGCGGTGTAGGTGTCATCCACCACGCGTACAAACTCGGTGCTCATGCCGAGTGCATCAATGCGCTTGGTGTAGTCCGCACCATCGTTGCCGACGGTGGCCATGATCAGCGGTGTGCCACCCAATTGCTTAAGTGCGTAGGCTATGTTGCCTGCACAGCCACCAAATTCACGGCGCAAGGTGGGCACAAAAAAGGAAACATTGAGATTGTGCAACTGATCCGGGAGGATTTGATCGGAAAAGCGACCGCCAAAATTCATGATACTGTCAAAGGCCAAAGAGCCACAAATGATTGCTGCCATAAAGTACTCGGGTTAGATAAAAAAGATAAAAGAGATAGGAGAGGAAAAGGAAGCGATGAGATGTGTCAGGCAAGAAGGATCAACCAGGACCAAGGCATCAAGGGTAAAAAACCAACACACGATACCCAGTGACCAAGGCTTGCTCACGTTTTTGAAGCAGATTTGAAGCGACAAAAATGGACAATGCGCCATGCCATTCGCCCTGAGCCGCAAGCGTTTTACCCTGAAACCCCAGTTCACTGGCCAGCAGCACGCGTCTCATCACGGGTTTGTCATTGGCATCGGTCAAAGTCAGTTCCAGCGCAGGTGCGGCCAAAGGCTGTGTGGCACTGTTTTTGAGCGTCACCTTGAGAGTAAACGTATCACCTTGTGCCGATTCTCGAATTTTCTGGAAGCTCGAACTCTCAATCTTGAGGGCATCGAGTTGCTTGACGGGCTCAATCACGCAGCCCAGGAGGGTGCAAAAACCAGCCAGGGCCGGTTGCAAACTTGGGTGCCTGGCAGCGAGTTGGTTTCGTTGATCCAGGACCACCTGAAACGCCAACACAGCGATTAAGCCTAGCAACATGGCCAGCAGGCTTCGAACCACATGCGTTTGCTGCCAAAATGCCATGTTTTTTGCATGGCGTACAAAAGACAGTTCGGGCACCTCATCCCTATTGATCTTGGCAACCAGGGTCGCAGCAACCATTGGGATGGTCGTGCGCGTGCGGGCTGGGGGGGCTGGTAAAGGTTGAGTATCACGTGCCGATTCGGCAAGCTGCGTGCTTGCCGGCGCAACAGCCGGGAGCATATGCGTTGCTGCATCAAAGACCTCTGCACAGCGGCCACAGCGCACCCAGCCACTCGATACTTTGAGTTGGTCGGGCACGACTTTGAAAACCGTATCGCAGGCTGGGCAACGTGTGTTGAGGCTCATGACCGAGTGATTGTAGGGTGAGCCCCCGCCCCGTCAGAGCGTGGCCGTCATTAAGATCCAGCCATCTTCGCTGTCCGACACAACCAGTTGGCAGTACGGCGCATAAGCAGCTTTAAGTTCATCGGCCTGACGCTCTAAAATGCCGGCCAGCACCAGCGAGCCGCCAGGTGCGACACGCGCGCACAGCAGCGGTGCCAACACCTTGAGCGGTGTTGCCAAAATATTTGCCAACACGGTGTGATAGTGACCGCTTGCCGTCTCTGGCAGGCCTGCATTCAGTACGACATGATTGGCTTCAGCATTTAAAAGTGTGGATTCAACCGCCGCCGGGTCAATGTCCACCGCATCAATATCCACCGCACCAAACTTGGCTGTGCCAATCGCCAAAATACCCGAACCGCAACCGTAATCCAATACCCGTTTGAACTTGACGGCCGCCTCATGTTGACCCGCCACCCATCTCAGACACATGCGTGTGGTTGGGTGCGTCCCCGTCCCAAACGCCAGGCCGGGGTCGAGCCGGATGATTTGTTTGGCCTGTGCGGGGGGCTCGTGCCAGGTTGGCACAATCCAGAACTCGGGCGTGATGTCCACCGGCGCAAACTGCGACTGCGTGAGCCGCACCCAGTCTTGATCAGGCACGGCAACCACGCCCAAGAGGGCGCATGCCGCAAAAAAGTCCTGGGCTGCCAGCAGCTGTGCCGCCTCGCGCGCCTGGGGCTCGGTGCTGAACAAGGCGATGACGCGGCTGCGCTGCCAGCCTTCTTTGGGCGGCGGCATGCCGGGCTCGCCAAACAAGGCTTGCTCGGCATCGGTCTGGGCATCGGCGTCTTCGACCGACACGCTGAGTGCGTCGAGCGCATCCAAGGCTTCGCTCAGCTCGTCGATGTGTGCCTCGGGGCACATGATTTTGAGTTCAAATATGGGTTTCAATGGGGGCTCAGCGCTTGTGTTGCAACAACCACTCTTCAAGGTAATGAATGTTGGTGCCGCCCGCCATGAACTTGGCGTCCACCATCAAATCACGGTGCAGCGCAATGTTGGTGTTGATGCCTTCGACCAGCGTCTCAGCCAGGGCGGTGCGCATACGTGCCAGCGCTTGTTCGCGCGTGTCGCCGTGGGTGATGATTTTGCCAATCATCGAGTCGTAATTGGGCGGCACAAAATAGTTGGTGTAGATGTGCGTGTCCACGCGAACACCTGGGCCACCGGGCGCATGCCACATGTTGATGCGGCCAGGAGACGGCGTGAATTTATACGGGTCTTCAGCGTTGATGCGGCACTCGATGGCGTGACCGCGCATCCCAATCTGGCGTTGCGTAAAGGGCAGCTTTTCGCCGGCCGCCACCATGATTTGCGTCTTCACAATGTCGATGCCGGTGACCATTTCGGTGATGGGGTGCTCGACCTGCACGCGGGTGTTCATCTCAATAAAGTAAAACTCGCCGTCTTCGTACAAAAACTCAAACGTACCGGCGCCGCGGTAGCCGATTTTTTTGCAGGCAGCGACGCAGCGCTCGCCGATGCGTTCAATCAGCTTGCGGGCAATACCGGGTGCCGGCGCCTCTTCGATGATTTTTTGATGCCGGCGCTGCATGGAGCAATCGCGCTCGCCCAAATACACGGCATTTTTGTGTTTGTCGGCCAGAATCTGGATTTCAATATGGCGTGGGTTTTGCAGGAACTTCTCCATGTACACCGCTGGATTGCCAAACGCTGCACCGGCTTCGGCCTTGGTCATTTGTACGGCGTTGATCAGTGCCGCTTCGGTGTGCACCACCCGCATGCCGCGCCCGCCGCCGCCGCCTGCGGCCTTGATGATGACGGGGTAGCCGACTGATTTGGCAATGCGCCGAATCATCGCCGGGTCGTCTGGCAATTCACCTTCCGAGCCGGGCACGCAGGGCACGCCCGCTTTGATCATGGCTTGTTTGGCCGATACCTTGTCACCCATGATGCGGATGGACTCGGCCGTCGGGCCGATGAATTGGAAACCGCTTTTCTCCACGCGCTCGGCAAAATTGGCGTTCTCGCTCAAAAAGCCGTAACCAGGGTGAATTGCTTCAGCATCGGTGACTTCAGCCGCCGAAATAATGGCCGGCATGTTGAGGTAACTTTGGGCGGAAGGTGCGGGGCCAATGCACACCGCTTCATCGGCCAGCTTGATGTATTTGGCCTCACGGTCGGCTTCGGAATAGACCATCACCGCCTGGACACCCAGCTCACGGCAGGCGCGCTGGATGCGCAGCGCAATTTCACCACGATTGGCTATTAATATTTTTTTGAACATGTGGGATGGATCTGAAAGTGTCTTTTAAACAATCACCAGCATGGGTTGCCCGTACTCAACCGCCTGGCCGTTGTCACACAAAATTTGCGACACCGTGCCCGACATGTCGGCTTCGATTTCGTTCAAAATTTTCATGGCCTCAATGATGCAAACGGTGTCGCCGATTTTGACAACATCGCCAATTTCAACAAAAGACTTCGCGCCTGGACTGGCAGAACGGTAGAACGTGCCGACCATCGGCGACTTCACGATGTGACCGGCTGGCGTGGCTGCGGCGGCTGAAATAGACGCTGCTTCAACGGCTGATGCGGGCGCCATCGCCATCTGCACAGGCGCTGCTTGCATGGGTTGCATATGCGGAGCTGGCGCATAATTCTGTGCATATTGCACAGTACCCGAGCCTTTGACAATGCGCACCGTGCCTTCGGCTTCGGTGATTTCAAGCTCGGTCACGTTGGAGTCGGATACCAAGTCAATCAGTGTTTTTAGTTTTCGTAAGTCCATGAGTGCTCCCTAGCCAAGTATGTGATATTTTTCAAAGAAGTGCGGAATTTACATCAATTTGAGTCTAAATTACGTTTTCTTCGGTTAAATGTGAATTAATTTGCGGTATTTTTTGAGGAATAAGTGTGATTCAGCTGGGTAAACCGTCACCAAAATCGACTCAAAATTTATTTCAGGCCCGCCCACCGGCGCAAATCATCCTCGCTGAGTTGGCCCATTTTACGTTGCATCACCGAGCCATCAGCCGACAGCATGACGGAAAACGGCAAACCACCAGAGAGGTTGCCCCAAGACTTGCTCAGCGCAATACCGGGCAAGCCCACCAACCCCAAGGGAAAAGAGAGTGGCATTTTTTGCAAAAATGCCCGAACAAACGCCGGTTTATCAGCAGCTAATCCAACAATTTGCGTACCGTTGGCCTTGTTTTCGTTGTAAAAGCGCTCCAATAAGGGAAGTTCATCCACACAAGGCGGACACCACGTGGCCCAAAAATTGATCAGCAAGGGTTTGCCGCGCAGTGATTGCATGGCTAATCGGCCCCCGGCCGGGGTATCGAAGGTCTGACGCCACAGATCGGACAAGTCACCAGCGACGGCTGGGCTCGCATCGCGGGGTGGTGTCGCCACGTCGTCTCGGGACTGCCACCAAACCCCAGCGGCAGCCGCTAGGACCGCCATACCAGCGCTGACATAACGTCTGCGG